>CAIJTR010000198.1 GCA_903823665.1 uncultured Rhodospirillales bacterium
CGCTAGAGTATCCGTCTTGATCAAGCGTTATTCGGTGTCCAGTGGCGGTGGTCCCTGAGCAACGCGTTGGCGAGCACGATAAGCTTTCGCATGACAGCGACGATGGCGATTTTTTTGGGTTTGCCGGCTGCGACGAAGGCTTCGTATTTCTGTTTCATCGCCGCGTTGAAGCGGACTGCGACCAAAGCCGGCATGTAGAGTGCCTGTCGCAAGTGCGCGCGTCCGCCGCGGATAAAGCGCTTCCCGCGCGTCTGGCCAGAGTCCCTGGCGATCGGGGCCAGGCCCGCGAGACTGGCAACGCACTTGTTTTCGATTGTGCCGAGCTCCGGCATCTCGATAAGCAATGCCAAGGCGGTGGCATTGCCGATGCCTGGGATGCTGACGAGGATGGCCAACCGTGCTTTCAGGTCAGTGTCTGCCTGGCAGAGGCTCTGCATCGCGGCATCGATGGCCTCGAGCTGCCGCTCGATCTGCCGCAATCGCTGGTTTGCGAGCCGCTTGAGCAACGGGGCGCGTGAAACATGGTCGCGGTTGGTGGCGGCCGTGCGATCCTTGATCAGGGCGCGCCGGGCCACGAGTAGCTCCTTGAGGTCATCCAAAGATTGGCTAACAGGGGGGCGTGCCTGGAGTTCGCCCAGTGCTCCGAAGCGGGCCAGCATGGCGGCGTCGACGGCATCGGTCTTGGCCCTGCTTCCAATCGCTTCGGCAAAACGCCGCGCCTGAAGCGGATTGACCTTGATCATCGGCAGCCCGGTTTGCCCGAGGCGTCGTTCGAAGGCGTGGTGATAGGCACCGGTGGGTTCAAAGATGAGGCGTTGAGCTTTGTGCTGCTGGGCAAGCCAGTCGATCAGGGCTGTGAAGCCTTTGCTGTCGTTGGTGAACCGGCGCGCCAGATTGTCAGGGTAGAGGTGGACGTCGAGCATGTCTTTGGAGATGTCGACGCCGACAGTTTGGGCTATGATCGTATCCATCTTTTCCAGGTCCTTTGCTTGTCATCCGGGCCACGACGCCCGGGTATCCGTGCAGGCCACAAGGAAAAGAGAGGGGCGGTCACACTCTAGCTCGGCCCATAACGGCCAGCATAATCCCGACCCGTCCCCTCCCGCCGCCGACGAGTTCGCACCTCGTCGGCGGCACCCCATCTTCGCTCAACAGGGCAGGAAGGTCATAAGACAAGCAACGCCCGATCATATTGAACCGGTTCGGTTCAATATGATCGCGGCTAAGTTGCTCTAGAATCAGACATTTCTAGAGCACGTTTCGACCAGATGATTCCATCTGGTCGCAACGTGCTCTAATCCGCCGCCAGCGCCATTTCGGCGGCCATCGGGCGGACCCAGATGGCGGTGTCGTGGAAGACGGCACCACCGGCGGGTTTGGCAGGTTCGTCACTCACCAGCACGTTGATGCCGACGCCGCCTTCGAAGGCGTTCGGCAGCCAGATGCCTTCCACGATGACAACGCCGGGCTTGCTGCCCTCCGCAATCTTGGCATGAACCACAACGTCACCCTGCGCGTTGCCGAGGCGGACGCGATCCCCGTCGGCAACACCCAGCGCCTTTGCATCGTCGGCGTGCAGCAGGGCGGTGGGACGGAATTCGCGGGCGCGGCCCTTCTCGCTTTCGGTGAATGTCGTGTTGAGGAAGGAGCGCGAGGGCGCGGTGACGAGCCGGAACGGGTGATCCTGGCCCGCATTGTCGATCACGCCTGAGTGGTCGGGCAGGCAGGGCAGGCCGTGATGATGCGGACCGAGTGCTGCCCAATCGGCGGCGAAGCGGAATTTGCCGTCGGGGAAGCCGAAGCCGCGCAGGAAGTGCGATGTGTCGAAATCCGGCTGCGCATCGACCCAGCGGCTTTCCTTGAGTTCGTCAAAACCCGGCCAGCCCGACGCGCGCAGGGTTTCATCGACCATTTCGCGCGCTGTGATGTCAAAGCCGTGATGCTTGGCCCCGAGGCGCATGGCGAGGTCTTGCAGCAATTCGTGGTTGGAGCGGCAGGCACCGGGCGGCTCGACCAGCTTGGGGCCGAGTTGCAGATGGCTGTGACCACCGGCCTGATACACATCGTCATGCTCGACGAACATGGTGGCGGGCAGCACGATGTCGGCCAGCTTGGCGGTGTCGGTCATAAAGTGCTCATGCACGGCCACGAACAGATCCTCACGCATGAAGCCACGACGAACTTTGTGGCTGGCGGGGGCGACGACGACGGGGTTGGTGTTCTGGATCAGCAAAGCGCGCACGGGGCCGCCGCCGCACAGCGCCTCCGCCTCCCCGGTCAGCGCCGCCCCGATGCGGCTCATGTCGATGCTGCGGATGCTTGTATCGAGCGCGTCCAGGCCCTCAATGAGGGTTTTATCGATGTGATAAATACTGCGATTGTTCCAGAACGCACCGCCACCCTCATGCTGCCAGGCCCCGGTGACGGTGGGCAGGCAGGTGACGGCATGGACATTGATGCTGCCGTTGCGGCTGCGCGAGAAGCCGTAGCCGACACGGATATAGGCGCGCTTGGTGGTGGTGTAGAGCGCCGCGAAGGCCTCGATTTCCGTGACCGACAGCCCAGTGATCGCGGACGCCCATTCCGGCCCGCGTGTGGCGACATGGGCCTCCAACTCGGCAGGCTTGTCGCTATGGGCTGCCATATAGGCGCGATCTGCCCTGCCATCGCGGAAGGCGATGTGCATCACCGCACATGCCAGCGCCGCGTCTGTGCCCGGCCGAGGGGCGAGATGCATGTCCGCCTGCTGCGCGGTGCCGGTGCGGTAGGGGTCGATGACGACGAGCTTCGCCCCACGGGTTTTGCGGGCGCGTGCGACGTGCGTCATCACGTTCACCTGCGTGTTCACCGGATTGCCGCCCCAGATGACGATGAGGTCGGATTGCGCCATCTCACGCGGGTCAGGCCCCGTGACCGTCCCCACGCCTGCGGACCAGCCCGTGTGTACGGCGGTGGTGCAGATGGTGCTGGTTTGGCGCGAATATTTCATCACGTGGCGCAGGCGGTGAATGCCATCACGCTGCACCAGCCCCATGGTCCCCGCGAAGTAATAGGGCCAGATCGACTCCGCGCCGTGCTTTTCGGTGTTGGTGGCGAAGTTCTCGGCCACGCGATCCACCGCCTCATCCCAGCTGATCTCGCGGAACTGGCCGGAGCCTTTCGGGCCGGTGCGCAGCAGCGGCTGCGTCAGGCGCTCGGCGTGATGCACCCGCTCCGCATAACGCGCCACCTTCGCGCAAATGACGCCCTGCGTGTAGCTGTTCGAGGCCGCCCCATGAAACGCCCCCACGCGGCCATCCCGCACCTCGATCTCCAGCGCGCAGGTGGAGGGGCAATCATGCGGGCAGGCGGAGGCGTGCGTGGTGGTGGCGGACATGGAAGGGCCGTCCTTTGGCGATGCAGCAAAACCCTACGGTCTGCGGGCGCGTGATTGCAATACGGCTGTCACGTGCGCCGCTTGATCGCCAACGGCGCGAAGGCCTGGCAAGTGGGCATCATCTCCATCCGGTTGATGTTGACGTGCGGCGGCAGGGCCACGACCCAGGCGACGGCCTCGGCAATGTCCTCCGCCGTGAGTGGCGTGGTGCCGGCATAGACCGACGCCGCCCGCGTGCTGTCACCATGAAAGCGCGTGGTGCTGAACTCGGTGCCGCCGACAAGGCCGGGTTCGAGATCGGTCACGCGCACGCCGGTGCCGACGAGATCGGCGCGCAAATTCAGGCTGAACTGGGTCACGAAGGCCTTGGACGCGCCATACACGTGCCCGCCGGGATAGGCATAGAGCGCTGCTGTGCTCGACAGGTTGATGACGATGCCGCGATCACGCGCCACCATGCCGGGCAGGATGGCGCGGGTGACGTGCATCAGGCCGGTGACGTTGGTGTCCACCATGCGGTCCCAGTCCGCCATATCGGCCTCCCATGCGGGGGAGAGGCCCTGTGCGAGCCCTGCGTTGTTGACCAGCACATCAATCTCCCGCCACGCCTCCGGCAGGCTTGCGGGCAGGGCGGCCACGGCTGCTTTGTCAGTGACGTCGAGCGTGTGGGCGAGCACGCGGTCCGCGCCCAGTTCCGCCACCAGCGCCGCCAATTTGTCGGCCCGCCGCGCGGTGGCGATGACGCGATGGCCGTCTGCCACCATCCGGCGGGTGATTGCCATGCCAAATCCGGCGCTGGCACCGGTGACGAGAACGGTGAGGGACATACGTTGGGCTCCTGAAACGGGAGCGGCATCAAAACGAGGTTGACGGACAAGCGCAAGCCGCGCGCTCAGGCCTTGCCCGTTTTGCCCTGGCCTGAACCGCCGATGGCCGCCGCCAGCGCGTCACTGCGGTCTTGCACGCCCTTGCCGAGCGCGCGTTCGGCGATGCCCGCGAGCAGGCCTAGCATCAGCGACCACGAGCCATGGCTGTGCAGCGCCGCCTCGCCTTTGACGTCTCCAATGCCCACGACCACAGCCCCACTGAACAGCAGTAGCGCCACAAAACCTGCAAGGCCCACCGTATACGAGACTCGGGCGCGAGGCGTCAGGCGGTCTGGTTCGAGGACGGCGAGGTCTTCGAATTTCATCTCAGGGCGTCGCAACGAGAACGATAGCCACGTTCCAATCGCCGCACCTGCCGCAAACAGGTGGAAATTACGGGTGTCATACAAAAATTCTGTCAGGCTTCCGTGGATAGCAATAGGAATCAATAATGGGACAAAAACTTGTGTTCGGGAAATAATATAAAGCATGATAAATAAGAAAGAACACAATCCACACCATCTGAATAAATCATCAAAATAGGCGTTTTTTACAATACCTGCTTCACGAATAGTAAAATATAACTTGAAGCGTTCGAGGTCAGACCTTGCAAAGGCAACGCGGGTCGGCTCTGTTGTCAACAGACCAACCTTTGCGATGCCAACAAGCTCCTCCATGTAATCTTCTTCGGCAATGTTCACCGCGTCCGTGCGCTCGATGATGTTTCGATAGCCTATTCGGCTGCGGCGGTCTGCCATAACGGATTTCACCGTCGAACACACAGCGTCGATCTGCATCTTCAGTTCGCCTGTCGACGAAGGCAGCGGTGTTTCATTTACAAGGATGGTAAAATCACAAATCCGGGCACCTGGGTGACGGAGCTTTTCCTTGATGTCAAACGGCCTTTCATTGAGACGAACGACCTCGCTTTGAAAAAAGCCAAAGACGCGATACATGTTGCGCAACGCATTGCACGCAGCGTCTTCTCGCTCGGGACCGGGTGACATGGCGGCAACGTTGCCTGCAGCAGCCTTTAATTCGGTGTTGGCATCAAACTTGATGATTTTTAGTGCGTCTTTGGTGTTACTTTTGCCGTCAGCATTGGACGACACTGAAAACTCTGCAATGCGCTGCTCCAGCGCCGTCAGGTCATCGACGAACTGATCGAAGAATTCATTGGCCATTTTGGCTCAGGACTTATCGTCCGGTGCGCCGCGCTCTGGCTTTATTGGTTGCTGCGGAGGCTGGGCCGACGTTCCGCCAACCCTTGGTTTCAGGTCGATGGGCGGCACGCGGCCATGTGAAGAGCCGCTATCCACCATCTTTGAGCTAACATCAGTGTCACGGCTCACTCTGTTGCTAGCATCAATAATTTTTTTCAAATACGTATGACCGTCTTTTTTATCAGACATAGCCCACCTCAAAGCTCCCGTCACGTTTTGTCGAGTATCAGAATTTCAAATGAAAGTAAACATTTTTGCCATGTGTGCTTAGCCTAAGTTCTGCGGCTCACCCCGCCCATTTTAGCCGCACCGACACCGGACAGCGGTTAGACAAGCGCGGCTTCATTGCGGCCTCGGTCTCCTTGTAGACCAGCACGCGCAGGGTTTCCGGCTTGAGCCACTCGCGGGTGGGGCCGCCGGCGAGGATGTGGTCGAGGAACGGGGCTCCACCCCAGCAGGGGGAGTTTTGGCCGGTTTCAGCGACTGTGAGTGGGGCGGTGGTTTGCAGCGCCTTGAGGACGTCGTCTGCCGGTGTCAGCAGGCGACTGAAATCGCCCATCATGACATAGGGCGCGCCCTCACGCTCCCGGTCGGCGATCCAGCTTTGCAGGAAGGGCAGTTGGCGGGCGAGGGTCTGGCAGGCGGGCTCGGCGCTGCCGATGACAGGTCCCTCGCGGCATCCGGCTTTCAGATGCACGGCGAGAAGGCGGAGATGGCCGTCTGGCAGGTTGAGCGTGATGTCGGCACCGCGGCGCAGGTGGTAGCGGGCGTTTTTGTAGAGATCGAGCCCGTCTACGTCTGGATTGGCAGTGAAGGCTATGGTGCGGCGGACGGCGAAGCCCAGGCGGAGCACGACGTCGTCATTGGTGATGTGGATGGCGTAGGTCTCGGCTGGGAACACCTGGGCTGCGATCTCCGGCCCGTCCACCTCCGTGAACGCCACCACATCGGCATCAAGCTGCTGCGCGTAACGGCGCAGGGTTGCGATGTCTTCGGGTCGCTTGGCGCGAACATTGCCGGGCAGCTGGTCCTGCCGGGTGGAGAGCCAACTGAGGTCCCAATTGGCGAGCTTCAGCTCTCCGGCGTGGGCCTGAAGCGGGAGGAGGAGGCAGACTAGGGTGAGGAATGTGCGCATGGCGCATCCTGAACCGCTCCGAATTCCAAATACCAGCGTAAACCGCTGATATCATGCATTATTAACGCCGACTTTCGGTCTTTAACTGTCCGCATGCCGCCAGAATATCGCGGCCTCTTGGCTGACGCACCGGGCTGCTGAATCCGGCATCCATCACAATCTCGGCAAAGCGGTTGATGCTGTCCTGCGTGCTCGTCTCATACGGGCTGCCGGGCCAGGGGTTGAACGGGATCAGGTTCACCTTGGCAGGAATGCCGGCGATCAGGCGGATCAGCTCATGCGCATCGGCTTCGCTGTCGTTGACGCCCTTGAGCATGACGTATTCGAAGGTGATGCGGCGCGCATTGCTGGCGGCGGGGTAGCGACGGCAAGCGGCAATCAGCTCTTTGATGGGGTATTTGCGGTTCAGCGGCACAATCTCGTCGCGCAAATCGTCGCGCACGGCGTGCAGCGAAACAGCGAGGTTGACGGCCAGTTCCTCGCCGCAGCGATCCATCATCGGCACAACGCCGGACGTGGAAAGCGTGATGCGGCGGCGTGACAGCCCGATGCCCTCGCCGTCCATGCAGATCTTCATCGCCTTGGCGACGTTGTCGTAATTATACAGCGGCTCGCCCATGCCCATCAGCACGATGGTGGAAAGCAGGCGCGGGGTTTCGCCGTGCGGGCTGGGCCATTCGCCGTAGCTGTCACGCGCGGCCATGAACTGGCCCACGATTTCCGCGGCGCCCAGATTGCGGACGAGGGTTTGCGTGCCGGTGTGGCAGAAGCGGCAAGACAGCGTGCAGCCGACTTGTGACGAGATGCACACCGCCCCGCGATCGGCCACGCGATCAGGGATGTAGACCGTCTCGGCTTCCTGGCCGTCGCGAAAGCGGAACAGAAATTTGCGGGTTTCGTCAGTGCTGGTCTGCACAACCGATGCGACAGGGCGGCCGATGACAAAACGCTCGGCGAGCTTCTCCTGCAATGGCCGCGCGATGGACGACATCACGCTGAAATCCGTCACGCCCTGGTGATAGATCCAATGCCAGAGCTGCTTGGCGCGAAACGCGGGCTCGCCAATCGCCGCAAGCTCGGCGGTGATCTCGGCGCGGTCCAGGCCCACGAGTTCACGCCTGCCGTCGGCCGTCTGCACCTCGGGCGGGTTGAAGCGCGCGGTTTTGGCGAGGATGCGAACGCGTTCGGCTTCGGTCAGTTCTGCGCTGATTTGGCCCGCGCTCATTTCGCGGGACACGCCTTGTTCATCGCGGTGTAGGCGGGGTTGAAGCCCTTGAGGCTGAACTGATCCGTCACGGTGCCGCCCTTGGGATTGGGCGAGCGGGCCAGCACCTGCTTGGCCTTTTGGAACGCCACAACGCTGGCATGGCCGTCACGCGAGAAGGCGGAGCGGGCGGCGGTGTAGAACTCGAACGCGTTGGTGTCTGCCTGAACCGCGACGCTGGCGTTCGGCGGATAGGCGATGCCGGTGCTGATGGCCACGGCATCACGCGTGGCACCTGGGCGCTGGGTGACGGTGAGTGTGACGTCACCACGACCCGAAACAGGCGGCACGGAGGAACTGGCCTGGGTGAGCATGTAGCAGACGAGCTGCCCTGCTTCGACGTGGGTTGCGACCTTCCAGTCGTCATACTTGCCGACGAGCTTGGGCGTGTTGCTGACAGACGGGGCCTTGGCCGGCTTTGCCGCTGGCTTGTTGTCGGCATGGGCCTGGCTTGAGAGCAGGCTGGCTGCGATAAGGAGAAAGGCTTGGAGTGCGCGCATCTGCGTCAGATACGGTTCATCGCGGGATCAAACAAGCGCGGTTTGTTCATGTCTCATGTCCATCCACCGGCTTCACGCCGTCTTTGACCCATACCGGTGGATTGCGGCGGAATCTGGGATGGCCGTGGCCACTTGTCTCTGGCGCATCACCGCCGCCGCCGGCCATCACCGGGCGGTCGGCAAAACGGCCGGTTTGGATGAGGCGGTCATAGAGCACAAGCGCCCCGGCCACGGAGAGATTGAGCGAGAATTTGGTGGGGATTTTCACCACATGCCGACATTTTGCGAGCACGGCGGGGGACAGGCTGGAGCGTTCCGGGCCTAGAATATAGGCGGCATTCAGCGGATGGCGAAACGATGGGAGCTCGGCAGCGTCGTCGGTGATTTCGATGCCGACGAGTTGGCAGCCATCGGGCAGGTGCATCACCTCCAGCGACTCGAAGCGCCAAAGCGGGACGTGGCCTGCGGTGTCAGACGTGTCGGCGGCGCGCGCGGCTCGGGCGTCAAACCCGGCATTCAACGTGAAACAGAACGATGCGCCAAAGGCGTGCGCGGTGCGCAGGAGCGCTCCGACATTGGCGGATTTCGACACACCCTCGACGCCAATGCCGAAATAGCCGCGGGTTTTGGCAACTGACATAAAGATGCTCTATGCCGAGTGCATGACAGACGCAACCGACGCCCAGCTCGCCGCCCAATATGAGGCATTCCCCTACCCCGAGCGCCACCCGCGCGATGAGGGCAAACGCCTGATCATCGGCTCGCCCAGCCACCTGCGTGAGATCGATCACTGGGTGTTTGGGTCACAACGGCCGAAAAACGAGCCTTTGCGGGCGCTTGTGGCTGGTGGCGGGACGGGCGATGGCACGATCATGCTCGCAGCGCAGCTGGCAGCTTCGGGGCGGCCGGGGCATGTGACGTATCTTGATCGCTCGGAAGCGGCACTTGCCATCGCGCGCAGCCGGGCGGAGGCGCGGGGATTGACCAACGTTGATTTTCGCATTGGTTCGCTGCTTGACCTGCCGAAGCTGGGGATCGGGCCGTTCGACTACATTGATTGCTGCGGCGTGTTGCATCATCTGCCTGAGCCCGCGGAGGGTTTGCAGGCGTTGCTTTCGGCTCTCGCTCCCGGCGGTGGCATGGGATTGATGGTGTACGCGCCGCATGGCCGGACCGGCGTTTATATGCTGCAGGATGCGCTTCGGATGCTGGCTCCCGCCACTGAACCGCCTGCGGCTCGGCTGGATGTGGCGCGGCGGGTGATGCGCAATTTACCCGCGACGGCGTGGCTGCGGGCGAACGGCAATTTCGCTGATCATAGCACAGGCGGTGATGCGGGGTTGTATGATCTGCTGCTGAACCCGCGCGATCGCGCGTATGACGTGACGAGCTTTGCCGCGTTGCTGGCGCAGGCGGGGCTTGCCATTGCGTGTTTGATCGAGCCGCTGCGATATGATCCGGCGACGTACATGCCAGATGTCCGGCTGCGCGCCTTGGCTTCGGCAATGGACCCGATTGCACGGGCAGCGCTGGCTGAGGCGTTGAGCGGGAATATCAGCACGCATGTCGCCTATGTTCGCCGCGCCGATGAGTCGGTTTCGATGGCCGACGCAATGGCTGATGACGCGGTGCCGGTGGCGCGGGAGATGAGCGGGCCTGATCTCGCCTCTGCCATCCGTGCTGACGGGGTGATCGAGTTCAATTTTCACGGCTTGGCGGCACCTGTGGCGGTGCCGTCGCTCGCTGGGCCGATCCTGCGGCGGATCGACGGGGTGCGCACGGTGGCGGAGATTGGCGCTGATCTTGAGCGCAGCGGCACAAGGCCCGACCTATTCCGTCGGGCCTGGACCGAGACATGGGCGAGGCTTTCGTCGATCAACCAGGTGTTGCTGGCACCACCCGGTTGAGACGCGAAAGTCGGTCTGTCAGCCTGCCTGGCGTGTGAGACGGCGGCGGCGCTTCATCGCCGTCAATGCCAGCGTGCCAACGCCGAAAATCGATAGGCTGGCCGGTTCCGGCACATCAGCACTTACGATAGAAAGCGGCGGCAGTGTCGCATTTTGCGTATAGACCACAGACTCGAACGAGATCTCGCTGCTGGCGAGCACCACGGTGTCGAAGGGGGTGTCGGTTGCAATCGTGACGTATTCGCTGTTGTCATGCGTGATGGCGGTGCTGGCATCGGCGACCACCTGGGCCCCGGTGAGTTCACCCACGAATGTGGTGCCGTTGTAGAGCGTGATGGAGTTGCCGGGATCAACCGAGCCCCAAAGCAGGCCGATCTCACTCTGCGACTGGTCGAAGCTGAGCGTGATGCTGCCCAGGCCGGTCGAGAAATACGCACCCTCATAGGTGTTGCCTTTGGCATCGACGATGGGCGCGGCATACTGGTTGACCAGGTCTCCCTGCACGATGCCGCCTTGGACGGCCATGACCTGGAAGTTGAAGCTGACCCCCCCAATCCGGGTTGCGGAGGTGCCCAAATCCGTCAAGGGCAGCGCGAGTGGCGATAGGTTGGCGGCGTCCGGCAGTGCCACGGCGTTCTCCGTGACGGAGATGTTGGCGGCGACGAGGCTGGCATTGGCGGCATTCGACAAGCCAACCACCGCGCATCCGGCAAACAGCGCGGCGGTGAACAAGGATACGGGAGCGGTGCGAAGGATCATGACTGAGAGCTTTCCAAAATCTCAATTTTGAGAATTTGGTTCTAGCGCCATGTCACGTGACATACAATCTTAAAATTTAGATAATCTCAAAAATATATATCAAGTCGGCATGAAGCGTCCGATGCCACCGGCGTAGTAGAGCAGCGGGTCGCTTTGATCGGCGAGGCGGATACGCTGCACGCGGCCGATGAAGATGGTGTGGGTGGCGTAGCGGTGGTGCTGCTCCATTACGCAAAAGATGTTGGCCGGTGCATCGGTGAGGTAACGCAGTCCGCCATCATCCTCTGCCCAGTCGCCGACCTTGAAGCGTTCGGCACCGGCGAGTTTACCGCCGAATGCCTCGCATAATGGGCCGTGCTGCTGGCCGAGGATGTTGATGCAGAACGCCTGACGCCGATGCACGATATCATGCATCGAGGCGGATTGGTTGACGCAGACCAGCAGCGATGGCGGATCAACCGACAGCGAGGTGACGGCGGTGGCGGCCATGCCATGATGCTCGTCACCTTCGCGGGTGGTCACGACCGTGACGGTGGCGGCAAGCCTGCGCATGGCGGCGCGGAACTGCTGTGCGAGATCAGCGTCGGTTGCGATGTCCATGGCCCTGTCGCTCCTCTTCTGCGGCGAAATGGCCGGCCCGCGGTTTATTGCACCGGCTCGGTGTTCTCGCCAAGCGGGGTGGTGCCGTATTTGCTCGCGAATGCAGCATCGTAATGCTCGCATATTTCATCGTAGGTTTTCGGCTGTAGTTCGAACTCGTGTCTTGCCAGCTTGAGGACTTCCAACGCTCGCTTGTCCTGCCCAAGTTGAATGCGGGCCTCGATTTCACGAATGAATGCCCATTGATGCGTGCCATGGCGGCGGCGGAGCTTGTAGGCATAGCCAATGACGCTGGGCCAATCGTTCCGCGCGAGTGCCTGATCGATCGATAGCTCCATGGCTCGGCCGTCTTCTGGAAACCGCCGCCGTGTGCGGCCGAGCAGGCGCGTGGCCTTTTCGATATCGCCCAGTTCGTGGTGGGCCTGCACCTGCATCAACATGCCGTGTGGGAGTTTGGGGAAGCGCTTGGCCACGTCCTCGCCGCGCCGCGCCAGTTCCGGCCAGTCGCCATGCGCATTTGCGGCGTGGCGGATGGCGACAGCTGCATTGTTTGGTTCGGCCACGGCGCGCGCCGCAATCTCCTCTGGCGCGCCCCACATTTCGTTGATCGCCTGGTCGGTCTTCTGGCGCAGCGATCCCCGGCTGTTGCGGTTGAAGTCGCGGGCGGTGAAATAGATCGCAGCGGCCCAGAACAGGACGGCCACAGCTCCCATGATCCAGCTTGACATCATCGCTCCTGGCTGCGGCCGGGGCGTCCGGCGAGGGGGTTGAGGTGGACCGTGATCCGTTTGAACATGGTGCCACGAGTGGGGAGGAACAAGCGAATGACGACACGCTACGCTGACGGGAAAATGTTGGCCGAGATTGATGACGGCGTCGGGTTGATCACGTTCAACCAGCCGGAGAAGCGCAATGCAATGTCGGTTGCGATGTGGGAGGGGCTGAGCCAGATCCTCGACGCGTTTCAGGCCGATGACAGCGTGCGCGTGGTGGTGCTGACCGGGGCGGGGCCGAAGGCGTTCGTGAGCGGTGCCGATATCAGCCAGTTCGACCAGCAGCGCGCCGATGGCAATGCGCAGGTGGAATATGACCGGCTGACCAGTGCTGGCCGGGCCAAGCTCGCCACGTTCCCCAAGCCGGTGATTGCGCGGATTCGTGGCTTTTGCCTGGGCGGCGGCTTGGGCATCGCCATGCAGGCGGATATTCGCATCGCCGCCGTGGACAGCGAGTTCGGCATCCCAGCCGCCAAGCTCGGCATTGCCTATGGCTTTGACATGACGCGCAAGCTGGTGAGCCTGGTGGGGCCTGCTCATGCCAGCCAGATGCTGTTCACCGGCACTCGCATCAACGCGAAAGAGGCGGAGCGGATCGGGCTGGTCAATCAGGTGACGAGCGATGAGGATTTGTCGGACGTGGTTGTGGGCATTGCGCGTGCAATCGCCGACAATGCGCCGAACTCCATTCGCATCGGCAAAATGGCGGTGGCGGAGACGCTGAGCTATGCGCCCGACAAGGCCAAGATCGACGTGGCCGTTGCCTCCTGCTTTGACACCGAGGATTACAAGGAAGGGCGGCGGGCGTTCGCGGAAAAGCGCGCGCCGAAGTTCACGGGGCGTTAAGGCGAATGAAGCATGGGGCGGGGCCGGGTGAAGCTCGGCCTTCCCGCCTTCATGCCCCACAGCGCGGGGGCGAGTTCGGCCACCACCTGCGCTGGGGTTTCCGCGTCGAACGCCACAAGATCGGCTGGGTTGCCGATGGCCACGCCGTAATCGGGCAGGCGCAGTGCTTTGGCGGATTTGCTGGTGATCATCGCAAAGCAGTCTGCCAGTTCAGCGGGTTTGCCGATCTGAGCCACATTCGCGGCGAGATTGGCCATGCGCACGAGGCTGCCATCACCATAGGGGGTGAACGGGTTGAGCATGTTGTTCGTGGAAATGGTGCAGTTGCAGGCGTTCGCGGCCAGGTGCTGCACGCTGGCCACACCGCGTGGGATGGCGTGGTCGAAGCTGCGGCCGGTGAGGAACAAATCGGTTGCCGGTAGCACCGTCACCGTCACGCCCGCGTCGCCGAGCCTGCGGGCGAGGGTGGCGAATGCGTCGGGGGCCTGGAACGACATTTGGGTGGCGTGGCCGATGGTGACCCGCCCACCCCAGCCATATTCATCGGTTTTGGCGCAGACGTAATCGGCTTGCATGCCGGCGGGGCTGTCGCCCATGTCCAGATGCATGTCGATATCGACGTCGAACTCACGCGCGATTTCAAAGATTCGGTCAATCTGGCCGCGTGGTCGGGCGTCGCAATAGGGGGCGGCACCGATCAGGTGAGCGCCGCGCTTCAGTCCTTCGATCAGCAATGCCTCGGTGCCGGGGTTGTCGAGCATTCCCTCCTGCGGAAACACGCAGATCTGCATGTCCAGCGCCCAGGCGAAGTCTCGCGCGAGGGCTTGCACGCCTTCCAGCCCGCGCAGGCCGATGCCGGGGTCGAGTTCCACTTGCGTGCGCATGCGCGTGGTGCCGTGGCAGATGCATTTGTGCAGAACACGGGAGCCGCGGGCGTAAACATCGTCCGGCGTGAAGTCGCGCTTGGCGGCACTTGTCAGGCGCACGGCCTCCAGCACGGAGCCCTCGGCGGCGGTGCAGCGGTCGAGGATGCACGCCTTGTCGAGATGGATATGGCTTTCGATGAGGCCAGCGGTGACGAGGCGGCCCTCAGCATCCATCTCCGGCGCGTCGCAGGTCAGATGCGGTGCGATATCGGCAATCCGGCCGCCGGAGATGCCGATATCGCAGAGTGCTCCGCCGAGCCGCGCCCGGCGGATGACGCGGTCGATCATGCCCAGATGGGGTCAATCGGCGAGGGTGGCGTGCCGCCTGCTTCGATGGCAGCGCCTGCGTCGAGCAGCAGATCCTCCCGGTAGCGCTGGGCGATGAGCTGCACGCCGACGGGGGCGTGGCCCACCATGCCGGTGGAGACGACGAGGCCGGGCATGGACATCAGTGGCAGGCCGGTTTGAGTGATCTGCGCCTCCCACACCGCCTGCATGGCCGCCGGGCCGCCCATGTCGGCCTGATCGGCGAAGGGGAGTTGGCCGGAGACGGGGCAGAGCAGCAGCGGGTAGTCATCAAGGAACAGCTGGAACTTGCGCGTGAGGGTGGCGCGCTTGGGCAGGGTTTGGGCGATGATGTCGGTGGGCAGCGCCATTGCCATTTCGCGCAAGGCATCCGCCACGGCCATTGATGCGGGGTCGCCCTCTTTCTGCACCATGGCGTCGAACGCGGGGAAGCCGTCACCGAGCCAGAGCTTGACCTGCATGTCGGTGGCGTCTCGGAACGAGGGCGTGTCAGCAACTTCCTCGACGTGATAGCCGGCGGCACTGAGGCGCTCGGCGGCGTCACGCAGGGCTGCGATCACTTCAGGCACCACATGCATACCGTTCGGGCGCAGGCAGAGGGCAACGCGCTTGGAAACGGGACGGCCAGGCATGGTGATTGGCGTGTACCAGGGGTCACGGTAATCGGGCTGCGAGAGCACTTCGAGGCCGAGGCGGATGTCGGCGATGGTGCGGGCGATGGGGCCGGAGACGGCCATGAGTTGCGCGCCGATGGAGCGTTCTGGGCCGGACGGGTTCCAGGCGGGAATGCGGCCCAGGCTCGGGCGCAGGCCGTGAACACCGCAGGCATAGGCGGGATAGCGGATGGAGCCACCGATATCCGTGCCATGACCGATCGCCCCCATGCCGGATGCCACCGCTGAGGCCGCACCGCCGGAGGAGCCGCCAGGGGTCAGGCCCGGATCACGCGGGTTTTTGGTTTTGCCGTGCAGCTGATTGTCGGTGAACCAGCGCAGCGAGAAGGCGGGGGTGTTGGTGCGGCCGAGGATGACGGCACCGGCGCGCTTGAAATTGCTGACAACCGGGCTGTCCTCAGCAGCGATCAGGTCTTTCTGCAGGCGCAGGCCGTTGGTGGTGGCGTGGCCGGCCTGGTCGGTGTTGACCTTGATGGTAACCGGCACGCCGCCGAGCAGACCTGCATCCTCACCGCGCGCAATCGTGGCATCCACGGCATCGGCAGCGGCAAGCACTTCCTCAGGCCTGTGGGCGACAATGGCGTTGAGGCGGGGATTGACCGCATCGAGCCGCGCGAGGGCGTCCTGTGCCACCTCCCGGGCGGAGATCTCGCGGCTGCGGATCAGGGCTGCAAGTTCGCTTGCGGGAAGCCGCCAGGTTTGGGTCATCGGGTCATCCTATGCCGGTTTAACATCGTAGAATTGCGGGAAGCCGCTGCGGACACCCGTGATAGTGCGACGATACGCGGTGGAGGAATAGTAGGCACCGAGGGGAATGTACGGCACATCCTCCCAGAATTGCTGCTGCAGTTCCCGGCAGATGCGCTGTTGTTCGGCGAGATTGGGGGCCTCGAACCACGCGGCGCGCAGAGCTTCCAGTTTTGGCGCATCGGGCCAGCCAAACCACGCCTTTTCGCCGTTGCCGCGAATGCCAAGCTGGCTTGCCGGGTCGAAATTGTTGGTGCCGTTGAGATAGGTGAAAAAAATGTGCCAGCCGCCTTCTGTGGGCGGCTTTTTGCTCGACCGGCGTTGCACCACGGTGCCCCAGTCCAGTGTTTGAAAATCAACATTCATCCCGGCCCGCTTCAGCGCGTCGCTGGCAACGAGCGCCATGGCGTAGGTGTCCGGCTGGTCGGAGGGGCCGAGGAGTATGATCTTTTCACCGTTATAGCCGGCTGCCTTCAACTCACGCCTCACTTTGTCATAATCGCGTGGAGACGCCATCACCTCGATGCCGGCTTCCGTGGCCAGCGGTGTGCCGGGGCTGAAGACGCCGACGCGGTCTTTCCAAATGGTATGATCGTCACCGCCCACGGCCTGCATGCAATCTGTCTGTGAGATACAGCCGAGCAGTGCCCGGCGGATGGCGGGATTGTTGAAGGGTGCGAACAGATGGTTGAAGCGCAGCACGCCGATGCCGCCAGCGGGGTCTTGGATTTCCACGCGCAGTTGCTTGTTGGCGATAAGCCCCGGTCGCAGATCAGAACCCGTCTGTTGCCACCAATCGACCTCGCCGGTTTGCAGGGCGCTGGCGGCGGTTTGCGCGTCTGGGATGACGTGCCATTCAATGCGGTCGATATGGGGTATTTTGGGCCCTGACGTGAAGCTGGCGCTGCCGTTCGGGCGAGGCACGTATCCGGCGAAACGCTGATAGGCGACAAACGCACCAGAGACTCGATCAGCGGTGATGAAGCGATAGGGGCCGCTGCCCACCATTTCCGTCACCTGCTTGTTCGGATCGGTCAGCGCCAGCCGCTCTGGCATGATGGCGGGCATGATGGTGCCGGATTTGCCAAGGGCGTTGGGCAGCAGCGGGAAGCGCTTTTTGAGGCGGAACTGCACCACGCGATCTGAAATGGCTGACAACTCATTGGTGGCGGCCATAAGCGACGCACCGAATGCGTCACGTGCGGCAAACCGCTTGATGCTCGGCACGACATCGCGTGCGCGCACCGGCTCGCCGTCGTGGAATTTCAGGCCTTCGCGCAGGGTGAGCTTCCAGGTGAGGCCGTCATCCTCGACAATGTGGCCTTCGACCATCTGCGGCTCGATGCCATATTTGTCGTTTTGGCCATAAAGCGTGTCGAACACGAGGTAGCCGTGGTTGCGGGTGACGGTGGCGGTGGTCCAGATCGGATCGATCACCGCCAGATCACTCTCTGGAATGAACTTCAGCAGCTTGGCTTTGGTTTGGGCAGAGGCGATGCGCGGTGCGGCCAATGTGGCCAGGCCCGCTTGGATAAGCTGGCGACGACGCATGGTCAGGTCTCCATGGGGCGAATGGTTTGAACGGCGTGCAGGATAGGCACGGCAGCCTTATTGTCGAAAATCTCGGCCAGCGGCAACGCAAGTCTGCGTCGCCAATTTGGCCGCTCTCGGTCGGTACCGGGAAGGTTGACCGCTTGGGTTTCCCCGGTGAGGTCGTCCGCCTGGACGTAGACGAGGTCACACGCGGCCTCCGCCACGAAGCGGTGGGCGGCGGGGCTTAGGTCATCACCGATGATCTGTCGTAGAATTGTAACTTCACTGTCACGCTCTGCATGTTCGCGTGCGGCTTGGTCGGCTGAGGTTTGGCCGAGGGCGTGGCGTTCGTCGATATCGGCACCCGCGCGCCAGCCGGTGAAGGTGGGCAGATCGTGGGTGGAGACGCAGGCGACGGCGCTGGCGGGATAGGCGGATTGCGGTTTGAATCCGGCCGCCTCGCGTTCCAGCAACAGCACGCGGTAGGCAAGGATGTCGGTGGCTTCCAATGCCTCGCGGAAGCCTTCCGGCACGGTGCCGAGGTCCTCGCCGATGACGAGGGCCTGCGCGCGTTGGGATGCGAGAGCGACATGGCCGAGCAGGTCATGGAACGGGTAGGAGACATAGGCGCCTTCGGCCCCGCGCCCGCCCTCCGGCACCCAGAACAGGCGGGCAAGGCCCATGGCGTGGTCGATGCGCAGGCCGCCGGCGTGGCGCATGTTGGCGGCGAGCAGTTCGGCGAAATCCTGATAGCCGGTGGCGCGCATGTGGTGCGGGTTCGCGGGGGGCAGGCCCCAGACCTGACCCTCGGCCGAGAATGGGTCAGGCGGTGCGCCGACCGAGACGCCGTGCGCCATGGCGTCACCGAGTGCCCAGGCTTCGGCACCGTCTGGTGCGCAGCCCACCGCAAGGTCCCGGATGAGGCCGATTTTCATCAGGCCGGAGGTTTTGGCGAGCTGCTGGTCGCAGAGATATTGCAAATAGAGGTGAAAGCGGATGGCTTCGGCATTGGCTCGCGCGAAGGCTTCCACGGCGGGGCTTGCGGGATTGCGCAGTGCCTCGGGCCATGCGCGCCAGTTTTGGCCGGGATGGGCCTCGCGAAGCGCCTCAAACACGGCGAAACGGTGCAGTGACGTGCCGCCTTCGGAGATGAAGTTCTCGAATGTGGCGTCGGTGCCTGCTTGCGCAAAGCGCCTTTGCAGACAGGGAAGTTTGGCGTTCCACACGGCGGTGTAATCGACGAGTGCGGTGGAGCCGGCTGGGCCTGCTTCCGGCAGGTCGAGATAGATCGGGTCGAGGAAGCGGCGGTCGGACGGCTGGTAGGGGCTGGCGCGTTCGCGGTCGCCAGGGAACATCATGCCCATCGGGTTGAGGCCGAGCATGGCACCGCCTGCTGCGTTCGTCGCACGGGCAAATTCGGCGAGGGTGGTGAAGTCACCGATGCCTTGATCGCCGGGGCGGGTGAGCGTGTAGAGTTGCGCTGAAACGCCCCAGTGTTTGCCTGTGGGGCGATGGCATTTCTGGGGCGCTACGGTGAGGTGGCAGGCTGTGTCGGTCTGGTCGTCGAACCACACGCGGTGGCGGCCGATGGGCAGCGGCGGCAGGGAGAGGCCGGTGTCGTCTGGTGTGGCGCGATGCTGTTGGGTGCTGCCATCTTCGAGAGCGACCGTCATCCAGCGCGGACGCGGCGTGTGGCCGGTCGGGAGCGGGGCGCGCAGGGTTATGGCCTCACCTTCTCGCGCGACGTGGGACTGCGGGAGGGCGCGGAGGTCGGTGGCCTCGGTCAGTGCGGCAAGACTGTCCCGTGCCTCGCCGCGCGTGTCGGCGCGGAGGTCCATGGCGCGGAGCAGGGCGCGCTTGCTGTCATCGGTGACGCGGTGATGGGTGCCGGTGGTTTCCCACCATTCTGGCGCGATGCCTGCTTTCTGCGCGAGCCGTTCGAGAAGGCCGGGATCGGCTGCGATCCGGGCGTTTGGTTGGGTGGCGAGGACGGCGACGCTGCGGCGGGTGAGCACGTATTCGGTCGCGGGCGTGGCTTCGGCATCGGGCGCGCTGCTGTCCGCAAGAACAATCCAGCCTTTCGGCAGACGAAGCGTGGTGGCAGGGCCGCGATTGATGGCCAGGCCCGCACTGTCGAGCAGCATCACAATGGCGTCGCTGTCGGACCAATCAGCGATGCTCATCGGTGTGCCGTCTGGTTTGAGCCAGGACACATCAGCATCGGTGAGGAAGGCATCATGGTGGAAGGCGGCGTTGGAGGCGCGGAGCGCGATCAGCTTTTGCGTCCAGGCGAGCAGGACCGGGTCGGCATTGTCCCAGTCGAGCCAGCTGGTGTCGTTGTCCTGCGCGTAGGCGTTGTTGTTGCCGGATTGGGTCTGGCCACACTCGGCCCCCATCGAGAGCATCGGCGTGCCGCGGGAGAACAGGAGCGTTGCCAGGAGCGCGCGTTGGTCGGCAAGGCGGGCTTCGGTGATGGCCGGGTCGGCGGAGGGGCCTTCAACGCCGTTGTTCCAGGACCAATTCTCGTTGGTGCCGTCGCGGTTGTCCTCGGCGTTGGCCTCGTTGTGCTTGGCCGTGTGCGAGACGAGATCGGCGAGGGTGAAGCCGTCATGCGCCGTGATGAAGTTGATGCTACGGCTGGGCCTGCGGTGGGGCGCGAACACGTCCGCCGAGCCGGAGAGGCGGGTGGCCAGAGCGCCGAGGCCGCCTGCGTCACCGCGCCAGAATCTTCGCACATCGTCACGATAGCGGTCGTTCCATTCGCCCCAGAGTGCCGGAAAGCCGCCGAGTTGGTAGCCGCCCCAGCCCATGTCCCACGGCTCGGCGATCATTTTCAGGCGGCTGAGCAGTGGGTCTTGGCCGATGGCGAGCAGGAGGGCTGCGGCTTGGTCGTAGCCCGGCATGCGGCCAAGGACGGTTGCGAGGTCAAAGCGAAATCCATGCACGCCGCCAAATGTCGCCCAGGCGCGCAGACATTCCATGGCGAGGCGGAAGCCGGCGGGTCGGTTCAGCGCCAGTGTGTTGCCGCAGCCGGTGTCGTTGGCGTCCACGCCGTCGGGGCCGATCTGGAAATACGACGCGTTGTCGAGGCCGCGCAGCGAGAGTGTCACGCCGTCCGCATCGCCCTCGCCGGTGTGGTTGAGCACGATGTCGATGATCGTCTCGATGCCCGCCGCTGCGAGGGCTGCGACGCAGGACGCCACTTCCGCCCAGCCGCCCGGGGCGAGGCGCGGGTCAGGGGCGAGGAAGCCCACAGTGTTGTAGCCCCAATAATTGGTGAGGCCACGGCGGGCGAGGTGTTGTTCCTCAATCCAGGCGCAGGGCGGGAGCACTTCGACGGCGGTGATGCCGAGGGATTTGAGGTAGGCGATGGAGGCCGGGTGGGCGAGGCCTGCGAAGGTGCCGCGTAAGGCTTCCGGCACTGCGGGATTACGCATGGAAAAGCCGCGCACGTGGAGCTCGTAGACCACCGTTTCTGCCCACGGCGTCAGGCTGTCACCCGGCGGTGCCTCGGTGGGGGCGGTGACGATGGCTTTCGGCATGACGCTGGCGCTGTCGGCATCGTTGGCGGCGAGCATGTCATTGTGGAAGCGCGGCACTCGGTCGATGGCCAGCGCCATCGGGTCAAGCAGGAGCTTGGCGGAGTTGAAGCGGTGGCCCTGCGTCGGTGCCCACGGGCCGTGGGCGCGCAGGCCGTAGCGTGCGCCTGCGCGGATGCCGTCGATATGGCCGTGCCACACATTGCCGGTGCGGGTGGGCAGGGTGATGCGCTGGGTTTCGTGTTCACCCTCAAACAGGCAGAACTCAATGGCGGTGGCGTGGGCGGAAATAACGGCGATGTTGATGCCGTCAGGGGTTATCGAGACGCCCAGCGGCTCCGGCGCGCCTTCGGAGATCATGCCGCCACCAGTGAGCGATACAGCCTGGCATACTCACGCGCCGGGCCGCGCCAGGAAACGTCGGTGGACATGGCGTTGGCCTGCATCCGTGCCCAGACAGGCTTGTCGTTGTAAAGGGTGGCGGTGCGGGTGATGGCGGCGGCGAGTGCTGTGGGCGTGACGGGTGCGAACTGCACGCCGGTGGCCACACCTGCGTTCAGCGCCATGACATTGGCATCGATCACGGTATCCGCCAATCCGCCAACGCGGGCGACGACGGGGATGGCACCGTAACGCAGGGCGTAGAGTTGGGTGAGGCCACATGGTTCGAAACGGGATGGCACCAGCAGCGCGTCACACCCGCCCTGGACGGCGTGGGCGACGGCCTCGTTGTAGCCGATAAAGCAGCCGATGCGGCCGGGGTGTTCGGCGGCGGCGGTGCGAATGGCGGCGACGAGTTCGGCATCGCCATTGCCGAGCACGGCAAGCTGCCCGCCGCATTCGAGCAGGGCGGGAAGGGCCTGCATCAGCACGTCCACACCCTTCTGCCAGCTGAGCCGGCTGACGAGGCCGAACAGCGGGGCCTGCGGATTGAGTTCCAGCGCCATCATCGCCTGCAGCGACGCTTTGTTGGTGGCGCGCGCGGCGACGTGACCCGCGTCATAGGCGGCGGCGAGCAGGCGGTCGCTTGACGGGTTCCATGCCTGAATGTCGATGCCGTTCAGAATGCCGTGCAAGACGTGGCTTCGGGCGCGGAGCAGACCGTCCAGCCCCATGCCCCATTCCGGCGTCAGGATCTCGGCGGCGTAGCTGGGCGAGACGGTGGTGATGGCGTCGGCATAGCGCAGGCCCGCTTTGAGCAGGCTGAGATCGCCGTAGAACTCCGCACCGTCGAGCCCAAGCATCCAGTCCGGCAGACCGAGGGTTTCGCCCAGTGTCAGCGGCATTTTGCCGGCGAAGGCGAGGTTGTGGATGGTGATGATGCTGGGCGGATGCCTGCCCGGGGCCATTGCCATATAGGCGGGGGTCAGGCCTGCCTGCCAGTCATGCGCGTGAACCAGATCCGGCACCCAGGGTGCCACGCAGCCCATGGCGATTTCGGCGGCCATGCGCGACAGCACGCCAAAGCGCAGGCCGTTGTCGGGCCAGTCCGTCCCGTCAGGTGCGAGGTAAGGATTGCCGGGGCGTCCGTAGAGATGCGGGATGTCCAGCACCAGCAGCCACAGGCCGCCGACGGCACCAAGCAGCAGCCTGCCGTGACCGCCCGCCATTCGTGTGACCGACTCAGGCAGCGCCAGCGCCACGGTTTTGTCCATGGCCCCGATCACTTCAGGGTAGCCCGGCAGCAACGTGCCCATCTCGATGCCCTCATGCGCGAGGGCGAGCGGAAGCGCGCCGGCGACGTCGGCAAGGCCGCCGGTTTTGATCAGCGGGTAGGCTTCGGAGGCGACGGAGAGAACGCGCAAATCGGTCATTCTGCCAGCTTGTCGATCATTCCCTGGGTGATCAGGCAAACCCCGCTTTTGGTGCGGCGGAAGCGAATGCCGTCCAGCTTTGGGTCTTCGCCGACGACCAGGCCCGGCGGGATGCGCACGCCGCGATCAACGATGACGCGTTTGAGGCGCGCGCGCTGGCCGACATCGACATGCGGCAGCAGCACAGCGCCTTCGACCTGGGAGAAGGAGTGGATGTGAACGCTGGTGGAGACGAGCGAGCGGCGGACATCGGCACCGGAGACGATGCAGCCGCCGGAGACGAGCGAGGAGGTCGCCATGCCGCGCCTGCCTTCAACGTCATGGACGAATTTGCAGGGCGCGGTCATTTCGGAATTGGTCCAGATCGGCCAGTTCTGGTCATACAGATCGAGATCGGGCACCACGTCGGTGAGGTCGATATTGGCGTCGTAATAGGCATCGATCGTGCCGACATCGCGCCAATAGGCGGCCTGTTCGGTGTCTGCGCGGACGCAGGAGCGGGCGAACGGATGCGCCATGGCTTTGCCGTGGGCGACGAGGTAGGGGATGATATCCTTGCCGAAATCATGCGTCGAGGTGGGGTCCGCCGCGTCACGCTGCAATTGTTCGAACAGCAGTTTGGTTTCGAAAACGTAAATGCCCATACTGGCCAGCGACATGGCGGGGTTGCCGGGCATGGGGGCGGGGTTGGCGGGTTTTTCGTCGAACGCGAGGATGCGGTCGTGCTCATCGACATGCATGACCCCAAAGCCGCTGGCCCAGGCGATGGGCACTTCGAGGCAGGCGATGGTGACATCGGCCCCGGCATTCACATGATGCTGGAGCATCTGCTCGTAATCCATCTTGTAGATGTGATCACCCGCGAGCAGGACGATGTATTTCGGGTCGTAGCTCTCGATGATGTCGATGTTCTGGAACACCGCATCGGTGGTGCCGAGATACCATTGATCCTCTGACACGCGCTGGCTGGC
>CAIJTR010000199.1 GCA_903823665.1 uncultured Rhodospirillales bacterium
TCATCCCACAGCGCACCGCCGAGACGACGCGCTCACGCAGATCCAACGAATAAGGACGACCCATGGATACTGGCCTCCATCCCAGCCAGCATCTTGAATCAGATATCCAGCCGAGCCGTAATCCTAAAAGCGATTCAGGCTCAGACGATCAGACTCTAGCACGGATCGTATCGCGGAAGCCGCGGATGCTCGTGGCTATCGCCCTGGCTAACAAGATGGCGCGGACAATATGGGCGATGCTGACAAAAAATGAGGATGATCGAGTTCCGGCACAGGCAGGAGCGGCATAAACATTATACCGTAAATTCTACCTGAGGCCGGATAACGGGGGGTGAGAAGGCGACGACCCAAATGGGGAACATGATCGAACAGATCTGGATCAGAAAAACCAGCTCAGGACTCAGAGCGCCATAGCTCGCCAATGAGATTTGGATCTGATCCGCGGATCACCATACCGGCCAGCGGCTTCTGAATGTCGCAACCAAAGGCCTTACAGAAGACCGCACTCGATCACTAACCCATACGGTCAGACACCTCTTGCATCACGGGCGGCAACCACAGAAGTCCTGAGCCTAGACCGAACCCACACGCGTCGCCCGCAGGCAATGGCTCGCCCACCAACGCAACGCCAAAGCTTGCTTGAACGTCAGCCGCCCGGGTCAAAATCCTACCCTGCAGTGGCTCAAACCGCCGCCGCTTGATATCGCGCCAGAAGCTCGGCCTTCAGCGCCGCTTCCGGGATCGAAGTGCCACTGGCGATGCGCATCTCGATCACCTCACCGGCGGCATTGCGAACGCGCCGCACCGGCTCACCATAGCTTGCGGTGGACGGCGCATCGGTGATGCGCGCCTTATCGGGTCCGGTCACCACGAGTTCGGTGGCGTGCCGGAACGGCTTGATGTCCGCAGGATCAACCAGCACGATCTTCTGGGCGAACGCCACCAGATCCTGCGCCCCCCATGTGTTCCACCAACGACCACCCCAATCGGACGTCGCAGCCGTGGGCGCGCCCTCCACCTTGAAACGCTGCAGAATGGTCAACGCGCCTTCAATCCAGGCTGGGGACATCCCGCCGGCGGTGTTGGTCAGCACGGAAATGGCAAGTTCTTCAGCCGGAACCACGCGGGTGCGGGTGATGTAGCCCTGAAACCCGCCACCATGGCCAAACCACTCCCATCCCTCGGTCACGCCCCGATTGACGCCCAAGCCGTAATCGAGATCGCCATCGGTCCACAGATACGGCACGTGCGCGCGCACCATCTCCCGCCGGCTCGCCACCGAAAGCACGCTCTTGGCGGCATTGGGTGCCAACTGACCGAACCAAAGTGCCAGATCTGCGGCAGTGCTCACAAATCCCGTGGCGGCGGCAAGGGCGTGCGTGGATTGGTCACCCGGAAACACCACGTGATGGCCGAGCAACGTCTTGCCGCCATGACCACGCGCCAGCAACGCACCCTCTGGCAACGGCATGTCAGGCGTTGTCTCGGCAAGTCCGGCGGGCACAACAATCTCGCGCTGCACCCACACATTGAACGGCTCGCCGGTGATCGCCTCGATCACCAGCCCGGCCAGACCATAGCCGTGATTGGAATATTTCATCCGCATGTTCGCATCGATCGCCAGCGGCAGTGCCAGATCCGCGCGCAGTGCCGCCTCACTGGCAAACGGCGCACGGCCCGCCCAATACGCGCTGTCCAGCCCGTCGCGGAACAAACCCGCGGTGTGCGACAGAAGCTGAGCCATTGTGGCGGTCGCCACATCCGCATGCAGCCCTGCAACGAACTGGCCTGCCGTATCGTCGAGCTTGAGGCGGCCCTGTTCCCGCAGCTTCAGAATGGCAGCCGCCGTGAACGATTTCGAATGCGACGCCACACGAAAGCGATGCCGCGACGTCAGCGCCTCCGCCTGGGCCAGATCCGCATGACCAAACGCCTCATCCAGCACAACGCGGCCCTGATAGGTCACAGCCACCGCACAACCCGGCTGCGCCGTCACCCGCATCTGATAGCCAAGCCATTGCGACAGATACACAAGTCCGGCCGTCAGCCACTCAGGGGTCGCACCGGTCTGTTGTAGGGCCATGGCCGCTGCTCCGTTTTATACAAGGCCAAAACGGTGACGCGGATCGCACGCCTTGGCAAGGATCAACCGGCCCTGCCCATCGCGCGCTCAGGCTGCATCACTCCGCTGCCGGTGCCGGTGCCGTTGATCGATCCGCCGCCGCAGCGTCTCCAGCACCGCACCCTGCCGCCGGACCGGAGCGCAGGGCGATGTGGCGAACGCAGCCATCGCCCACACGCCGCTATCGCAGAACTCGGCGCGGTTGCCGGTGTCGAGATAGCTCTCAACAGGCAGGCCTTCCGCCAACATCACGTCATGCTGATCCAGCTCGACATGCCAATACGTCACGGCCTCAGGCGCGGTCTGCGCAATGCTGGTGCCGTTCACGAGATCACCCACCGGGATCAGCACGCCGTCAGCAAACACCGCATGCTCCGGCGACAGGAACAGATCGCGTGACGGCGTCCGCCGCCCGAACGCACCGGCGCTGACGCTGATCGGGCGCACCGTGTGCGGGTCGGGATGGCGCAGCAGATCAATCTCACGCCGCCCGATCCATCGCACCGGCCGCAACGCACCGGACGCCGTGCGCACCAGGTCGCCGATCCGCAACGCCTCCACCGCCACATCGCCATGCTGCGTGCCGATCAACGTGCCGGATGCAAAGCAGGCCACCTGATCGGCCAGAATGTTCGGCCCATTGAACGCCGTGGCGGCGAGGCCCGCCGTGGCAAAGCTCAGCACGCCCTCTATCGTGTTCGAGCCCGAATCAACCACGGAGACGGTGCTACCGCTCAACACGAATTGCGCCGCCGCCTGCGTCTCCACCAGCAAAGTATCGCCTGTGCCAATCGACGTGATCACCGCCTGGAAATTTGCAATCGACGCACCGCCCGGCACATGCGTGCCAATCTGCAATGCCCCGTCGCCCCCAGCCTGGAAGCCAACCGACAATCCGGAGGTCACCGACCCGTCCAGCTGCAGGGTCGAGCCTGCGCTGACCGAGAGCACGCCGGTGCCGGTGATGGCGTCCGTCAGCTCCAGCCTACCGCCTTGTGCCGTGATGGTGCCGTTGTCCGTCACCCCGCCGGTGATGATCCCGTTGCCGGAAATGCCAGACCCCGCCGCCACCGTCACCGGGTCCGTGGTGATCGTCTGGCCGTTCAGGATCAACGTGCCGGCGGTGACCTCAACATCCGCGATCGCCACCGATTTCGTAGCCACCACCGTGCCGCCGCCCGAGACCACCAGCGTGCTCACCGGCCCAAGTGCGGCATAGGTCGGGTTGGCCAGAATGGTGTCGAGTGACACGGTCGTGCCCGGCTGCACCGTCACCGTCAGCGCACCCGACGACGGTGCCGCGATGGTGGCCGTTACCAGGATAATATCCGTGCCCGACACCGTATTCGGTGACGCCAGGAAGGTCTGGCCCGCGTAATTGCCGGTGATTGCCAGCGTGCCGATCACGGTGCCACCCACGCTCAGCACCAGGCTGCCGCTGCTCGGGGTCGCCCCTGCTGTATAGGCCACGTTGGCCGCCAACCCATCAATCCTGATCGTGTCGCCGGACGTGAACCCGGACAGCGTGCCCAGCATCGTGTCCGCATGCGCCAGGTCGAGCGTGTCGGCCTGACCCGGTGCGAAACTGATCGTCTGCCCGCTGGCCACCGCACCAGCGATGGAAACCCCGTTGCCGCCGACCGCAATCGCCCCGCTGCCAGTGATAGGACCCTTTAGCGTCACCGTGCCGCCAGCACCCGCGCCGATTGTGCCGGTGTTGCTGACCGCACTCGCCACCACCAGCGCGCCGCCCACGCCCTCCAGCAGCCCCTTGTTGACGATGACGTTGGCACCGGTGTCGATGGTCAGCGTGCTCGCCGTCGCATCGACTGTCCCCGCCGCCTCATTCGCAAGGCCCAGCGAACCGCCGCCCAGCGCGCCAAAGCCGGAGATGGTGTTGTCAACATTGTCAAGCGTGCCGAGCGCGCTGCTGCCCGTGATCTCGCCCGGCGCGGAATTGCCGTACGCGTCCGTCAGAACCACCTTGCCGCCGCCGGTCAGACGTAGGCTGGACTGCACCAGCAACGCGGCCGTGCCGTTGTCGCTGTTCAGCACGATGCTGCCGGAATTGCCGATCGTCCCCGCCACTGAAAGCGTCGCATTCGCGTTGATGGTGGTGTTGCCGAGCAACGCCACGCTCTGGTGCGAGCCATCGATCAGGCCCGCCGAGATCACCGAAAGCACGCTGTTGGCCGCCGTGGCCACCACGCCCGTCCCGGTCAGGCTGCCGCCGTTGAGCACCAGCGTGCCACCTGCCAAGGCCCCCACAACCCCGCCGCTCGCACCGGACGCATCGACAACCGAGCCCTTCAGCGTCACCGTGCCGGCAGCACCGGCCAGGATGAAGCCGGTGTTGCTGACCGCACTCGCCACCAGCAGCGCGCCGCCCACTCCCTCCATCAGCCCCTTGTTGACGATGACATTGGCACCGGTGTTGACCGCCAGCGTGGCCTTGCTGGCGACCACGTTTCGTTTGGCGATGTCCACCGGTGTGCTCGCCGTGGCGTCGATCGTCCCCGCCGCCTCGTTGATGAGAACCATGACGCCGGCCCCCAGCAAGCCATAGCCGGAGATGGTATTGTCGACATTGTCGAGCGTGATGCCGTTGCTGACGCCCCCGATCAAACCAGACGCGTAATTGGTGTACGGATCTTGCAAAATGACGCTGCCGCCGCCGGTCAGGTGAACGTCGTGCTGCACCAGCAACGCCGCGGTGCCGCTATCGCTGTTCAACACGATGCTGCCGGAATTGCTGATCGTCCCCGCCACCGAAAGCGCCGCATTGCCGTCAATCGTCGTGGTGCCGGCCAGCAGCACTTCCTGATACCGGCCGTCGAGCGTACCGGTGGAGATCACCGACACCACGCCAAGCGCGACGCTGGCCACGCCCCCGGCTCCGGTGATGCTGGCCCCGTCCAGCACAAGCGTGCCGCCCGCTCTCACCACCACCACACCGCCACCCTGGCCTGACGCATCGTTCACCGCGGTCCGCAGCCGCACCGTGCCGCCCGCATCGGCCAGGATAATGCCGGTGTTGTCGATCACGCTCGCCACATCCAGCGTGCCGCCCACTGCCTCCATCAACCCGATATTCTGAATGTCGTTGGTGCCGGAATCCACGACGAGCGCGCCGCCGGTGCCGTTGATGACGCCGCTCCCCTCATTGATGAGGACCATGCCGCCGCCCAGCGAGCCATAGCCGGAAATCGTGTTATCGATGTTGTCGAGCGTGCCGTTGTTGCTGAACCCCTCGATGAAGCCGATGTTGTGGTTGCCGAAGCTGTCCTGCAGCATCACCGTGCCTGCACCGGACAGCTGAACGCCGCCGCGCAGCAGCAAAACCGCCGCGTGATAGGTGCTGTCCAGCAGGATCGTGCCGGAATTGATGACGTGCCCGGTCAGGCTGAGAGTGGCCCCATAATTGATCTGCACGCTGCCCGCCAGCGACACGTTCTGCTGCGAAGCATCGATGGAGCCGGTCGACATCACCGAAATCACGCTCTGCGCGGCAGCGGTGACGATGCCCGTCCCACTCAAAGTGCCGCCGTCGAACACGATGATGCCGCCCGCTGCCGCCCGCACAATGCCGTATTGGCTCGACAAGCCGACCACGGCGGACTTCAGCGTCACCGTCCCACCGTTGTTGGCCAGGATGATGCCGGAATTGCTCACTGCACTGGCGAGCACAAGGTTTCCGCCAAATCCCTCCAGCAACCCGGCATTGCTGACGATGTCGTGGCCGGTGTCGATGGTCAGGCTCGCCAGGCTGGCGTCAATCGTGCCGTTGGTCTCGTTGATGAGATGCAGCAGTCCGCCGCCCAGCATGCCATAGCCGAAAATGGTGTTGCCGACATTGTCGAGCGTGTCGAGATTGCTGAAACCTTCGATCAGGCCCGGCGCGCGATTGCCGTAGCTGTCCTCCATCTCAATCGCACCGCTGCCCAGCAGGCTAACTGTCCCGGCAATCCGCAAAACCGCCGTGCCAGCAGCACTGTCCAGCACGATACCGCCGCCGTTGGACAACGGAATGTCGCTCAGCTGCAGCGTGTCCGGCCCAGAGACGAGCAGCTGAGCCCCGGCATCGAGCGTCACACCCGCCAGCGCGCCCTGGAACACCGCACCGCCCGCCACCTGCAGCGTGCCGCCATTGGCGACGTTGATGCCGCCCTCCACAATCCCGCCCGACGAAACCACTTCTAGGCCGCCCGAATCGACCTGCGTGCCGTTGACGATCCCGCCCGCGGACACCACCTGCCCGCCGCCGAAGCCCACCACGGTGTTGGTCGCCGTGCCGCCAGACTCCACGAATTGCCGGCCACCGCTCGTGATCGTGCTGTGCATCGCCACGCCGCCGGAATGGACGACCTCGCGCCCGCCTTGCACCGACGCGTCGATGGCAAGCCCGGAGAAGTGGATCACGTCGTTGCCGCCGGACAGGATCAGACTGCTGCTGCCGACGCCGCCGCCATATTCGTCAATCGTGCTGCCGCCAGGGCCGCTGACGGTGGTAGCACTCGCCACACCGCCATATTGCGCCGCCAGCACACCGCCATCGATCAGGCTGGTCCGGCTCGCCACCGCCCCGCTGCTGGTGACCGCGAGCAGCCCGCCATCCACTTGCGAGGAATAATCCGTGCCGCCGACCAGCTCGACTCCGCCTTGCGCAACATAGTTAAAGCTCATGCCGGCACCGGACTGAATCTCCAGTGTGCCGCCATCCAGCACGTCAAACACCCCGCCGGTGGCCCCAGCCGATGCGGTGACCATGCCGCCGCTGCTGATCATGCCGCCGCCCGCCACGCCGCCGCTGGACAGTTCGAGCAGACCGCCGCTGCTGATGGTGGTGAGCTTGGCCGTCCCGCCTGAGAGCACATCCTCGGTGCTGCCCGCGCTGATGCTGGTGCTGACGGTGATTCCGCCCTGCGCCACCAACTGCGCGCCGCCATCGAGAATGGCACCAGACGCAATGCCGCCCGATATCACCGTCTGCGCGGCACTGGTGTTGACAGTGGTCAAGACCGCGATGCCGCCATCCGACACCAGTTGGATCCAGTTGTTCTGCGTGGAACTGGCAACGCCGCCGGACAGCACATCCTCCTCGCCGCCCTGGTTGACGATGGTGCCGGATGTCGTGCCGTGCACCACCGCGGTGCCGCCGGAATTCAGCACCGTGCCGGACGCGAAGCCACCGAGATCAATGGTCTCCGACCCGCCATTGCCAACCACGGCCGCGAATGTCTGCCCGCCATTGACCACCGAAATCCGCCCAACATCGGCGGTGGTGCCGCTGGCATTGCCTTGCACACTCTCAACGCCGCCGCTGCTGACGATTGTGGCCAGCGCGAAGCCGCCCGATGAGACCACCTGCAACGCCGTGGCCGAGCCCGAGATGATGTCGCCCAAGATCACGGTGCCCGAGGCAATCCCCCCCGAACGCACCGATTGCAGGCCATGCGTCTGCACGATCGTGCCGGTCGTGGTGCCGCCCGCAAAGACGTTCTGGGTGCCGAGGATCTGGTTTCCGCTCAGATCCAGCGAAAGCCCACCGGCAGCAACTCCGGCGCTTACGCTGCTGCCGAACACGTCCTCGATGCCGCCAAGCACGTTGGTGTCAACAGCAACACCACCGGCTGAAATGGTCTGGCGGGCGATACCAATCAGCCCGCCCAACAAGGTGCTGCGGCGTGCTGTGCCACCGGCATAGACGGTGACCTGGCCCGCGTCCCCCAGGGCGGTATCGAGCGCCACGCCACCCGAAATGAACAGATTGTCGCCAAGCGCCAGCATCTGCGTTCCGCTGGCGATGCCACCAAGGATGATCTGCGTGCCGCTTGTGTCGAGCATGGTGCCGAGCGTTTCGCCCCCCGCCTCGACCTGCTCGGTGCCGTGGTTCTGCACATCGGTGGCCGACGTGACACCCAGCACATCCACCAGCCCGCCCGCCTCCACCGTCGCCGACAATTCAACGCCGTTCGCCGCCACGATGAGCGCGCCCCCGCTCACCGTGTCGTAGCCTCCACCACCATGGTCACTGATGATGGCAACACCACCGGACTGGATCAGGTTGAAAGTCTCAATGCCGCCGCTGGAGACGGCCTGCTGGCCAAAATTGGCAATCGTGGCACTGGTGATTTTTCCGCCGGCAAACGCGGTCTGCACGCCACCGGCCCCCACAGTATCCTGGAACGACCTACCGCCTGCGGAGACGTTCTCAAACCCGCCCGACTGAAGGGTGGCATCCGTGGAAAGCCCGGCGGAGAGAAGGTTCAGCGAGCCACCAGCCATGACGACCGCGCTGGCGGTTTTTCCACCTGAATGCACATTCTCGCTGCCGCCGGAGATATTGTTTTGGAAGTCATAACCACCGGACAGCAGTTCCACACCGCCCGCGGCCACCGTGACCTTGAAGGCCGTGGCACCGGTATAGACAATCTCGACCCCGGCATCGCCGATGAGATCACTGAACGACGACGCCCCGGCGGACAAAACGATGTCGCCGCCCGCCGTGTAGGTGCCGGCCAATTCAATCCCGCCATCGTCGACATACACCGTGCCGGCCGCATTGACCTGATTGCCCAACGCCTGCCCGCCCGAAGCCACCTCCTCGGCCCCGCCATACCCGATACTGGTCTGATAGGCCGACCCGCCGGCGGAGATCACCTCAGCGCCCAACAATTCGATATCGTCTTGCAGTGTGACGCCGCCGTCGAAGACGATGATCGCGCTATCGAGCCCGGCCATCGCCGAGACCACGTGGCCGCTGAAATACACATCAATCTCGTCACCGGCGTTCAGCACCGTGCCGCTGTTGATCTGGCCGGAGGTAACGGCGGTCACGGTCATTGCATGATCCTTCGTGTAAAAGCGGGCACGCAGCCCAAGCATTTGAAAAACCACGGCCTGTCATGCAAATGCGAGCGAAGGACGAATCCCGCGCCGCGCATTCAGCATCGTTGCCAATAAGTGCCGGTCCGAGATTTATTGGGCAATATTTAAGTTCCTAAAATTATAAAAACGAATTTCGCTCAAAATGCAAAATCTTGCTTTTTTGATGATTTTAATATTGGCAGAGTAGATTCCTTTATTAATTCTCTATTTGATAATATGATATCTACACGTACCCACTAAAATTTTTGTATTCGCAATCATCACACTTGCCATGACGTTTCGGGCTTGCCTATGGTTGCGACAGTGCAATTTCCATGGATGTATCTTTTCGGACAATGCAAGGCTTACGATATTCATTCGGAGACTTTGTCGTCGAGCCCGCCACGCGAAAGGTCACCGAGAACGGGGCCGCGGTGAAGCTGGGCAGCCGCGTCTTCGATCTCTTGCAGACCCTGATCGACCAGCGCCACCGGCCGATGACGAAGCAGGAACTGCGCCAGGCCATCTGGCCGGAGGGCGATATCGGCGACAACAACCTCACCGTCGCCGTCTCAGCCCTGCGCAAAACGCTGCATGAGCCACCGCACCAGCAGACCATCATCCGAACTGTGTTTGGACGCGGCTATCGTTTCGTGGCCGACGTTGAGGTCACGGGCAGCAGCGCGCCGGATGCGCCCACCTCCCGCATCATCCAAGCAGCGCCCGCGCCTGCCGCCATGCCCATCATCGACCGCCCCAGCATCGCCGTCATGCCGTTCGCCATGCTGGCCTGCGACCCAGAGGACGCGCATTTCGGCGAGGGCGTGGCCGAGGACATCATCACCGAATTGTCGCGCAATCGCTGGCTGTCCGTCATCGCCCAGCAATCCGCCATAGCCCTCGCCACCACCCAGCCCGCCGCCGCCGACATCGCCGCCGCCTTCAACGTGCGCTATGTGCTGAAGGGCAGCCTGCGCAAACTCGCAAGTCACGTGCGCGTCAACGTCCAACTCGCCGATGCCGCAGGTCAGGTGCTGATGGCCCAGCGCTTCGACCGTGACATCGTCGATCTCTTCGCCCTGCAGGACGACATCACTGAGCGGGTCATCACCATCATCCGCCCCACGCTATACGACGCCGAGGAAGTCCGGTCCGTCCGCCGCAGGCCCGACAACATCGACGCCTGGTCGGCCTACCAGCGCGGCGTCTGGCATTTCAAAGGTGAGGGACAGGCCGAGAGCGAGATCGCACGAAGCTGGTTTGATCGCGCCATGCAGATCGATCCCAGCTACGCCCCCGGCTATTACGGCATGGGCCTGGTGCTGCTGCATGACGGCTCGGCGATGCTGCCCCACGCCCTGCCGGACTGGCAGCCGCGCGGGGAGCGTCTCGCCGAACAGGCCGTGACACTGGATGATCTCGACTCCGGAAGCCACAGCGTGCTCGGCCTCGCCCGCCGGGTCCGCGGCGACAACGAGGGCTCGCTGGCCGCGACCGAGCGGGCCTTGCGGCTCAACCCCTCCGATGCGATGGCGCATGGCACCGCCGGGGCCACGCTGATCTTCGACGGCCGCGCGCGCCAGGGGATCGAGGCGCTGGAGACGTCCATCCGCCTCAGCCCGCGCGACCCCCGCCTGCACATCCGCCAAGCCCATCTCGGCATGGGCTATTTCTTCGACCGGCAATACAGCGAAGCCGTGCGCGTGGCCGAACACATCCTCCGCCGCTGGCCCGACTATTCCGTAGGCCACCGCCTGCTCGCGGTCATCTATGCTGAGTCGGGTGACATCCCACGCGCCCGCGCCGCCTTCCAGGCCGCCGTGGCCATGGCCCCCAAACTCTTCGACGACTACACCCACGACCGCATGCCGTGGTTCCGCGTCGAGGAATTCGAACGCATCAAAGAGGGCCTCCACATCGCAGGCTTGCCCCGCTGAGGCTGTGCCCCACCGGGCAAGCCATTGCACGTGCGAGATTTTCGTTTGCGGGTCGAAATCAAAGTATGAAGATATTTCATGAGCCTCACGGATGATAATCTAGGCTCAGGACTTCTGTGGTTGCCGCCCGTGATGCAAGAGATCTCTGTCCGTATGGGTTAGAGCACGTTTCGATCAGATGGAATCATCTGGTCGAAAGTTCGTGCTCTAGAA
>CAIJTR010000200.1 GCA_903823665.1 uncultured Rhodospirillales bacterium
GCGCACCGCCGAGACGACGCGCTCACGCAGATCCAACGAATAAGGACGACCCATGGATACTGGCCTCCATCCCAGCCAGCATCTTGAATCAGATATCCAGCCGAGCCGGAATCCTAAAAGCGATTCAGGCTCAGACGATCAGACTCTAGAGCAACTTAGCGCCGACCAGATGATTCCATCTGGTCGAAACGTGCGCTAGACACAACCGGTGAGGTGCAGTGCCAAAGGGCACTGCACCCCGCGAGGACTTTTACTTCCCGACGATCTTTTCCCACACGTCTGGCGTCAGGTCGCGGAGGATATCCAAACCCGAGGCAGCGGTGGCGATGGACGATGTGATCTTTTCAAGATGCTCGGTCGGCGGGCTCGCATAACCGGCACCAATCATCGCGACAGAACCGAGCAAGCCGCCGATTGAGGCAGGGCCGACCAAGCTCTCGCCCATCGTGCCAAGTTTTTTGTCGAGTGTCCGAAGCGCCTCAAGCAGCTGCTTGTTCTTTTGGCGGCCGGTGTCAACGCGCTTGATCCGGTCAGGCATGCTGAGGATCGCGGCCATGACGTCGCCACGTGCCTTGGCGATACCTTCCTTCGCCTTGACGATGCTTTTCTCTGCCTGCGCGATCTTGCTGTCCTTGGCACCCTCGTTGATCTTCTCGGCAAGCTTCTTGCGAGCTTCCTCAAGCTTCTCCTCGGCGGCTTCTGAGCCATCGATGAGGGTGTTGAGCAGAATTCCGGCGTCGTGGAGTTTCACGTCCAGGCCATCAAGTTTGTTGCCGTGATTGGCGACGCGGGCGAAAATCTCCTTCATCGAGGGGATGAAGAGCGCGGTTGCACCACCGGTGACGCTTTCGAGGAAGCCCTGCACGCCTTCCGCCACCACGACGCCTACTTTTTTGACGCCCTTTGGTGGCTTCTTGTAGCGGATTTCAAGCGTGCTGATGCGGTCAACGACCTCACGCTCCACATCCTCGGCGGACAACATCAATTCGCCCACCTGCTTGCCGATGGCCGCGGCGGTGGAATAGATGCCGATCAGGGCTGGGATGATGGTGGCTGGGGCAGCCGGTGTTGCAGCGGTGCCGAGGGCTGCAATGCTCAAGGCCAGGCCTGCGGTCTTGGCAATCAACGACGCGGCGGCCTTTGCCTTGTAGCGCTTGTAGTTGCCGTAGATGCGCGCCTTATCGTTGAACGCATCGTTGACGATGTTGACGATGACCTGCTGGTAGCCACCGATCAATTTGTTCAGATCCGACTCAAGGCCGCGGTCGGCTTTTTCAACGCCGTCCTCGTTGTTTTCGCTTTTTGCCTTGGCGGCGCGCACTTCCCACTCATCGACCTTCTTGGCGCAGAGTTTCACCAACTCATCGGCCACGTCGCTGATCTTGCCATACACAACGGCAAGGAACCCGGAATCGTTCTGAAATTCGTCCCAGAGTTTCTTGGGCACATCGCACCCGACTGTGAGGGTGAGTTGCTGAACCTGCAAAATTGGTTGGTTTTTTTGAGTGACGGCCTGCATAACATCGGCGCTGATGCTGCGGGTATAGTAAAAAGTAGTATTTCCGCGCACCACGTCTTCTGGATCAACAATCTTATCCAGACTGCCGCGCTCCATTGTGTCGCCGGAAATTTCAAGCCTGGTCCTGAAGATGTTCTTCAGAAAGGTTTTGATTTCTGTCTTTTTATCACCGCTCATGTTTGCCTCCACAACTCAGATGATGCGTGGTTTTGTTGCGCCCCTGAAATCGTGACCGCGTTGGACCACAACCATTTTTTGCCCGTGAAAGCTATCAGTCAGCATCCAAACCAGCAAGGCGGGGGCCGGTCTGAACCGGCAGGCTCCCAGCTGAGCCTTGCGCCCCTTATCGTTTCACCTCCGAATGTCGTTGAGCATCGTGCCGGAAGCGAACGGGCGGGTGGCTGAGGCTTATGTGGGCCTGAGCCAGGACGTGACGGCGGGCGTGATTCCAGGCAGCACCTGCATCGCCACCGCTTACACCAGCTTTCCCGCCGCGCGAGTGTCAGCCTGGCGGCGTCTGGATCACCTTCGCCGTAAGCGGCTTGCCGGCATTTGGGCTGAGTATGCGGCGGCCGTTTCTCACGCTGGTGTGGCGGCTGATGAGGCGGGTGACGACAGGGGGCAGCCAATCCTTGGCGATGTCTGATGTTGATTTCGGCGGATCGGCGATGTTCTCACCAGGGCGGGCGCGCCAGATGCTGAGGTGCTTCTCGGTTGTCTCCTCCGCCGGCCTGCCGTTGGTGTAGTAATACAGTGCGAGGGACTTGCGGGTCATGCCCTCTGGGCAGGTGAGCGGGTCTGGATGGCCGTGGAAGGTGTCGGCACGGGTGGCGAAGATCATCAGCCGGTTGAACAGCGGTGCGATTTTGGTTTTGCAGCCGGTCATCTCAGCGTCCCACAGCTCCAGGCTGCCGCCGTATTCCTGCCGCCAGTTGGGATTGAGATAGATGATGGCGTTCAGTCGGCGATCAAGCTCGAAGCGGGGATGGCGGTTGAAATCGGCATGAACGGCGAGCATTCCGCCCCGCACGATCTGGTGCATGCCGCCGCCCTCGAAATGCGGGTCGGGCATGAGGTTGGGGATGCCGGTGACTTCGGTGAGGAAGTTGAGGAACACACCGGAATTCAGGTGATACAGCAGATGTTTGGTCAGCGGCGGGAAATGCCGCTCTGAATTGGTGGCGAGTTTGACCTCACGCCGGTTGTGGTGCTGCTGCCATTCCACATCGCCGGGCTTGGGAAATTCAGCCAGCACACGCCAGAGCAGGTCGGGATCGAAGAAATCATCAATGACGACATGGGGATAAGGCTCAGCCGAGGCAAAACGGGGTGCGGCTTCGCGGGCGATGCTGCGCAAGCGCTCCGTTGGCAAGAAGTTGGACTGGACCATATCGAGCACGGCGTGTCCCTGATATTCAAATGATGTCGCAATGATGATCAACATGTCTTAATATTCTGTCTATAAAAATCACTGATTTGGAGGGTATGTTATCAATTATTTGGAATTTGCATGCAAATGTATGTATTTGTTCGTCGGTTTGATTGCTTTAAGCGCAACCCGCACCGTTCTGCCGCATGGGCTTTGAGGTGAGGCCAAACTGTGATCGCGTGAAACAGCTTGACTTTGTTGCACTGCACGCGTAAGAAAATTACGCGCCCCTTGATGTGGTTTTGTGCGCTGCCAGCTGGGATCGAGATTTTTTCCAGCGCCAACGCTCCCAGGTAGCCCTTCACACTCAGCAATTTGCGCCGGTCCGCGATCCTGTAGATCGCTACCGACAACGCGTTGTCCGTACCATTGGTCGGACGAGGCGTGTCGACACGCGAGAGTAATTCGACCTATGACGTTTGAAGAATTGGGCCTCTGCGCTCCCCTGCTGAAGGCACTTGCCGCAGAGGGTTATGTCTCCCCTACCCCTATCCAGCTGCAGGCGATCCCGTTCGCCATGGCCGGTCGTGACGTTCAGGGCATCGCCCAGACCGGCACCGGCAAAACCGCCGCCTTTGCTTTGCCGATCCTGCATCGGCTTGCTGCCAACCCGAAGCGCGTGGGGCCGGGTGGCTGCCGCGTGCTGGTGCTGTCGCCAACCCGCGAACTCGCCAGCCAGATCGAGGAAAGCTTCCGCGCGTACGGCAAGTTCATGAACCTGAAGACCACCGTGATGTTCGGCGGCGTGCCGAAGGGCCGTCAGGCACGTGCGATGCAGATGGGCGTTGACGTTCTGGTGGCGACGCCGGGCCGTTTGATGGACCACATGCAGGACCGCACCGTCAGGCTCGACGGCGTGGAGATCCTGGTGCTCGACGAGGCCGATCACATGCTTGATCTCGGCTTCATCGTGCCGATCCGTCGCATCGTGCAGCAGATCCCGCAGCAGCGTCAGACGCTGTTCTTCTCGGCGACGATGCCGGGTGAGATCGGTGGTCTTGCGGGCCAGATGCTGAAGAACCCGGCGCATGTGGCGGTGACCCCCGTGGCCACCACCGCCGAGCGGGTGGAGCAGCACGTGATCATGGTGGAAACCTCACGCAAGCGCGCCGTGTTGTTCGACCTGCTGATGGGGCCTGCTGCCGGGCGCACATTGGTTTTCACCCGCACCAAGCACGGTGCCGATCGCGTGGTGAAATATCTGGAAGAGTCGGGCTTGGCCGCCGCGGCCATTCACGGCAACAAAAGCCAGGGCCAGCGCGAGCGGGCTTTGGCGGATTTTCGCTCGGGTCGTTGCCGGGTGCTGATTGCAACCGACATCGCGGCGCGTGGCATTGACGTTGATGGCGTGACGCACGTTATCAACTATGATCTGCCGAACGTGGCCGAAAGCTACGTCCACCGTATTGGCCGCACCGCGCGTGCCGGTGCCACGGGCGTTGCCATCAGCCTGTGCGATGGCGAAGAGCGGGCATTTTTGCGCGGCATTGAGAAGCTGATCCGCGCCAAAGTTCCCGTCATGAACCCGCCTGCCGCACCTGCTCAGAAGCGGGCTGCGTAACTTTAAATTATATTACTGTGGTGACGTCGAGTAATCGTTGACCATTGCGTGAAGGTCCCGCAAGAACGGGGCCTTCACGGAGATAAAATGACGATTCGTAGGTTTGCACGGCGTGAGATGCTGTTCTCCGCCATGACCGCTGCAACGCTGGCGGCTTGCCCACGCTCCGCGTCGGCGCAGCCTGATGTGGCGGTTGCTGCGTTGAACAATCGCGCACGCGCGCGCGGCCTGTTTTATGGTGCTGCGGTCAGCAACGACATGCTTGTCAAAGACCCTGGAACGATGGCCCGCATTGCCGCCGAGTGCGGCATGGTTGTGGCTGAATCGTCGTTTAAATGGGCCGATCTGCATCCAAAGTCCGGCCAGTATGATTTCACCCGCTCCGACGCGCTGATGGACTGGGCGATTTCGCACAACATCCGGGTGCGTGGCCATACATTGGTATGGCATGAGGGCAATCCCGATTGGCTGGCAGGCGCGCTGGCCGAGGGTGGCGGTGCGAAGCTCATGCGCGAGCACATCCGCGCGGTGGCTGGGCGTTATGCCGGGCGTCTGGCGCATTGGGATGTGGTCAACGAGGCGATCAACCCCGTGGACAAGCAGCAGCACGGGCTGCGCGCCACGCCGTGGCTCAAGGCGCTTGGGCCGTCATATATCGATATCGCGTTCAATGCGGTGGCCGAGGCTGATCCGGCGGCGCTGCGCGTGCTGAATGAATTTGGCGTTGATTATGCGCTGGACTGGCAGGAAGGTCGGCGCGTGGCGCTGCTCAAGCTGCTGGGCGATATGCTCAAGCGTGGCGTGCCGGTGCAGGCGGTGGGGCTGCAGGCGCATCTGGATGCCAGCATCACGCAGCTCGATCAGACCATTTTAAGCCGCTTCGTGAACGACATCACTTCGATGGGCCTGAAGGTGATCGTGACGGAGCTTGATGTGCGTGATGACCGGCTTCCTGCTGACATAGCCTCACGCGATATCGCGGTGGCGAGCCATGCGCGGGCCTGGCTGGATGCGGTGCTGCCGAACCCTGCCGTGCTGGGTGTGCTGAGCTGGGGCATCACGGATCGGCGCTCCTGGCTGAACGATATTTTCCCCCGCCCAGACGGTCTGCCGCAGCGTGCCTTGCCGTTGGATGCGGATTTGAACCGCAAGCGGCTATGGGCGGCGCTGGCCGATAGCCTCGATGCCGCACCGGGGCGTGTTTCGGCGGGGTAAGCGGTTGGGGTGTGACGCGCTTGTAGTCGCACGATAATTCCATGAAAGTCGCTTGCAGGGTGCAGTCCGCTTTGGGGCTGCATCATTCTCTCCCCAAAGACGGTGCAGTCCCAAAGCGGACTGCACCCTGCGTTATTTTGGCTTGCATTTTTTCGTGGTTCATGTGATAGAGAATAACTCATTCTCTGACATAGGAAGCCGCATCAATGACCCGCGCCCGCTCCCGCACAACCCCCGATCCGATGGTGCTGCTCTGCCTCATCGGCGGAGCTGTGCGCCATGCGGGTGAGCTGAATTTGCTGATGCAGTTGATGTTCGTGGCGACCTGCAGTCCCGCCATGAAGCACGCTTTGCTGGCGTGGCTGGCAACGGAAGAGCGTTATGCGGGCTTGGAGTTTGAGGAACAGCCCGGCGTGGTGGAGGATGGCTGGGGCGGGCCGGACGGGTATTATCGCGGGTTTATGACGCCGAAAGGGCGCGTGGCGCTGTGGCGGCACGTGACGCGGTTCGGGCTTGCCGTGATGATCCCGGTGGTGACGGCGGAACCGTTCTGTGCTCCGAACAAGCGTTCGCCGGAGCAGGGCTGGAGCCAGACATGGCTGTTACCGGGGCTTTCATTTTTCAAAATTTTTGCACCCGGTTCGGCGATGGCGTATCCGCACGCCCTAATCGTTCCGGTTAGTTAATGAACCGCGCAAGTCGCACAGCGGTGTGGCCCCGGCTGGGTCGCAGGCTGGGCATGACGAGCAGGCAGTTGTCGTAGGGCGTGCGGATTTCGGTGGTGCCGTCGAGTGCAATGAGCGTGTTGCGGCGGCTGATCACGTCGCCGCCGTGGAATTCCTGCACGAAGGCGAAGCTGGAGGTCATGGCGGTGACCGTGTTGGTCACTTTCGCCGTGCGCTGCGGATGTGGTGCCGCTGCGGGTGGGTTGTTGACCATGCCCATATTGTGCAGCAGCCCCGCCACGGCGTGCCGGGTGAGCGTCACCGTTTCCGGCTGCCAATGCTGACCGGCCTCGATCAGATTGGCGAGCTGCGGTTGGGCAGGGTCGTCAAACCCGCCATAGTCGCGCAGCCGCTGGCCGCTGAGGTGGCCGACATCAGCGACCACGAGGTCCGGCTGGCCGATGGTGCGGGCAAGGCTGATGCCTTTTTCGGCCATGCCGGAGAGCAGCAGCGGGGCGGAGGGCCAGAGCATGGAATGCAGGTCGAGCAGGATATCAACCTGATCGATCAGCGGACGAATTTGCCTCGCACGGCGCAGTTCGCTGTTGTCACGCCCGCCTTCCAGCATGTCCCGGCCCCAAACGCGGTTGAGGTCTTCATCCACGAAGCGGCTGGCGGTGGGCTGGGCAGGGTCGAACCGGCTGAAGGCGTCAAGATTGATGAAACCGAGCGTGAGCGTGCCGCGCAACGGCCTGATTGCCTCGCGCAGCATTTGGTCGATCACCACCGCGCCCGCCAGCTCGTTGCCATGGATGATGGCGGTGATGGCGATATGGGGGCCGGGTTCAGAGCCTTTGAAGCTCGAAAAGCCGGGAATGCCCGTGTTGCCGGGGATCCAGGCCGCGATGTCCGGTGCCGTCAGGCGGACCTCGAAATGAGGGATCGCATGCGGCGTGAGGATGGACAGATCGGGCGGAGGGTTCACTTCACCATTCGCCCCGCGAGGCTGCGGATGAAGCGATCGCATTCGTCAAGCTGGCTGATGGCGATCCATTCATCGGGCTTGTGCGCCTGGGTGATGGAGCCGGGGCCGCAGACGATGGTGGGGATGCCGGCTTGCTCGTAAATGCCGCCCTCGGTGCCATAGCTGACGCGGCCGGCGCTGTTGGAACCGGCGAGTTGCTTGGTGAGCGTGGCGAGTTCGTGCTCCTCGGCCAGACCCATGCCGGGGATGTCACCGATGATTTCGTAGGAGAAGCCGCAGCTGGGGTCGATGGCCTGCATGGCGGGGGCGATATGGGCGTCGATATGCGCCTTGAACTTGGCGAAATGGGCGTGCGGGTCATCGCTGGGAATGGCGCGGACTTCCATCACGAATTCGCACAGCTCGGGGATGATGTTGAGGATGGTGCCGCCCTGGATGGTGCCGACATGCAGCGTGGTGTGCGCAGGGTCGAAACCGCGGTCGAACGGGCCTTCGGCGGCGAGACGGCGGGCTTCGGCGGCCACATATGCCACGGCTTCGGCGGCGGCCTGCACGGCGTTCACACCACGACCGGGTTCGCTGGAATGGCCTGGCTTGCCGCGCACGGTGACGCGGACGGCGAGGCGGCCTTTATGGGCGAGGATGGGCAGCATGAGGCTTGGTTCGCCCACGATGCACAGAGAGGGCTTGAGGCCGCTCGCGCCGACATCGCTCATCAGGGTGTGCGCCCCTTCCATCGTTGTCTCTTCATCGAAGGTGATGAACAGGTGGATGGGCTTGGTGAGTTTGGCGGCCACAAGGTCTGGCACGGCAGCAAGACAGCAGGCGACGAAGCCCTTCATGTCGCAGGCACCACGGCCATACACGCGGCCGTCATGCTCGCGCAGGGTGAACGGGTCCGACGACCACGCCTGGCCATCGACGGGCACGGTATCGACATGGCCCGAGAGTGCGATGCCGCCTGCCACGTGCGGGCCGATGATGGCGTGGATGTTGGCCTTGGTTTTGTCCGCACTGAGGCTGGTGCGGTTGAAGACGCCGTTCCGGTCGAGCCACTCTCTGACAAAATTGATCAGGTCGAGATTGGAGTTCCGGCTCGTGGTGTCAAACGCCACGAGATGGCGGAGCATTTCGGTGGCAGTGGGATGGGCGGAAATAACGGGTGCGATGGCATTCATGGCAGCACTCTATACGCCCGGCACGGCACTGCAACCGGTGCCACCTCTTGCAGGATGGGCAGCACCGCTTCAGGGTCCGCGCGCATGACGAACAAACTGTCTCCGCTGTCCTTGCCGCATCGGCTGTGGCGTGCCTTGCCGGCCGGACCGCGCAGGCGCGCGCTGGCGCAGGCAACGGCGATGTTGGCTCCGCGTCCGGACCGTGTGCCGCCTGTTTGCCGGGATGGGATGGTGGTGGCCGGGGAGCTCAGCCGTCCTTCTGGGCTAGGGGAAAGTGCGCGTTTGATCAGTCGCGCTCTCAACGGGATGGGGGTTCCCGTTCGGGGAATCGATGTTGGGGACGGGGTGGCGTTCCGGCGCGGACGGGTTGAATTGCCGCCGCCCGCCATGCCGCTGTTGTTGCATGTGAACGCGCCGATGCTGCCGCTCACATTGCTGAAGCTGCCGCGTCGGCTGGTGAGCGGGCGACGGGTGATCGGCTATTGGGCGTGGGAGTTGCCGACGATGCCGCCGACGTGGCAGGTGGGGCTGGATTTTGTCCATGAGATTTGGGTGCTGTCGCAATTCACCGCCGATGCGGTGGGGCAGTTGCTGCCAAGTGCGTCTCGCATTGCGTTGCGTGTGGTGCCGCCGCCGGTGGCGCTCGATCCGCCGGTGGCGTCGCCTCTGACGCGGGCGGATTTTGGACTGCCGGAGGGTGCGGTGGTGACGCTGGTGTCGTTCAGTCTTGCCTCCAGTTTCGCCCGCAAAAATCCGCTGGCGGCGATTGCGGCACACAAGGCGGCGTTTGGGGATCGGGCGGACCGGATTTTGCTGGTCAAGGCCGGGCATGCCGGGGCGCACGCCGAGGATTTCGACCGGCTGCGGGAGGCGGCACGTGGGTTTGGCAATATCCGCTTCGAGACGCGAATGCTGGAGTCCGCTGATCGTCACGCGCTGACGGCATGTGCCGATATCGTGCTGTCGCTGCATCGCAGTGAGGGGCTCGGGTTGGTTCCGGCGGAGGCGATGCTGCTGGGGGTGCCTGTGGTGGCGACGGGATGGTCCGCCACGGCGGAGTTCATGGATGCGCAGTCGGCACGGATGGTCGCATTTCGCTTGATTCCAGCCACTGATCCGCGCGGAGTGTTCGAGGCACCGGGGGCGGTGTGGGCGGAGGCGGATGTGGAGGACGCGGCGCGGCATTTGCGCGAACTTGCCGATGATGCGGATGTGCGCAGGCGCGTGGGAGAGGCGGGGCGGCAGATGGCGATGGCGCGGCTGGGGGATGCGGCGCTGCGTGAGGCTGTGCGCGGGCTGGGGCTGTGACAGCGTTGCGCGTTCTGGTCTGGCAATGGGGACGGCGCGGCGGCGGGCCGCGCGTGGCGGTGGAGATTGCCGAGGCGCTGGCGACGGTGGACGGCGTGGTGAGCCTGCTTTCGTTGTCGGCGCAGTCAGAGCCACTGCAGAGCGACACCCCGCCTGCCTGTGCGTTGTCGGTGCCCACCTATCAGGGCCTGGGCGGATTGCTGATGCGCGTGCTGGCAATCCCGGTGCTGCTTCCCAGACTGGTCCAGCAGATCCGCAGGCTGGCTCCGGATGTGGCGGTCTGCGCAATGCCGGCACCGCTCGATATGCTGATGGCGCTGGCGTTGCGTGTTGCAGGTATTCCCTACGTTGTGCTGATCCATGACGCCCTGGCGCATCCCGGCGATGGGTTTCCGTTCCAGATGGCGCTGCAGCGTTCGCTGGCACGCGGTGCCTTGGCGCTGGCGACATTATCCCGTCCGGTGGCGGATATTCTGGTGGCGCGGGGCGAGGTGCGGGGGCGTCCGTTGATCGTGCTCACGCATCCGCCGCGCAGCTTCGGCCCGGTGCCGCCGCCGCCGCGCAGTGAGCCGGGGCCGCTGCGTCTGCTGTTTTTCGGGCGGTTGCTGCCCTATAAGGGGCTCGACCTGTTCGCCGCCGCCTTGCGTGAGATCGGGCCGCATCCGGATATTGTGGTGCGGGTGATCGGGCAGGGGCCGGACAGCGCGGCGCTGGATACGTTGCGCTCGCTGCCGGGTGTCACGGTAGAACAGCGCTGGGTGCCGGAGGACGAGATCGGTGCTTTGCTCGCGTGGTCCGACGCGCTGGTGCTGTCTTATATCGAGGCGAGCCAGAGTGGGGTTGCCGCCGGTGCCATCGCTGCCCGCCGCTGGGTGGTGGCAACGCGGGTGGGTGGTCTGGTTGAGCAGTTGCAGGACGAACCACTCGCGCGCATGTGCGAGCCTGATGCCAAAAGTGTGGCCGGGGCCATTCTATCATTGCTGAGCGACCCGCCGCCGCGTGACACCAAGACGTTCTCTGTGGAGGCCGCATGGCACGAATTGGCGGTCTCGCTGGTGCAGCAGACACGAACTGTGCTTCATCGGTAGTCGAAACGGGTCTTCACCCGAACACGGGGGAGTTGCGTGGCGGAGCTGAGCAATGAGGATCTGGAGCGTCTGGCCAGCCGGATAGCGATGCTCGCCTCCGAGGGCGGGGAGGCTGAGAATGCCGGTCGCGCCGTGGCGGCGTTGGCGCGCAGGCTGGGGCTCACCGGTGGCCAGCTCAAGGCGTTTTTCCTCGCCGGTGCAACCAACAATATGCGTCGCCTGCCGCGGCCGGACGTGGTGGACGCGGCGCAGCAGATCGACGAGTTGGAGCGCGAGATTTCCGCCCTTCGTCACGGTCTGAAGCTGACGGAGGCGCAGGCCCGTAATTCCCAGCGCGAGCGTGATGCGCTGCGAGTGGAGAACAATATGCTGGTCGATGCGATTGATCGCGCCCGCTCCGCCGAGCAGGTGCGCCGTCTGATCGCGGGCGTTGTGGTGGCCGCCGTTGTGTTGGTGGTGTTGGTGATCACATTGGGCCCCGTGTTGCGTGCCGGCCCTGTGGCAGGCGTGGCCCCGTCTTCGCCGGTGGGCTCCGCCTATACGCGGTCAGCGGTGGTGCGCGGCGGTGGGGCTACGTTGTTGCGGGATCCGGAGATGGGTTCGGCGGTGGTGACGCAACTGCCCAAAGGCGTGCGCATGATGGTGCGGCAGACGCTGTGGCGCGGACAGATGCAGTGGGCCGAGGTCGAGATCGGTGGGATCTCCGGCTATGTGATGTCCACTGAGATTGATATTTCCTGAGTCGGCTGCTCGTCCTTCAACTCCACACCGGAGAGCCGTAGCCGTCGCATCTCGGCGATCAGCCAGCGCAGCTTCAGCGCCGCGTCGGGGATGGGAAGGCCAGCTGGGCGGATGTTGGAGACGCAGTTGCGCTCGGCATCGGTTCGGCCCCGGCGCGGCTGCCAGGTGAGGTAGGCTCCCAGACTGTCCGGTGAGGTGAGGCCGGGTCGTTCGCCGGTCAGCATCAGCACAGCCTCGGCCTGAAGTGCCTCGCCGATGTCATCGCCCAGCGCCACCCGCGCCTGGGTTGCGATGAAGATCGGGCCGGAATGGCCAATCGCCGCCACAAGCGCCGCCGCGTGGCGCTGGGCGGCGGTGGCGGACAGGCCGTCCGCGATCACCAATGCGATGCAGCCTGGTTGCGGGTCGAGCCTGATATCGGGATGCAGCCTGCGGCCGAGATCGGGGCGGAGGAGATATTCTGGCCGGTCCCGCGCCGCGCTGCGCACGACAATGGCGGGGCTGGCAAGCTCGGCCTGCAACGCCACGATGTCGAGGGCAGCATGCACCGCGTCTCGTGCGGCGGCGTGATCGGCTTGGAACGCCAGATGCGCTGCGGTCGGGACCGCGTTGCCCACTCGGCCTAGGGCCACGCGGGCTGAGGTGAAGCGCTTGAGATCAACCCAGCGCGTCGGTGCCGTCATACCGTCAATGCCCCGGCGAAGGACGGCGGCAACAGTTCCGGCGTGCGGTCCGTGAGGCCCATTCGCGCCAGCCACGCCTCGAACTCCGGGGCCGGGCGCAGGCCAAGGGTTTGGCGGAGGTAGAGGGCATCGTGAAAGGAGGTGCTTTGATAGGACAGCATCACGTCATCGGCACCGGGAACGCCCATCACATACGTGATGCCGGCAGCGCCCAGCAGCGTGAGCAGACCGTCCATATCGTCCTGATCCGCCTCGGCGTGGTTGGTGTGGCAAACATCCACCCCCATCGGCAGGCCGAGCAGCTTGGCGCAAAAATGATCCTCCAGCCCGGCGCGGGTGATCTGCTTGCCGTCCGCCAGATATTCCGGCCCAATGAAGCCTACCACGGAGTTCACCAGCAGCGGGTCGAACGCGCGGGCGACGGCGTAGGCGCGGGCCTCGATGGTTTGCTGATCGACGCCGTGATGCGCGTTGGCGGACAGTGCCGAGCCCTGGCCGGTTTCGAAATACATCACATTGCGCCCGACTGTGCCGCGGTTCAGGGAGAGTGCGGCGTCTCGCGCCTCCGCCAGCAAGGCCAGCGTGACGCCGAAGGAGCGGTTGGTGCCCTCGGTGCCGCCAATGGACTGGAACACGAGATCGACCGGTGCCCCTGCCTCGATGCACCTCAACGTGGTCGTCACATGGGCAAGCACGCAGCTTTGGGTGGGAATCTCGTAGCGCTCGATCAGCCCGCCCAGCATGTCGAGCAGGCGGTGGGTGATCTGCGGGCTGTCGGTGGCCGGGTTGATGCCGATCACCGCATCCCCCGCCCCCAGCAACAGCCCGTCCAACGTGCTGGCGGCGATGCCGAGCAGATCATCGGTTGGGTGATTGGGCTGCAACCGCACCGATAGCCGCCCCGGCAGCCCGATGGTCGAGCGAAAAGCCGTGGTGATGTGGCAGCGCTGGGCCACGGCGATCAGATCCTGCAGCCGCATGATTTTGCTGACGGCGGCGACCATCTCCGGCGTGAGGCCCGGGCGCAGCGCCGCCATGTCGCATCCGGTGAGCAGATGATCGCGAAAGCCGCCGACGGTGAGGTGGGATATGGCTGCGAAGGCCGCGGCCTCATGGCTGTCAATGATCAGGCGGGTGACGTCGTCGCTCTCGTACGGCACCACCGCCTCGTTCAGAAAAACCGAAAGTGGTAAATCCGCCAATGTCATCTGCGCCGCGACACGCTCGGTGGCGCTGCGTGCCGCGATGCCGGCCAGCACATCACCAGATCGCAGCGGGGTGGCGCGGGCGAGCAGGGTGCGAAGGTCATCGAAGTGGTAGCGCGTGCCGCCCAGTGTGTGACAATATGGCATTGGCGATATTTCCTCTGGACAGGCTCAGCGATATCCTCTAGCACCCCGCACTCATTTGGAACGCGGGAGATTTCGCGCCACGCATCGTGCGTGGAGAAATCGCATGCACCGCGGTCCCTGGGAAAGAGCCTGGGATCATGGCGAAGAAAATTGTTGGCTACATTAAGTTGCAGGTGCCGGCGGGCAAGGCAAATCCGTCCCCGCCAATCGGGCCGGCGCTCGGCCAGCGCGGTCTGAACATCATGTCGTTCGTGAAGGAATTCAACGCGGCGACGGCGCAGATGGAAGTGGGCATGCCCATTCCCGTCGTCATCACCGCGTTTGGTGACCGCACGTTCACCTTCATCATGAAGACGCCGCCGAACACCTACTTCCTTAAGAAGGCCGCTGGCATCACCAAGGGCACGACCACGCCGGGCAAGGGTGCCGCCTCCGGCCGCGTGACCGTGAAGCAGCTTGAGGACATCGCTGCGATCAAGATGAAGGATTTGAACGCCAACGACATCGCCGGTGCCGTGAGCATGCTCAAAGGCTCCGCCCGTTCGATGGGCATCACCGTGGTGGAGGGCTGATATCATGGCACACAACAAGCGCCTCGAAGCCGCCCGCAAGACGGTTGACACCGCGAAGGTCTATTCCCTGGCCGACGCCATCGCGATCGCCAAGCAGAATGCCACCGCCAAGTTCGACGAGACCATCGAGCTGTCGATGAACCTCGGCATCGACCCGCGCCATGCTGACCAGATGGTCCGTGGCCTCGTCGGTCTGCCGAACGGAACCGGCAAGACACTTCGCGTCGGCGTGTTCGCCCGTGGTGCGAAGGCTGACGAAGCCCGCGCCGCTGGTGCGGACGTGGTGGGTGCCGAAGACCTCGGCGAGAAGATTCAGGCTGGTGAGATCGATTTCGACCGCTGCATCGCCACGCCTGACATGATGGCCCTGGTGGGTCGTCTGGGTAAGATCCTCGGCCCACGCGGCCTGATGCCGAACCCGCGTCTCGGCACGGTGACGATGGACGTCAAGGGTGCGATCACGGCGGCCAAGGCTGGTCAGGTTGAGTTCCGCGCTGAGAAGGCGGGCATTGTCCACGCCGGTATCGGCAAGGCCAGCTTCCCGGCTGAGAAACTGCTCGAAAATGCCCGCGCGTTTGCGGATGCCATCGTCAAGGCGCGCCCGACCGGTGCCAAGGGCACGTATGTGCAGAAGGTTGCCGTCAGCTCCTCGATGGGCCCGGGCGTGCGCGTTGATGTGAGTTCGCTCGCCGTCTGAGCGTTTTAAGAATTCGCTCGGCAGAAATGCCGGGCGGGCAGGGGGCGGGAGCCCCCGATCCTGTCCGAGACCATACGTTGCCCTAGGGCATTAATGATCTTTCGAGATCGCGCATGGGAGACGGGGATGCCCGAGGATTTTGGCAGCAATGCCGTGTTCTCAGGTGGTTCCGGCTGGTCCGACCGGCTTTGCTGGTTGGGCATGGACAGGCGAACCGGGTCATCCGGACGCCTGACGTTTGGGTGTTCGGCTGGCCCATTTGGGCAAACCGGTCTGATTGCGGTCCACACGCATCAGGCCACCGACGGAGACGGGATTTGGACCGTACGGAGAAGCGAGAATTCGTAGCCTCGCTCGCCAGCGTGTTCGCAGAGACGTCAATGGTTGTCGTGACCCAGAACAAGGGCATGACGGTCGCTGATGTCACCAAGCTGCGGGTCGCCATGCGAGCTTCGGGTGCGCAATTCAAGGTCGCGAAGAACCGGCTGGCCATCCTTGCCTTGGACGGGACCAAGTTCGATGGCATCGCACCGCTGCTGAAGGGCCCGACCGCGCTTGCGTGGTCGCGTGATGCAGTGGCTGTGTCGAAAGCCGCCATCGAGTTCGCCAAGACCAACGATAAGTTCGTCGTGCTCGGTGGAGCGCTCGGATCTCAGACGCTGAATGCGGATGGGATCAAGGCACTTTCCGAGTTGCCGAGCCTGGATACGCTGCGTGCAGGCCTGCTGGGAATGATTGGAACCCCAGCCACCCGCATCGCCGGCATCCTGCAGGCACCAGGCGGACAGATCGCGCGGGTCTTGGCTGCGTTCGCGGACAAGGACAAGGCTGAAGCAGCCTGAACACACCCAACGCCTAAACAGCCGCAAGGCAGTCATGCCTTGTATTGAACCACTTAGACGACACTTAAAGGACGATGAACATGGCCGATCTGGCAAAACTGGTTGACGAGCTTTCCGCCCTCACGGTTCTTGAAGCCGCTGAGCTTTCCAAGCTGCTCGAAGAGAAGTGGGGCGTTTCCGCTGCTGCTCCGGTGGCTGTGGCCGCCGTGGCTGCTGGCCCTGCCGCTGCTGCTGCTCCCGTTGAAGAGCAGACCGAGTTCGTGGTCACGCTGACCGCTGCTGGCGACAAGAAGATCAACGTGATTAAGGAGATCCGCACCATCACGGGTCTCGGCCTGAAGGAAGCGAAGGACCTCGTTGAGGGCGCTCCGAAGGTCGTCAAGGAATCGGCCACGAAGGACGAGGCCGCGAAGATCAAGAAGGTGCTTGAAGAGAACGGTGCGACTGTCGAAGTCAAGTAATCTGAGCCGCATTTCGGTGCGGCACTGAGGCTGAAAGGGGCGGGAATCACGTTGGTTCCCGTCCCGCACTGCGTTTCGGCGTAACTATTGCTAAGCCCCAGGATTGGTCGGGGCGCGTTTTGGACCAATCGAGTTGATACGGCTTTCAAACCACGGGGATCAGGACAGGCATGAACGCGATCACGAGGTCCTTCACCGGCCAAAAGCGCATCCGCAAGAGCTTCGGACGTATTCCCGAAGTGGCGACGATGCCCAACCTGATCGATGTGCAGCGCTCCAGCTATGAAGCGTTCCTGCAAATGCACACGCCATACGACAGCCGCACCAACACCGGCCTGCAGGAAGTGTTCAAATCGGTCTTCCCGATCGACGATTTCGCTGGGCGCGGGCGCCTCGAATTCGTCCATTACGAGCTGGAAGACCCGAAATATGACGTTGAGGAATGCATTCAGCGCGGGCTGAACTTCGCCGCGCCGCTGAAGGTCATTCTGCGCCTGATCGTCTGGGATCTGGACGAGGACACCGGGGCCCGCTCGATCCGCGACATCAAGGAACAGCCGGTTTACATGGGCGACATGCCGCTCATGACCGATAACGGCACGTTCATCATCAACGGCACCGAGCGTGTGATCGTCTCGCAGATGCACCGCTCGCCGGGCGTGTTCTTCGATCACGACAAGGGCAAGACGCACTCGTCGGGCAAGTATCTGTTCGCCGCCCGTGTCATTCCGTATCGCGGCTCGTGGCTCGATTTCGAGTTCGACAGCAAAGACCTCGTGTATGTGCGCATCGACCGCAAGCGCAAGCTGCCGGTGACGACGCTGCTGTATGCGCTCGACGGTGCCCACACCGATATTCTGCGTCAGGCCCGCACCGCCCAGGGCGAGACGATGGATCTGAGCGAAATCAAGGGCATGGATGCTGAGGAAATTCTCAGCAACTTCTACACCCAGGTGATCTTCAGCCGCACGCCGAAAGGCTGGGCGCGTCCGTTCGATCCTGAGGCGTTCCGCGGCATCAAGCTGATGGAGCCGTTGATCGACGCGCAGACCGGTGAGGTTGTGGCCGAGGCCGAGACGAAGCTGACCTCGCGCACCGCCCGCAAGATCGCCGAGAAGACCAGCGAAGTGCTGATCGGCCGCAACGATCTGCTCGGCCGGTTCGTGGCGATTGATCTGGTCAACGAGGCGACCGGTGAAATTTACGCCGAAGCCGGTGAAGAACTGGCCGAAGCCCGTCTGGCAGCACTTGAGGATGCCGGCATTGATCGCCTGCCGACGCTGGCGGTGGACCAGTCCACCGGACCGTGGATCCGCAACACGCTGGCGGTGGACAAGAATTCCAGCCGCGAAGATGCGCTGATCGACATTTACCGCGTGATGCGCCCTGGCGAGCCGCCGACGCCGGAGACGGCGGAAGCGCTGTTCCGCGGGTTGTTCTTTGACGCTGACCGCTACGACCTCTCGGCCGTCGGTCGCGTGAAGATGAACATGCGCCTGGGCATGGATGCCGAGGACACCGTCAGGATTCTCCGCAAGGAGGACATCCTCAAAACGGTGAAAATCA
>CAIJTR010000201.1 GCA_903823665.1 uncultured Rhodospirillales bacterium
AACCGTAAGTCAGCCGCTAGACGCTTTGATAGGCGAATGAAAAACCGCCGGGCCGGCTCCTCCACCACCCGATACGTGCCAATCGCCGCAACCACAGCGCACCCGATATAAGCCACGTTCATAGCGTCCATCACCCAAAGTGCTCCGTCAAAGGTGCCGGCCAGCCGCGTCTCCCCACCATCCGTCACCCGCTCAAACCAGCCCACGCCCAGCAGCCGCTCTGCATAGCGAGTGAGTGTCACCAGCAGAATGCCAGTGAAGATGTGCAGCAGATAGATCGAGTACGAGAGCGACCCCAGTGTCTGAAACCAGCGCCGGCCCAGAAAATTCGACAAAGCGCCCGATTGCGCCGCGAACACATAGACCGCCACCGAAAACACAGCCGGTGCCGCAACTGACAATGCGCTTTTGCCCGCAAATGCCACGAACACAAACACCATTGCCATCACTGCCCATTCGACCGCCGAGGAGGGTTGCGTCGGGCGAATCTGGAACAGCCGATAGGTCAAGTGCCCTGCGAAAAAGCCCAAAATGCAGCGCGGCAGGCCGAAATCGAAGCTGACATCCATCACCTTCTCATGCGTCGAACCGGTCAGGATCACGCCCGCACTGATCACGCACAGCACAATCGCCAAGCCCCACGTCCGGCTGCCGAGCGTGGACGCGCAGATTGCAAACAGAACGGCTGTGTAGAACTCCACGCTGATGCTCCAACTCGGCACATTCCAGCTGACATGGTCGACAATACCCACCGAGTGCAGCAGCAGCACGTTGTAGATAAGATCGCGCACCGAGGTCGCCCCGGTAAACGGCATCTGGCCGGTGATCATTTGGTAATGCTCCACCATCCCCAGCTTCACCAACTCGCTCACCACCATCAGCAACAACACCGAGACATGCAGCGGCCAAAGCCGACCGAACCGCCGAAGCACGAACACGCCCACCTCGCGCGACGTGCCCAGCCGGTCGCAATAGGCGTGGCTCATCACAAATCCGCTGAGCACAAAGAAGAAATCGACGAACAGATAGGCGCCGTCGAACAACCTCGTGTGAACGAGGTGGCTGTTGAACGGGCTGTGATAGAGCGCCACCACAATCGCCGCGAGCCCACGCCACGTCTCCAGAGCCTCAAATTTCGGCACCAAAAGCTCTTTGGAGAGCCTGACCGCCTGCGCCCGCTGCAAATGCATCCGCAAAAACCTTTCGCCACCCGGATCAGATTGATCGGGAAACTATGATTCCAAAAAAGAGCGGAACCTCAAAGGGGCTTTATTAGAAATTCTTAAAAATTCTTTACAATATTTCATTTTTTATTGTTTTAACATTGCTTTAGCCCCCAATTTTTACCGCCCCATACGGTGATATTCATCGTTGGGCATCATATCGGCCGTGATCGCCATCCGGTTGGACAGGTTGAACAGACCAATCACCTGCGCCAGGTCGAATATATTCGCGTTATCCAACCCAGCCGCGCGCAACGCCACCCGATCAGCCTCCACCACCTCGGCCGGGGTGGCAGTCAGCTTCCAGGCGAAATCCAGCATCGCCCGCATCCGCGCATCCAGCGGGGCCACGCGATAATTCAGCGCCAGCATTTCGCCCAACGCCGGATCACCAGACAGCTTGCGCACGGCAGCACCATGCGAAACCAGGCAATAATAGCAACGGTTCACCGACGAGACGACAACGGCGACCATCTCGCGTTCCAGCTTCGAAAGCCGACTCTCCGACAGCATGATCTCGTTGAACATCTGCATGAAGTCGCGCAGTCGCTGCGGCTTGAGGCTGAGCGTGGAAAACACGTTGGGAACAAAGCCCAGCTTCTCGCGGCACTTCGCCCACACCATTTGCAAGTCATCGGCCAAGGCTTCCTCCGGCGGCACGCCGAGGACGGAGATATGATCTGGCTGTGGCATGGCAATGCTCCTTGCGTTTTGCCCACAGCATCACCGAGGACGCCGTCGCGCGCAATGGATCAGCCTGTCGCATCCCCTCGTATCAGTTCCCGCGCCCTGCGGCACATTCGCATCAAGGCCTCGAACCCAGCCTCCCGACTGTCTTGCGGATCGAACCCGCCGCTGTAGAGCCCATCCCCCATTGCCACCACTTCTCCGAGCATTGAAGGTCTGCTCGCAGGCGTCAGCACCAGCAGCCTTGCCGCGCCCAAACCGCAAAGGGCAGACCATAATTCCCGCCGCTCCGCCCGACCAAAGGCGGGATTGTTCGTGCGATAGACAACGAGCCTGCGCCCTTCCGCCAGATCATGCAGCAGTTTGCGTCGCAGAAACGCCAGTCTGCGGCACCCATCCTCCAGTAACCGCTCTTCGCCCGCAGCGTCCGCCCGCTCAAACGCCATTGTATGAAAAGACGCATACCGCAGGTCAACCAGACGGTATTCGCTGCCAACCCAAACGATTCGCGTATGCGCAGGCTCCCCCAAGCCCGCAAAGCCAGAGCGCAGGCCGAAGCAAAGCTGATCGATCGTGGAATTTGCCCAACGCAGCAAATCCAGTGGCTCGGCATCGAAATGAGATTGCGCAAACCCCACATCACAATTCTCACCAAGGCTCAACACGCCACGCATCAAATCAGAGAGCGCCATCGCGCTGTCGCATTCAGCGGGGTAGTGCCCAAGCCCGTCGCCCTCAATCCGCAGGGTTATCGCCCCACTCAGCCCCGCAAAAATCCATCCCGGCAGCGCCGCATTGCCGTTGGTCCAGATATGGCGCGGCTTCTCCGGCTCATAGAAACCATCAACCCCGGCGAAGTCCGGCGGCTCAAAATGACGCGTCGAGGTGCCATCTGACGCCGAAATGGACCAAACGCTGAAACCCAGCACCCGCCCATCACTGCTCATCTGCGAGCGTGCCGGACGATGCGCCCGTGAGCGTAGCCACGCTGTCATTGGCGGCTCACTCAGGTGGAATTCGATCACATTGCCTTCGGATAAATCTGGATACGTTAAAATATCATTAACCAACAAATGCAACATAGGATCAGACTGATCCATTTGCGCGAATTGAGCATTTATTAACATTTTGATTTCTTAATATTCACGATGTAACAAACACGTGATCTTGATCGTGTTCACGGAATTTTTTTTGGCATGATACATTTCGTTATCACCACCCCTGCCAACTTTGCTTAAGCTGAACCGCCCTGGTTCTTAAGCATTATCGTTAGGAGGCTTCGATAGCAACAGATCAATTGTTTGCACTTGTAACTGCCGAAATCATCCTGCTGTGCCACCCACCCCAACATCTCGCCTGGGCAACGCCACTGAGCGAGATACCGGACTTGGACAGCTTCAAGATGGTCGAGCTTGTTCTGCGAATGGAGCAGGCATTGGGCCTGGAAGTGGATTTCGCTCGCCTCGAACATCTCCACAATGTCGAGGACGTGGTGGCCGCATTCAGCCCACTTAACTGATCGCGGGCGCTCGCACCGGCAGCATCAACCGACTGGGCCGCGCGGGATCGGTGTGCACCGTGTTCACCGCAACCCGTCGACGGATCGCCATGCCCTCGGGCTCGCCGGTATTCGGGTTCACGTCGAACTTCGGAAAGTTCGACGACGACACATCCAGTCGCACCCGATGCCCCGCCGGAAACAAATTGCCAATCGGCGGCAACGTCACCACAGCACGCACCACCTCGCCTGAACTGCGAAGCTTCGGCGAAGCCGGGTCCTCAGCATAGCGCAAACGGGTGATGCCGTCGGTCAGCAGCATCGCGTACCCCTGCGGATAATCCGCATTTGGCGGATACACATCGATCAGCTTGGCCGTGAAATCCGTGTCCGGCCCATCCGTCTCCACCCAAAGCTCAACCTCAAGCTCACCGACAATCTCAACGGCCTCAGCGAGTGGCGGAGTTTGGAACACCAGCACATCCGACCGAGACGCCAGCGGCAAATAAGGCGGCACGCAACCCATAAACTCCTCAGCCTCCACCTGATCAAAAGCCCCAGGCCGAGCCACCGGCTCCAGGCTCGTATGATTGCCACCAATCGTCGGCACCGGACGCGCCGGATCGAAATCATACGAAATCGCGCCACCGGCAGGTACCGCCGGATCAAGCAAGCCATCAGCGTGCATGTAATAAGCCACCCGCTCCCCCCGCGGCCAATCATCCAGCGAAATCCATCGCCCGCCGTGATCAAGATGCCCCTCCGCCGTCCGCAGCCCAGAGCCACCGCCCATCACGAACAGCCGCACCGCAGGCTCCGGATTTTCCGTGCCATGCACCACATGATCGAAATGCCGCAGCCGATACGCCAGCCAATCCCCGGACCAGGAATCAATCGGCGCATCCGGCCCGAAATCGACATCACCGAACATACGTTGGGAGCGATTGCCATGCGTCCAAGGCCCCAAAATCAGCCGCTGCGTACCTCGCCCAGCCCCACGCAGGCCGCAGTAATTTCCCATAGCCGTTGTGGAATACGCATCGAACCAGCTCGAAAGATGCACGCAATCGGCGGGCGCATAAAAATCGTAAAACCCCTCCGCCCAAATGCCGAGCTGCTGCCAGAACGGCCCCCACGCCCCATGCCGCCATTGCTCAAACAAATACGCCTCATAGCCAGGATGATGCCGCAACGGCGAATGGCCCGGCTTCCAAGGCATACGCATGAACCACGCGCGGATATCCTCGGCTTCCAAAGCAGCCTTCATCAGCGGATCAGCCTCCGCCTCCGGCGACAAAATCGCCTGCTTATGCGCCCACGTCGCCTGCTTCAGCTCGAACGCCCCGGATTGCCTGATGCCGAACTTCCACGCATTGGCAAACCCACCGCAATCCAACACCTGCGCCACCAAGCCCGGAGCTCCAGCACACGCCATCGCCGCCTGCGTGTGCGCGGCATAGGACAAGCCAAACGTGCAAATCCGCCCATCGCACCAAGGCTGCGCCATAATCCACGCACAGCAATCATACCCGTCCTCGCCATCAGACAGATATTTGACGAACACCCCCTCGCTGCCATGCCGCCCGCGATTGTCCTGATACACAAACGCATAGCCACGCTTGGTGAAATACGCCGCCACCTCCGCCCGTGAAAACGGCGTCGGATGCGCCAGCGTCAGCTCCGCCCGGCTGGTCTGATCGCGCCCATACGGCGTGCGCTCCAAAACCACAGGAAACGGGCCAGCGCCATTGGGCAGATAAACGTCAGTGGCCAACCGCACGCCGTCGCGCATCGTCACCATCAACACGTTGGTCACGCTTCCTCCAGCTCCGTGCTCAGACGGCGTAAATCAGCGGTGTGTGGATGACGAACCCGTCCGGCGCGCAAATCCTCCGCCGACAGCATCTCCACCATCTCGCCCCCCTGCATCACGCCCAGCTGCGGACACAGATGCGCAATCACCGCGAGATTATGGCTCACCATCACATAAGTCAGCTTCCGGCGATCCTGCAGATCGGCCAGCAGGTTCAAAACCTCCGCCTGCACCGAAACATCCAGCGCCGAAGTCGGCTCATCGAGCAGCAGCACCTCCGGCTCACTCATCAACGCCCGCGCAATCGCCACACGCTGACGCTGACCGCCGGACAACTGATGCGGATAGCGAAACCGGGCCGAGGGCGGCAGCGCCACCTCGGCCAAAGCCTGCCGGATGCGACGGTCCACATCGCCCATGCCGTGAACCTCCAACGGCTCACTCAACGCCCGATCCACGGTCTGGCGAGGATGCAGCGAGCCATACGGGTCTTGGAACACCATCTGCACGCGCCGGAAGAAATCCCGCCCACGACTTGGAGCCAGCGCATGCCCCGCAATGGTCATCCGCCCCGTCCAGTCATCATTCAGCCCAGAAAGCGCCCGCAGCACGGTTGATTTGCCGGAGCCGCTCTCGCCCACGATGCCGAAGCTGCTGCCCTCGCCCACTGCGAACGTAACGCCCCGCACAGCCTCAACAGTGCCGAACTTCACCCGCAATTCCTGAACCGAAATCATGCCAGCCAAGCCGGATCGCGAGACATCACCGCCAGCCGCCCCTTCGGATGCGACAGCGTCGGCAGGCAATCGAGCAGCCCGCGCGTATAGGCATGCTGCGCGCGCACCAGCTCACCAGCGGCCAATTCCTCCACCACGCGGCCCGCATACATCACCGCCACCCGGTCACAGAAATGGCTGACCAACGGGAGATCATGACTGATGAGAATGAGCCCCATCCCTCGCCTGCTGACCAAATCCTCCATCAGCCGCAAAATCTCCGCCTGGACGGAAGCATCGAGGGCGGACGTCGGCTCATCGGCAATCAGCAATTCAGGATCAGGGGCCAGCATCATCGCAATCATCACCCGCTGCCCCATCCCACCGGACAACTCATGCGGATACGCCGCCGCCACACGCTTCGGATCACGGATCTGCACCTGTGCCAGCAGGTCGATGGCCGCCTGCATCGCCTCTTTCGCACTGCCCTTCTTCTGATTGCGCCACGCCTCGGCAATCTGCGCCCCCGCCGTCATGATCGGGTTCAGCGCATATTTCGGATCTTGCAAAATGAGCCCGGCACGCTTGCCCCGAATGGCCCGCATGTCACGCTCGCTCGCCTTCAGAATGTCGATCCCGTCGAACTGCAACCGATCCGCCGTGACCACTGCCGCAGGCGGTAACAGGCGAAGCAAGGCCCGCGCGGTGAGCGACTTCCCGCTCCCACTCTCCCCCACAATCCCCAGCTTCTCCGCCCCAAGCGTCATCGAAACCCCTCGCACCGCCTGGCTCATGCCCTGCGGCGAAGGAAATGAGATCGTGAGGTTGGCAATCTCAACCTTCATCGCTGTTTCGGGTCCAAAACGTCACGCAGCCCATCGCCCAGCAGGTTGAACGCCAGCGAGGCCACAAAGATCGCAAGGCCCGGCATCAGCGGCACCCACCATTGATCGAGGAAGAACCGTCGGGCCGTTGCGATCATCGTGCCCCACTCCGGCGACGGCGGCTGCGCGCCCATGCCGAGAAAGCCCAGCGACGCCGCGAACAGAATGATCGCACTCATATCCAGCGTCACCCGCACAATCAGTGAGCCCAAACAAAGCGGTGCGATGTGGCGCAGAATGATCCGCCCCGACGAAGCCCCCGTCAGCCGCACAGCCGCAATGAAATCCGCGCTGCGAATGGTCAGCGTCTCCGCCCGCGCCAGCCGCGCATATGGCGGCCACGTCGTGAGCGCGATCGCAATCACCGCCGAGGTCACGCCGGGATGAATGGCCGCCACGAATGCCAACGCCAGGATCAGCCGCGGAAACGCGAGGAACACGTCCGTCACCCGCATCAAAATCGTGTCCGCCCAGCCACCGTAGTAGCCAGCGACACACCCAACGGCGAGACCGAACGGGGCCACGGTGACCACGACAGCAATCACCATCCCCAACGTCACCCGCGCACCGAACAGCAGCCGGCTCAGCACGTCACGCCCCAGCTCATCCGTGCCCAGCCAATGCGCGGCCGTCGGAACACTCAGCCGGTTGGCCAGTTCCTGCAAAGTCGGGTCATACGGGGCCAGCAACGGGGCAGCAACCGCGCAAAGCACCAGCAGCACCACAATCACCAGCCCAGTCATCGCCAGGCCATTCGAGCTGAAATCGCACCACAGCCGGTAGCGTCGCCCCCACGCCGCCTGCGAGCGAGACGTCGGTGCGTCCGACAACAACCAGGCTCTTTTGACAACGTCGCTCACCGAACCCTCGGATCGAACATCTTGTAGGCCGCATCAGCAAACAAATTCAGCGCCATATAGATCAGCCCCACCACCAGCGTGGCCCCCAGCACGGCGTTCATGTCGGCATTCAGCAGAGACACCGTGAGGTATTGCCCAAGCCCCGGCCAGGAGAACACCGTCTCCGTCACCACCGCCCCCTCCAGCAGCCCGGCATAGGTCAGCGCCAACACCGTAATCAGCCGAACTGCAATATTGCCGAACGCATGCCGCCAGATCACCCGCAGCGCCGACAATCCCTTCGCCCGCGCCGTAATGATGTATTCACCCGCCAGCGCATCGAGCATGAATGCCCGCGTCATGCGCGCAATGAACGCCATCGAAAAATATGCCAGCACCCCCGCCGGCTGCGCCAAATGCGCCCACGCATCATAAAACGCATCCCAATCCCCGGCCCATGCGGTGTCGATGGTCAAGAACCCCGTCACCACCGGGTTCATTCCTTCAAACGCCACATCGGCCCGCCCGGTGCCAGGAGCCCAATCAAGCGTCGCGTAAAAAATGAGCAGAGACAGCAGAGCCAGCAGGAAAATCGGGATCGAATGACCCGCAAGGCACACCACGCGAATCACCTTGTCGATCACGCTGCCCTGCCGCACCGCCGCCAGCACACCCAGCGGCACGCCGATCAGTGTCGCCACAATGATCGCAACCGTCGCCAACTCGATCGTCGCCGGAAAATACCGCGCAATGTCCTGCGTCACGAGGTTTGACGACATCACCGAGCGCCCGAGATCGCCATGCAGCAGCCGCCACACATACAGACCAAACTGCACCACCAGCGGCTGATCCAGCCCAAGCTCCACACGCGTGCGCGCCATCACGTCTTCCGGCGCGTGATCGCCCAGAATGGCGATCAGCGGGTCAATCGGCATCACACGGCCGATGAAGAACGTCACGAACACCAGCCCGAACAAGGTCAGCAGCAGGCTCGCAGCGGTCCCCGCGAGCCTGCCGTTGCGTCCGTTCATGCCTTCTTGATGTCGGAGAACTTCGTGAAGTCGGGCAATGCACCAATCACAAAGCCGGAAACGCCCTTACCGAGCGCGGCCGAGGCAATCTTCTGCAGCACCATCGCAAACGGGGCACGGTCGGCGAACTTCACCTGCATGTCCTGATACATCTTGATGCGCTTGGCGCTGTCGAGCTCCTTGGTCGCCGCCAAGGACATGTCGTTCAGCTCCTTGTCCACGTAGTGGCTGCGCCACGCGAGGATCTTGAGCTTGGACGTATCGCTGTCATCCGGGTTCTCGCACCAGGCCTGGCTGTTCGAGTTCGGATCGAAATAATCCGTCCCCCAGACCAGAATGGCCAGCTGATGCGTGCGCGCGCGGGTTTTGGTGATCACCTGCTTCTGCTCACCCGGCGTCAGCGTCACCTTGATGCCAACCGCCGCCAGATCGGCCTGAATGGCCTGCGCGATGTCGCCGTACGGTGCCTGCGAGATATAATCCATCGTGATCGAGAAGCCGTTGGGATACCCCGCTTCCGCCAGCAACGCCTTGGCCTTGGCCACGTCCTTGTGGAAGGGCTTTGCCGTCATCGCACCCGGCAGGCCCGGCGGCAGGAAGCCTTGTGCCACCACCCATTGATTCGGCGTGATGTTCTTGGCGATGGCGTCATAGTCAATTGCCCATTTGATGGCCTGATGCACCTGCACCTTCTGCAATTCCGGCACGTTCTGGTTCATGGCGATATACATCGTCGAACCCTGGCCCGACGCCGTGACGGTAAATTCCTTCGCCGCCTTCACCTTGGTCAGCAGATCAGGGGTGAGGTCACGCGCAATATCTGCGTCGCCCTTCTGCAGCAGCAACAGCTGCGCCGACGGGTCGGCCACATGGCGGATCGCAACGCGACGAACGCCCGGCTTCACCACCGAGTGCGGATTGGCATCAATGGTGATGTGATCGCTCGCCACCCACTCTGTCAGCTGGTACGCACCAGCCCCGGCTGAGTGATTCTTCAGCCACGCATTGCCCAGGTCGCCGCCCACGTCATGCTCCATCACCGTCGCCTTCTCGACGATGGAACCCACAGCGGCGGACAGGCAGAACAGCACAAAGCTCGGTGCCGCAGCGTCCGGCAGCGTCATCACGAACGTGCCGGGATCCTTCGCCACAAACGCAGCTTCCACATTGTCCTTGGTGAACCCAAACTGGCTGATGATGAAGGCCGGCGTCTTGTTCAGCTTCACCACACGCTGCAGCGAGAATGCCACGTCCTCCGCCGTCAGCATCTTGCCAGAGGGAAATTTCGCGTTTGTTTTCAGCTTGAACGTGAAAACCTTGCCGTCCGGACTGATCGTCCAGCTCTCCGCCAGATCGCCGATCACCTGGCTGACATTGGCCGGGTTGGGCGACACGAGACGGCGATAGACGTTGGCGTTCACCTCGTTGTTGGTGAACTCATACGCCTCAGCCGGATCGAAGCTGATCACGTCGTCGATCTGCTTGGCCATCACCACCACGCCCGGCGGCGTCTTGGCCAGCGCCTGTCCCGAGACACCAGCCAGCGGTGCAGCGGCAGTGGCGGCCATAAGCGTACGACGTGTCAGCATTGCAGGTCTCCCATGTTCAAGATCGGGAGGATAGGCACGAAACTACCCAGAGGTGAAGCGGTCCACTGCGTCGAACAAGTCTAAAGCACGTAACTGACGCCCGAAATCATCAGCGCCACGTTCACGACCCGTGCAAATTGAACATCAGACAACCTGCGATAAAACGCCATGCCAATCGTGGTGCCCAGCAGAGAAGCCGGAAGGAAGAGAATGTTACCCATGTTAAAACCACCACCATCGCCCTGATGCGCCACACTGATCGCAACCAGCGCTATAATTTGCATCATTAAAATGAACGGCTGAAACAGGGCCCGCTGACGGGATTTCTCCCACCCCTTCATGGCGCACCACGGCACCAGTATAGCACTTGGAAACCCGGTCGCTCCACCCACCACCCCGCTCAGCAGCCCCACCGCCGCATCGACACGCGGATAGGTGCCGCGCAATACAAGAGGTCGCCGTACAAGCATAAATATCGAATATGCAAGCAGAAATAGTCCAAGGGCCGTCGTGTAAACAGAGCGATCAGTGTGCAGCAGAAGCCACACCCCAAGGCCCACCCCAATCGCCCCTGTCACAACAAAATTTGCAAGCCCTTGCCAATCAATGATGTGGCGCAACGCCCAGGCCATCGTAGCCTGATTGAAGACGCTGCAAAGCATGATGATCTGCACGACACGAACCGTATCTTGTGACAGATGAAACAGAATGCCGCCGGCAATCGCACCAAAAGCAAATCCCGCAACACTGGAAGCACACGCCGCTGCCGCAATAGCGATCATAAAAACAAGGCTAGATCCGGTAGGGTCATCACGCAACATTACAGCACCGCAGACAAGGCATCCAAGCGCCAAGGCCAAACCGCCAAGTGAAACAAGCTCCAAACGCGCGCCAAAAGCAGCCACGGGACCAATTAAACGACCAAATATTAACATGATCTGCTCCTAAATACGGATGCAGGCACAGCATTTACAAAATAAGATACGCAGGGCTTATTGAGTTTTATGAATCGGAAGGAAGATAGCAGTATCGCGATCATCAGACACGAGGATCATGACGGAATCTATCTGGAAATGTCCACGTACATTTTCACTCAAGTCAGCCCCGCACGACACAACGACAAGATCCATAGTCGCAGCGGGGCCTGGAGGGAACGAAGCGGCTACTTGCCGAAAGTCAAAACACGGAACGTGTTTGGAAATACCGTATTGAGATAATACGGAGAAACCGCAGTGAGGATCTTCTTACTGGTGTCCGAAGATCCTTCGGCGGTGATCGAATACAGCCGATCCCCGGCCGTGTTGATCGCCAGAACCTTCACCCAAGCCTGAGTGCCCAGCGTTTCCAAAACCTTATAGCTGTCCGGCCCCGTCTGCTCGATCACGCTCAGGTTGGCGTTCACCCCGTTCGCACTGAACAGGCGATGTGTGGCGGCGTGATAAATCATGCTGTCAGAGCCACCGCCAATCTCCGTGCTGAACACCAGCGCACCGGTATCAGCATTCAGCACCACCATCGCGGGCTTCACCGTCGCACTGCCGCGGCACGATGCGAACAGGCGATGGCCTACGACATCGACCGCAATCCCAGTCGGCTTGGCACAGACGGGTGCCGCAAACTCTCCGACCACCGTCAGCGCCTTCGTGTCGAGCACATAGATCACGTCGCGGTCCTGGCCTGCGAGATAGAACCGGCCCGCACCATCAGCCACTGCCCCCTCTGCCTTGCGGGTGGCAACCTTGATATGGCCCACATCCTTCAATGTCGCCGCATCAACAACGATAAGCTCGGTGCCATCCTTGTCCGGCTCCACATTGAAGACAAAGCGCTTGCTCGCCGGATCGTAATGGCTGGTGTCGATACCGTCAGCGATCTTGACCGAAGGCTGCGCTGCCAGTGTGGAGAGCTTGAACGGCGTGTAGGTGCCATCCTCATTGTTGGAGACGCCAAGATCGAATTCCGGCGCGAAGGCGGCACCATCGGCGCTGTGCGATGCCGTATCACCGACCACACCGACCAGCTTGTTGGTGACCGGGTCGAACACCTGCAAGCCCTCTTTGCGATGGCCAATATAGAGTTTGTTGGTGGTCGCTTCGAGCGCCACATAATCCCAGGTCGAGGTCTTGCTCTCAATCGGAGTGCTCGAAACCAGATGCCAACCATCGAATGCCAATGCAGGCGATGCGGTCAGCAGCAAAGCTGCAAGCAGGGCGGATGCTTTTTGATGCATTTTTTCTTTCCCCATAGAGAGCGCAGATACCGCGCGGGGAAACCTTAACCGGTCGTATCGATATCCTCTAGGCTAAACTGTGCCGCTTCCTCGTCGTAGCTGAACAGCTCCGCGTAACGGCCCCAGGCAATCGCCGTGCGCAGCGTATCCTCGGCGTAGTCAGGGGACATATGGTCCTCCAGCTCATCGCGGAACCGCACAGCGGAGGCACGGTGGTTCCAACGCTCATCCAGCGTCCGCCGGATTGCGGCCACCAGCGGCACATGCGCGCGCAATGCCGCAGCGAAGATATCCTTACGGCCGTCCGTATCAGCATGAGCGAAAGCCATGCCGGCCTCGGTCAGATGCAAATCACCATCAGCCAATTCGCCCAGACGCAACAATTGCAGCGCCTCGCCCATCGGCAGCAATTCATCCGCCTCCAGCTGCAACACCGCTGCCAGCGCCGGCAGGTCCGCCTTGCCGTCATACGGCGCTTGCGCCAGGGCCTCGATCAAACCGGCCATCAGATTGGTTGAAACCGGGGCCAGCGGGGTTGCAAACCCAGCCTCTGCCGACGGCGTCGGGACGGCGGATGCGTGCACCACCGGTCTGCGCGTCATCAGCGCATAGATATCGTCCACCAGCTGCCGGAACGCCGGCTCGTTGCGGTTGCGCGGATGCGGCAACGGAACCGCCAACTCGCTGGCCACACGGCCCGGATTGGACGAGAACACCAAAATGCGGTCACACATCAGCACCGCCTCCTCAATGTTGTGCGTCACCATCAAGATCGACTTGATCGGAAGCTTTCCCTCCGACCACAACTCGACCAAATCGGTGCGCAGCGTTTCGGCAGTCAACACGTCGAGTGCTGAGAACGGCTCATCCATCAGCAGCAGATCGGGATGCACCACCAGCGCCCGCGCCAGCCCCACACGCTGCCGCATCCCGCCGGACAGCTCCTTCGGATAGGCGCTCTCATAGCCGCCCAGGCCGATCAGATCGATCGCAGCCTCCGCCCGCTTCTCCCGCTCAGCCTTCGGCACCCCCTGCGCCTCAAGCCCAAGCTCCACGTTCTCATCCACCGTCAGCCACGGGAACAAGGCAAAGCTCTGGAACACCATCGCCACGCCGTCAGCCGGGCCATGCAGATCCTTGCCGCGCCACTTCACGGAGCCAGCGGTTGGCGTGAGCAAGCCGGAGACGATCCGCAGCAGCGTCGATTTGCCCGACCCAGAGCGACCAAGCAGGCCTACAATCTCACCCGTGTGCAGCGTGAGGTTCACGTCATCCAGAACCAGCAGGTCAGATGAGCTGTCCTTGTGGTAAGATTGGCGGCAGCCGGTGATCTCAACCAGCTTGGTCTGCGCGATGGAGCCATCCATGGTGATCGTCCCAGTTGCTTATAATGCGGGTCAGAGCGTCAGACGACGTGTGGAGTAGGCATAAAGCGGCCGCCACAACACCTTGTTAAAGAACAGCACGAAGGCCGACATCATCGCCACGCCAAGCACCACATGGGCAAAATTGCCCTCCTCGGTGGCTCTTGCGATGTACGAACCAAGCCCGTGCGCCACCAACTTGCTATCACCCCAGCTCGCCACCTCGGCCACAATCGCAGCGTTCCAGGAGCCACCGGATGCCGTGATCGCTCCGGTGATGAAGTACGGCAGAATGCCGGGAATGATCACCCGCCGCCACCACAGCCAGCCGCCGACATGGAAATTCTTTGACGCTTCAAGCAGGTCGCCCGGAAACGCCGAGGCTCCGGCGATCACGTTGAACAATATATACCACTGCGTCCCCAGGATCATCAGCGGAGTCAGCCAGATGTCTGAACTGCCATGGAACTTCACGATCAGGATCACAAAGATCGGGAAGAACAGGTTCGCCGGAAAGGCCGCGGCGAACTGCACCACCACCTGCACCCGGCGTGCCCAATCCGGACGCAGTCCGATATACACCCCAATCGGTACCCAAAGCAGGGTCGCCAACGCGATCATCACGAACACCCGCACCATGGTGAACAGCCCCAGCACGAACGTCTCGAGCAGATCGCTCCAGCCGACATCGTGCGAGGTGACGTAATCAAAAATCGCCAAAAGCGCTGCAGCCGTTACCAGGCCCGCCGCGAGGAAGAACAGCGCATCGCCAAAGCGCGACGGTGCGCGTGGAGCCTTGTCCGGCTTGGAGGCGGATTGCAGTCGCATGGCTCCGAGCCGAGCGAAGACGCCGCTCAGCCAGTCGCCAGCCAATTGCAGCACGCGTGTCCGGCGCAGCAGCTTCAGAACCCATGGGTCCTCGCCCACAGCACCCGCCGTCAACTCAACGCGGAACTTCGCCGACCACGCCACCAGCGGGCGGAACAGCAATTGGTCATAGGCAAGAATGACCACGAACATCGCCAAAATCGCCCACCAAATGGCAGTCATGCTGCGCTGGTCGAGGGCTGTAGAAACATAGCTGCCAATGCCCGGCAGCTTCCAGTTCTGATCGCCCAGCGAGATCGCCTCAGACGCGACAACGAAGAACCAGCCGCCGGACATCGAAAGCATCATGTTCCACACCAGACCCGGCATGGCGAAAGGCACTTCAAGCTTCCAAAATCGCTGCCAGCCGGAAAGGCGATAGGCGCGCGTGGCCTCCACCAGATCGGCCGGCAGCGTCGTCAGCGACTGATACATGGAAAACGCCATGTTCCAGGCCTGGCTGGTGAACACCGCAAAAATCGCTGCCAGCTCAAGCCCAGCCACCTTGCCAGGGAAAAGCGACATGAAGAAAGCAGTGGTGAACGTCAGGAACCCCAGGATCGGTACCGACTGCAGAATGTCGAGAATGGGGATCAACACCAGCCCGGCGCGTCGGCTTTTTGCAGCCAGCGGGGCCACGGTGAACGTGAAAACCAGCGAGGCAAATAGCGCCGCAAACATCCGCATGGTGGTGCGCAGCGCATAAACCGGCAGGTTATACGGATCGAGGGTCACCACCGTCGCCTGAGGCGCGTCGAGCGGCTGGAACGTGGCCGGGCTCACACGGACCAGCGCAATCAGGCCAGCCAGAACGCAGGCCGCCGCCAGCACGTCCCAAACATTGGGAAGACGTCGCGCAGCCGTAAGGGAGGCGGGGATGGGCTTTGACATCGATCAGGTCCCGGATCGCGCTTTTATAAAACAAGCCCCACGGGCATTGCAGGGCCTTAACCCTTTAGTACTGGCCTGTCACCCCTATCGCGCGTGGCGATTTCGTGACGCTGGAGACTAGGACTTCACGCCAGTGCTTCCGAACCCGCCGGCACCGCGCGCGGTGTCATCCAGCGTCTCGGCCTCCTGCCAAACAGCACGCATAACGGGGGCAAGAACCGCCTGCGCGATCCGCATGCCGCGACTGACAACAAATCGCACGTCCCCGGCGTTGAGCATGATGATGCCAATCTCGCCGCGATAATCCTCGTCAATGGTGCCAGGGCTGTTCGCCAGCATGATGCCGGATTTCAGTGCCAGCCCCGACCGCGGACGAACCTGCAGCTCATGCCCGGCAGGCAACGCCACGCAGAGGCCGGTCGGGATCAACGCTCGCTTGCCCGGCTCGATCGTCACGTCTTCATTCACCGCCGCCAGCAAATCCATGCCCGCCGCACCAGCCGTGGCATAGGCCGGAAGCTCCAAACCGTGTGCATGCGCCAAACGAACGACGCGAATAGCAATGCTCATGTCAAAGCTTCCGCAATGCGCTGTGCCAGCCGCGCAGCAACTTCGGTTTTCGCAAGCTCCGGCCACGTCTCAACGCCGTCGGCGGTGACCAGATGCACCTCGTTGCGCAGCCCGCCCATCACGTGGCTCCCCTCGCCCACATTGTTCGCGACAATCCAGTCACACCCCTTCCTCGCCCGCTTCGCCTGAGCATTGGCCACAAGATCGTTCGTCTCAGCCGCAAACCCCACCACCAGACGAGGACGCGGCGTGCCTTGGGAGATGGTGGCAAGAATATCCGGGTTGGTGGTGAGCTTCAGTTCCGGCGGCGCACCACCAGGAACTTTTTTGAGCTTCAGTGTCGCCAGCTCCGTCCGCCAATCGGCCACTGCGGCCGCGAACACAGCAACATCAGCAGGCAACGCAGCCGCACAGGCCACCAGCATCTCAGCCGCCGTCTCGACAGGGCGGAGATCAACACCGGCGGGCGTCGGAATTTCAACGGGCCCGCTCACCAGCGTCACCCGCGCGCCAAGCGCCGCAAGTGCTCCGGCAATCGCATGCCCCTGCCGCCCCGAACTGCGATTGGCGATGTAGCGCACCGGATCAATCGGCTCGTGCGTTGGCCCGCTCGTCACCAGCACATGCCGGCCAGCCAGCGGTCGCTTGCCCAACAACAGCGCCTCAATGGCCGCGACGATCACGGGCGGCTCAGCCAGCCTCCCGAAGCCAAACTCGTTGCACGCCATCGGCCCCTCATCCGGACCCACTACGGCCACACCGCGGGAGACCAGCGTCGCCGTATTCGCCTGCGTCGCCGGGTGCTCCCACATCCGAACATTCATCGCAGGAGCCACCAGCACCGGTTTGTCGGTCGCCAGCAGAACGGTGCTGGCAAGGTCAGACGCCATTCCACTAGCCATTTTCGCCAAAATATCCGCCGATGCCGGGGCCACCACGATGAGATCGGCGGTGCGGCTGAGCTGAATGTGGCCCATTTCGCTCTCGTCCGTCAGCGAAAACAGCTCGGTATAAACCTTCGTCTCGCTCAGTGCCTGCAACGACAAGGGCGTCACGAACTCAGCGCCACCCTTCGTCAACACACATGTCACCCACGCGCCGGATTTGCGCAGCAGGCGGATCAGTTCCAGCGATTTATAAGCCGCAATCCCACCGCTCACGATCAGCAGAATGCGCTTATGCTGCAGTCTCAAAGTCGCCATCCGGTGTGAATGGCTGCAATCCCGCCCGACAAATTCTGCACCGAAACCCTCGCCATGCCCGCCTCGCGCATCATGCCCGCGAGCGTCTCCTGATCCGGGAACATACGAATGCTCTCCGCAAGATACTGATAACTGTCCGCATCACCGGCGATCGCCTGCCCCAATCGCGGCAGCACCTTGAACGACCAAGCGTCATAAATCGGCGACAGCACTGCCACCTGCACCCGTGAAAATTCGAGACAGGCAAAACGCCCACCCGGCTTGAGCACGCGCCGTGCCTCCGCCAGAACCGCATCCTTGTCGGTGCAGTTGCGAAGGCCGAACGCCATCGACACGGTATCAACCGACCGGTCCGGCAGCGGCAACTTCTCGGCGTCAGCGGTCAGAAACGTCAGCCGGTCCACCAACCCACGCGACACCGCGCGGTCGCGCCCTACGCTCAGCATCGACGCATTGATGTCCGACAGAATGGCCGGACCGCCGCCGCCCTCCAGCCAGCCAAACGAGATATCACCGGTTCCCCCCGCCAGATCGAGCAGCGTGCGGCGCGGCGACGGAGCCAACACGCCGTTAAACACCCGCTTCCACAGCCGATGAATGCCCAACGACATCAGATCATTCATAAGGTCGTATTTCGGGGCCACGCTGTCGAACACCGCGCGCACCATCGGCTTTTTCTCAGCCAACGGCACCTTGCGGAAGCCAAAATCGATTTCGTCGGACGGATTGGGTAGGGAGGGATTGTCGCTCATGAAAGGCAGTGTATAGCCTGTAAATCAGATGCCGGAACTCCCCGAAGTAGAAACCGTGATGCGTGGCCTATCCGCCCGGCTGTTGGGCAGGGTGATCCGCGTGGGACAGGTCCACCGCCCCGATCTGCGCTGGCCGATGCCGCCCAATCTCGCCTCGGTGCTCACCGGTGCAAACGTCACGAGCTTCCGCAGGCGCGCCAAATACATCCTCATGCGCCTGCAGGATCGTCCGTCGGTGCTGATCCATCTCGGCATGTCCGGCCGGATGAACATCTCCCCCTCCGGCCGCAACGACATTCCCCTGCATGAGCACGTCACACTCGAAACCGATGACGGATGGCGCATCGGCTTCGTCGACCCCCGCCGCTTCGGCTCAGTGGACCTCGTACAAGCCGCCGCCGAGGACGCGCACCGCCTGCTGGCCGGACTCGGACCTGAACCGCTCGATTCCAGTTTCAACGCCGCCCACCTAGCAGCCCGCCTGCACGGCAGGGCCACACCGATCAAAGCCGCCTTGCTCGACCAATCCAACGTGGCAGGACTCGGCAATATATATGTGTGTGAGGCGCTGTTCCGCTCTGGTATCAGCCCGGAACGGCACGCCGGTGACGTATCCAAAGCCGCCATCACCCGGCTCACCCGGGAGATCAAAGCCACCCTGCTGGAAGCCATCGAAGCCGGCGGCTCCACTCTGCGCGACTACGTGCAGCCCGACGGCGAGCTCGGTTATTTCCAGCACGCCTTCAAAGTCTATGGCCGCACCGGGGAGCCTTGCGCCCAATGCCCTGGACCGCCCAAATGCGCCGGCATCGCCCGCATCGTCCAATCTGGCCGCAGCTCGTTCTATTGCCCGCGCCTGCAAAAATAAGGAGACGCCAATGTCCGCACCCGAGATGATCACCACCGAGACCCATGGCCGCGTGGCACTGATCCGCCTCAACCGCCCCAAGGCGCTGAACGCGCTGTGCGATCAGCTGATGGCCGAACTCGGCACCGAATTGCTGGCATTCGACGCCGACCCCGCCATCGGTGCCATCGTGCTGACCGGCTCGGAACGCGCCTTCGCCGCCGGGGCCGACATCAAGGAAATGAAGGACCGCGCCTACCCTGCTGTTCTGACCGCCGATTTCATTGCCCCGTGGGAGACGGTCCTGCGCGTCAACAAGCCCGTCATTGCGGCGGTCGCCGGGTTCGCGCTGGGCGGCGGCTGCGAGCTTGCGATGATGTGCGACATGATTGTCTGTGCTGACACTGCCAAATTCGGCCAGCCTGAGATCAATCTCGGCGTCATCCCAGGTGCCGGCGGCTCGCAGCGCATGACGCGCGCCATCGGCAAGTCGAAATCGATGGATATGATCCTCACCGGCCGCATGATGGACGCCGCCGAAGCCGAGCGTTGCAATCTGGTCAGCCGTGTGTTCCCCGCCGATCAACTCGTCACCGAGGCGCTGGCAATCGGCGAGAAGATCGCGAGCATGTCCAATGTCGCCACCGTCATCGCCAAGCAGGCGGTCAACCGGGCCTTCGAGACCACGCTGACAGAAGGCGTTCGCGCCGAACGTTCACTGTTTCTTCCGCTGTTTGGCACGCCAGATCAGCGCGAGGGCATGGCCGCGTTCGCCGAGAAGCGACCAGCCGTTTTTCAACGCTAGGCGCTTGCGGATTTCTTGACTCACCGCCCCCACCTGCCTATGAACCCGCTCCCTGCAAAAAGATCACAGCAGGATAAGATATCGATGGTGCCGTCGTTTTTCCCGTGTTCATTACGGGGCTTTCATGGCATGGTAGCCGACACATAATTGTAACCGGGCCGGTTCTCTGGCCCCGATGGATCAAAGAGACCCCATGGCCAACACCGCCTCCGCGCGCAAGCGCATTCGCCAGATCGCTGTCCGCACCGAGCGTAACTCGGCGCGCAAGTCGCGTATGCGCACGTTCATCAAGAAGGTCGAGCAGGCGATTGCCTCTGGCGACAAGGCCCAGGCCGCTGAGGCTCTTCGCCTCGCCCAGCCGGAAGCACAGCGCGCTGTCACAAAGGGTGTGATGCACCTTAACACGGTTGCACGGAAAATTTCGCGCCTGTCCAAGCGCGTTAAGGCTCTCGGCGCAGGGTAAGCCGAGGCCCCGTCAGATTTGATTTCAGTTCATCTGAAACAGCTGCACGGAAACCTCACACAGTCTACGCAAAATACTGATTTGCAATCAACTGACTGCACAATACGTGTAGTCAGTTGATTTGTTTTGGGAACTCCAATCATTATTAAATGTGTATGCCGTCAGGCCATTTTTGGATTGCCGAAGGCCGTTTTTCCGCCTAATCGTTGCTCGGACGGCGGTATGCGGCGATCCGTTTGGCTCTCCAAGATGCCTGTCCTAAAGACGATGAATCCAGGGGGTAGCTGTGGCAAAACGCGGTCCGGAGGAGGGTGTCATTCCGACTGATATCGCGCACTCCAGCCGCATCCCGTCGGTGCCGGAACCTCAACTGGCGGTTCAATGGGCACGTGTGCGTGGCCGTCTGCAAACTGAAGTTGGTGATGTCGAATATCGGACATGGCTGCGTCAGATGACGCTCCTGGGCATGGACGGTGACGAAATCACGGTCCGCCTGCCCACACGCTTTTTGCGCGACTGGGTACGCACTCATTACGGTGATCGCCTGAGCGCCTTGTGGATGGCCGAGAACAGCGCCGTTCGCCGGGTTGAAATCCGCGTTGGGTCAAGCGTGCAGATGGGTGCCGTCGCCAGCCCCCTCACCGTGACCGATGATTCGGACGCCGTTATGACGGATGCCGAAACTCTCACCGAGCCGAAGCTGGCACGTGTGGACATCCGCAACGAAGCCAAGCCCGACGACCGCAACGACGCGCCGCTCGACAACCGCTTCACCTTCGACAGCTTCATCGTCGGCAAGCCAAACGAGTTCGCCTATGCCTGCGCTCGCCGTGTGGCGGAAAAGCCCGCCAGCCAGGGCTTCAACCCACTTTTCCTCTATGGCGGTGTGGGCTTGGGCAAAACCCATCTCATGCACGCTATCGCCTGGGAACTGACGCACCCATCAGACGGTGAGGCGCGCAAACCGATCTCAGTTGCCTACATGTCGGCTGAGAAGTTCATGTATCGCTTCATCGCCGCCATCCGCTCGAAATCCACGATGGAATTCAAAGAGCAGTTGCGCAGCGTCGATGTGCTGATGGTGGACGACCTGCAATTCCTCATCGGCAAAGACGCCACCCAGGAAGAATTTTTCCACACATTCAACGCCCTGGTCGATGCCGGCAAGCAGATCGTGGTGTCGTCTGACAAGTCGCCTTCCGACCTGTCCGGCCTGGAGGATCGTGTGCGCACCCGCCTTGGCTGCGGCATGGTCGCCGACCTGCACGCGACCACATTCGAGCTGCGCATGTCCATCCTGGAGGCGAAAGCCACCCGCGCCGGCGTGCCCGTGCCGCACAAGGTGATGGAATTCCTCAGCCACAAGATCACGTCCAATATCCGTGAGCTTGAAGGTGCGTTGAACCGCCTCATCGCCCACGCCAACCTGTTCGGCCGCAACGTCACCCTCGAAGCCACGCAAGAGGTGCTGCACGACATCCTTAAGGCGCATGACCGCAGGGTCACCATCGAGGAAATCCAGCGCCGCGTGGCCGAGCACTACAACATTCGCCTCACCGACATGTCCTCCGCCCGCCGAGCCCGTGCCGTGGCGCGTCCGCGCCAGGTGGCGATGTATCTTGCCAAGCAGCTCACCAGCCGTTCGCTCCCCGAGATTGGACGGAAATTCGGCAATCGTGACCACACCACGGTGATGCACGCCGTCTCGCGCGTGGCCGAATTGATGGAGCGCGACTCCAGCTTCGGCGAGGATGTCGAGCTGCTGCGGCGGATGCTGGAAAACTAATCCGGCCCAAACCCAACTGTTTCGCCGGTTTGGGGCGCTAGCACTCGCAATCCATGCGTTTTGCGCTATGCTGAGCACCCCGATTCGTGGCTTTGGCCCAGAGGATAGCGACCATGAAGTTCAAGGCCGACCGCGCGGTGCTGCTGAAGGCTCTGGCCCACGTCCAGAGCGTTGTTGAGAAGCGCAACACCATCCCCATCCTCGCCAACGTGATGATTTCGGTGAAGGATGTGAAGCTCACGCTCACCGCCACCGACATGGAAATCGCTGTGGTGGAGAACGTCGCCGCCACGTCGATCCGCAACGGCTCCTGCACCGCTCCTGCCGCCACGCTCTATGAGATCGTGCGCCGCCTGCCGGAAGGCGCTGAGGTGGAGTTCGACCATCCCGGCGGTGACGCTCAGCTGGCCCTTCGCGCCGGCCGTTACGCGACCAGCCTCGTCGTGTTGCCCATCGAGGACTTCCCCTCCATGACCGCAGGCACACTGCCGCACAAGTTTGCCGTCGATGCGCATGAACTGCGCAGCATGATCGACCGCACGCGCTTCGCCATCTCCACCGAGGAGACGCGCTACTACCTGAACGGCATCTACCTGCACGCCACCGAGAGCGACGGCACCAAAGTGCTACGCGCCGTGGCAACTGATGGCCACCGCCTCGCCCGCGTGCAGCTCGACCTGCCAGACGGTGCCGCCGGTATCCCGGGCGTGATCATTCCGCGCAAGACGGTCGCCGAGCTGCGCAAGCTGCTTGATGAAGCCTCCGGTCCGGTGGACCTCGCGATGTCCGACACGCGCATCCAGTTCACCGTCGATGGCCTGACGCTGACCAGCAAGCTGATCGACGGCACCTTCCCGGAATATGATCGCGTCATTCCGCGTGACAACGACAAGGTGCTCCGCGTCGGCTGCAAGGATTTCGAAGCCGCCGTGGCCCGCGTCTCCGCCATTTCGCAGGAGCGTTCGCGCCCGGTGAAGCTGTCGCTGGCCAAGGATCTCCTCGTCATCTCCGCCGCCTCCCCCGAACAGGGCACGGCAACCGAGGAACTGGACGGTGATCGCGTCACCTACACCTCCGGCCCGCTGGAGATCGGCTTCCAGGCCCGCTACCTGAACGACATCACGGCGCAAATCGCCACCTCGGTAGAATTCCGCTTCTCCGACGGCTCCGCGCCCACGGTCGTGCAGGACAGTACAGATGCCTCGGCGCTCTACGTGCTCATGCCCATGCGCGTGTGAGCGCGCTGCGCACACATCGTGTCTGAACCGGGTCTGCGGCTGGCCCGGCTGACGCTGGGCCGGTTTCGCAACTACGAGGCGCTGAGTTGGTCTCCGGGCGGCAAGATGGTTGTCATCAGCGGGGCCAACGGCAGCGGCAAAACCAATCTACTTGAGGCGATCTCGCTGCTCGTCCCCGGCCGAGGCCTTCGCGGTGCCCGCATCGTCGAGATCGCCACAACGGGCTCGGGCGCATGGGCCGCCCATGGCCGCTTCGACACGCCGGATGGCCCGACCGAGATCGGCACCGGAACCACCGAAGAAGCCCCCGAGCGCCGCGTATTCCGGCTCGACGGTGCCACCCCACGCAATCAATCCGAACTCGCCGCACGTGCCGCGGCCGTCTGGCTCACCCCGCAGATGGACCGCCTGTTCCAGGAAGGGGCCTCCGGCCGGAGGCGTTTTCTCGATCGCCTCGTCTACGCCATCGAGCCCGGCCATGCGCGCGAGGTTGCTGCCTACGAGACGGCGGTGGCCGGACGCAACCGGCTGCTGTCCGAGGGCCGACGCGATGCCAGCTGGCTCGCCGGTCTGGAGGACGCAATGGCCCGCCACGGCGTTGCTGCCTGTGCCGCGCGGGCAGGCCTCGTGACGTCCCTCAACGCGGCCCTGGCCGACGGCATCGCCGGGCGCTTCCCTGCCGCCCGCATCACTCTTCTCTGCCCTATCGTCGAGCATCTCGCGGCCGAACCTGCTCTGGCGGTGGAGGACTGTCTGCGCGACCAACTCGCCCAGAATCGGGCACGAGACGCCGCTGCCGGCTCGGCCACTTTGGGAGCACACCGCACCGACATGGCGCTTCACGACCTTGCATCCGGCCTCCCAGCCACCCAAGCCAGCACCGGCCAGCAAAAGGCGCTATTGATCGGCGTCATCCTCGGCCACGCCGGATTGCTGGCCCAGGCGCGCGGAGCCGCCCCACTCCTGCTGCTTGACGAGCCCGCCACCCATCTCGACCCGACCCGCCGGGCGGACCTGTTCGACGCCCTGCAGGCCCTGCCCGCGCAGGTGTTTTTGACCGGCACAGACGCCGAAACCTTCGAGGCACTGCGCGGTCTAGCCGCATTCTGGCGCACGGGCTCCAATGCATTGCACGCGGGGCCGTGATCCGCCGGTAAAGTTGGCGATTTTCGTGGGCTTCAGCTATATATTTGCAGAATCTGTACCTTGACCGGAGCACCCACTCGGCATGAGTGACCAAGCCGCGCCTACGCCTGATTCCGACCCCAACGCGTCCGGAGATTATGACGCCTCGTCAATCTCCGTCCTGCGCGGTCTGGACGCGGTGCGCAAGCGACCGGGCATGTATATCGGCGACACCGATGACGGCTCCGGCCTGCATCACATGGCGTTCGAAATCATCGACAACGCCGTCGATGAAGTGCAGGCAGGCTTCGCCACCGCCGTCGAACTCACGCTGAACGGCGACGGCTCAGTCACCGTGCGTGACGATGGCCGCGGCATTCCCACTGACATCCATGCTGAGGAAGGCATCTCGGCGGCGGAAGTTGTGCTGACGCGCCTGCACGCCGGCGGCAAGTTCAACCAGAACTCCTACAAGGTCTCCGGCGGCCTGCACGGCGTCGGCGCCGCCGTGGTCAACGCCCTGTCCGAATGGATGGAAGTGCGCATCTACCGCAACGGCACCGAGCACTTCATTCGCTTTGAGCATGGAGACAGCGTGGCCCCCTTGGCCATCGTTGGCCCCTGCACACGCGGCAACGGCACAGAGGTCATCTTCAAGCCCTCCACCGGCACCTTCACCAAGGTCGAATTCGACTTCACTATCCTCGAACGCCGCCTGCGCGAGTTGGCCTTCCTTAATTCCGGCATGGCGATCACCCTGCGCGATGAGCGGCACGTGCCCGCCGTCGAACAGCTGTTCAAATATGATGGCGGCCTCGTCGCCTTCGTCGAGTGGCTCGATCGCGGCAAAACGCCGATCTTCTCGCCGCCGATCTCCGTCACCACATCCGATGAACAGGCTGGCATTCGCGTCGAATTCGCACTCTCCTGGAACGACTCGTTCCACGAAACCATGCTCTGCTTCACCAACAACATTCCGCAGCGCGACGGCGGCGCGCATCTGGCGGGCTTCCGTCAGGCGCTGACCCGCGTGATGTCGAAATACGCCGATGGCATGGGCAAGAAAGACAATCTGGCCCTGGTCGGTGAGGACATGCGCGAAGGCATGACGGCCGTGCTCTCGGTGAAGGTACCAGACCCAAAATTCAGCTCCCAAACCAAGGACAAGCTGGTCTCGTCCGAAGTCCAGCCCGTCGTCTACGCGGCCGCCGTGGACGTGATTTCGCACTGGCTCGAAACCCACCCGCGTGAGGCCAAGGCCATCATCCAAAAGGTGATGGACGCCGCCTCCGCCCGCGAAGCCGCCCGCAAGGCGCGTGATCTCACACGGCGCAAGGGCGTGCTCGACGTCTCCACGCTGCCCGGCAAGCTTGCTGACTGCCAGGAGCGCGATCCGTCCAAGTGCGAAATCTTCATCGTCGAGGGTGACAGCGCCGGTGGCTCTGCCAAGCAAGGCCGCGACCGCAAGTTCCAGGCCATCCTGCCGCTCAAGGGCAAGATCCTCAACGTCGAACGCGCCCGCTTCGACCGAATGCTCGGCAGCGCCGAAGTGGGCACGCTGATCACCGCTCTCGGCACCGGTATCGGACGTGGCGAGCCCGAACATGGCGGCTTTGACGTGACGAAACTGCGCTACCACCGCATCGTCATCATGACGGACGCTGACGTGGACGGCTCGCATATCCGCACGCTGCTGCTGACGTTCTTCTATCGCCAGATGCCGCAACTCTTTGAACGTGGCCATCTCTACATCGCCCAGCCCCCCCTCTACCGCGCCACCCGCGGCGGCGAGGAGCGGTATTTGAAGGACGACGCCGCCCTCGAACGCTACCTGCTCGACAAGGCACTCGGCGAGGCCCGCCTGACCTATGCCGATGGCCGCGTGTTCCAGGGCGACGAGCTCGACGGCGAAGCCATCTGGCTACGCGAGGCCGCCTCCCGCCTGCGCAGGCTTTCCGCCACCGCGCCCTTGTCGCTGCTGGAACAAGCCGCCATCGCAGGCTCCCTACAATCAGACGCCACCAAGGCCGCCGCCACCTGGACTGATCTCGTCCAACGCATGAACGCCATCTCGCTGCCCGCCGAACGCGGCTGGGGCGTGTCGTCAGACGACAATGGCGGCCTCGTCGTCGCCCGCCGGGTGCGCGGTGTCGCCGAGCGCCACGTGCTCGACGCAGCAACCTTGCGATCCGCCGAAGCCCGCTGGCTCGCCGAACGCACCGAGGGCCTGCAAGCCCGCTTCGCCTCCCCCGCATCGATCAAACTCGGTGCCAACGAGGTCGAGGTGATGGGCCCCGCCACCGCCTTCGAACGCATTCTGGCCCAAGGCCGCCGCGGCCTCGCCATTCAGCGCTTCAAAGGCTTGGGCGAGATGAACGCCGACCAGCTCTGGAACACCACCCTCGACCCCGCCGTCCGCACGCTGCTGCAGGTGAAAGTCGGCGACGTGGAAGACGCCGGCCAGGTGTTCTCCACCCTGATGGGCGACGTGGTGGAACCCCGCCGCGACTTCATCGTGGAGAACGCGCTGAAGGTGGCCAATCTGGATGTCTGAAGCCGTGGCCTACAAGATTCTAGGCCAAGACGAATTTGCGGCGTGGCAGCGAGACGGCATCTACACCGGCTCGTCGGCGGACGAGGCGGATGGCTTCATCCACCTTTCCGCCGGATCGCAGGTCGCAAGCACGGTCGAACGCTACTATCGCGACCAGCTAGACCTCGTTCTTGCCGCAATCGACCTGCCCCAGCTTGGCAACAAAGTGCGATGGGAGCCAGCCAGCAACGGCCAGCTCTATCCGCATGTTTATGGCTCATTGCCGATAGCATCAGTCACAGCGTCAATGCCCTTGTCTGACGGGCTCGCAAAGCTCCAACCGTAGCCCGTAACGCTCTTGGGCAATGCGGCGGCCCGCGACGCTCCTGCGCCATGAGTGGCTATACCGAAACGGGCGAAATTTCAGCCCATCATCGTATCGCCGGTTCCTCGGCGTCGCCGGATTGATGACGCATCTGACGTGGCTGGCTCTGGGCTGAACCTTGCACTCCGCTTACATTTTAGGCCCATATGCCAGACTTATCGACGCATGGATGAACTTGCCACCCAAGCCGTTCGCACGCGAAAGCCCCGTGGCCATGCGCGGCTCGTCGGTGATTTTGAGCTACCTGTTTCTCGCAACCGCAGTGCCCCCAGCCCATGCTGGCGACGCCCGTCTCCCCGTTCGGGTGCAATCCGCGGAACTGGTGCGCAGCCGCCCGTCGCTGCTGCTCTCCGGCACAGTGCAGGCACGCATCCAGGCCGATCTGGCGTTTCGTCGGCCTCGTATCGGCCACCCTGCTCTCGCTCTGCTTCATGCCCGCACTCTACGCCGCATGGTCACGTGTCGGGCGGGTCAAACAACACGCCTCACATCCAGCAGAACTCGTCGCTATAGCGGACAGACACAGCACGTTAAGCGCCGTGCGTGGCCTGAACATAGATGGCGGCGAGCCGTTCAATGCCGCTCTGATCCGCACTGTCGAACCGCGCCAGCGACGGGCTGTCGAGATCGATCACGCCGAGGATGCGGCCGTGGTGATGCAGCGGCACCACAAGTTCGGATTGCGATCCGGCATCACAGGCAATATGACCGGGAAACGCATGCACATCCTCGACGAGCACCGACTGTCCACGCACAACCGCGGTGCCGCACACGCCCTTCCCCACCGCAATTCGCACGCACGCAACCTTGCCCTGAAATGGCCCGAGCACCAATTCGCCCTCAGTTTTGAGGAAGTAAAATCCCGCCCAGTTCAGATCAGGCATGAGATCGAACATCAGCGCGGAGGTGTTCGCAGCATTGGCGATCGCGTCCGTCTCGCCACGCAACAAAGCCGATAGCTGCTCAGCCAACTCGTTATAAAACGCTGGCTTATCCGCAGCAAAAATCGACTTCACCTCGTGCATGGCACCCTCCATCCTGATCGAAAAGCTTTAGTCGCAGCATCAGCCTCTGACTAGGCCACCTCCATCGCCACCCATTCAAGATCACCATTGTAGCGCCAAGCCATACGCCCGGTGTGGTCGAGCGCAAACAGATGCAGCCAACGATGATCGAAAAGTGCGCGCACAGATGGGTTGCGACGTAAGATGCCGGTCACCGCGTCTGTCGGTGCCTCAATGCAGACTGACAAACGCAGCGGTTCATGCACAAAATTCTCGCCGTCATGGACAGACTGCCACGGCAGTCCCGCCCGCATAACACCGCCATTGCCCTCTACAACACCGATGCCGCCGGTCACGTTGTGCAGCATTTTGTTGCCACCTCCAAACACGTCCGGCGCCACCGTCGATCCGTAATACTGCAGGCTGATCCAGCTTGCGACGACAACCGGCGCAGTCAGGATCAGTTCAAGCACACTGAAATTGCTGTCCTGCCGCCAATCGTAATCATGCAAAAACGCCCGTCCAGCCAGGTTCTTACCCTTCGTGCGCGCCCTTGGAGCCGCTATAAACGCCTTGCACCCTGCGAGCGCCCATTCTGGCCGCGTCTGTGCCCAATCCCGGCCACGGCGGGTCAATGAGCCTTCGTTTTGTGCGCCTGGCAGACGAAGCGCACGCTCCCCCCTCGCCAACTTGCCCGCCACAGCCAGCCAGGTTTTCGCCTCGCTGATATCTCCACGATGCGCCTCAGACGGATGATCACCATCAAAGATCGTTACGTCATCGGTGGTGGTGTCGTGAAGCGCGGCCAGGAAGAGCGTGTCGGACGGGATTTCAATTCCACTTTGCACCAAGCCTGCCCGCGCCTCAGGATCGTTGAGCAGCGCTGCCAACAAACGTGCGTTCACCTCTCCAGAATAGCCGCCACATGCACCGCATTGCAGGCCGCTCGCATGCGGATTGTTGACGACATTCGTCCCATGTCCAGCCAGTAAAACCAACCGCGCAAAACCAGTCGTCAACGACATCGCTCGCAGCACCGTCTCAGCCGCCTTCACGCGGCTTGCCACGTCGAGCATGGGATCAAACCGAGGAGCCGGCTCAGGCGCCGAAGGATTGAAGCGAACACCCAGTGCGTCACTCACCAGCTTCGCTACAAAAACCGGCCCAGTCGCCTCCACGAACGCGAACGATGAAACGGCTGCGAGCTTGAACCGACCCCAGGCCCGCTTCGCCCGCATCTTCAACCGGTCAGACTTATCGGCAGCATCGACATCAGGTCCATCAGAGCATGACCGCACCCCGGGATTGAGCAGCATCGGCAGCCGCAATTCCTCAACATCAGACGCAAAACGCCGATGCGCCGTGCCGATGCCGAAGAAACCAGCAAACCCCAATGTTTGGATGCCAGGGTTCATACTCTCAAGCGCCCGGCGGAACACCTCCGAGCGCACGTCAATGCAGAACACAGCATGCATGACGGCCCGATCAGGCGTCGCATGTGCCGCAGTTTCAGCCAATACCTGAGCCAAATCCCGCTGCACTGAACGCTCAAACGCCTCCTGCAGGATGGCGTTGATCGCAAGGTCCTCCGAGGCTTTGACCGGTACAGTATGGCTGAACCGCACACTCGCCCATTTCCTAGCGATGTCTCTGCCAGAGTGAAGGAAGAGTGCCTCTTCCCAAATCAATCGGATCGCCAGGAAATCGATGATGGTCCCATCAGTTCCACCCGCCAACTCTGCCTGCCATAGCTTGTAGCGCGCATATTGCGCCCAGCCGCCGAGCGTCATCAGCATCTGGTGAAAGTAGGTCTCGATAGCATCTGGCGAAATCCCGAGCCGATCAACCACGCGCCCAATGACAGCGCTGGCATTATCGGGGGCCTCCGACACGTGAAGCGCAAACCCCTTCAGCCCGGCAATCTCCGGCGTCAGATCATGAGTGGCCACCGCACGCCATGCCGCATAGGCGCTCCGCCCCCGCGGGGCCGCCCACAGCGCCTGACCTTCATCAAAATAACCAGCCGCCCATGATCCAAAACGTTCGGCGATCAGCCCAGACCAGTCACAACCCGATATCTTCGCCGCCAAGTCCGCAATCGTCGGTAAGGCACGCGGCACCGGAACATCATACGCAGCCGCCGCCTTCAGCATTGCCAGATCACTTGGTCGCGTGTCAGCAGGTGCGCAGGCCCACGCCACTTGCAAATCAGCGTCTGTGATGATCGCTTCAGATATCTTCTGCAGATACCACGAGCGCGGCATCGTCACCGCCGCACCCGCAACTCGCGCCAACCTTGCACCAGCCTGCGCCAAGCCTTCACAAGTTTGCCCCAAAAACGGATTAACCGCGACGCTCGACGCCAGTGGCCATACCGGCGGAATGGCTCGTGCCGCGCGATCAGCAGCGGCGACGAGCCATTCCATCTCTCCGTCCATCATCGCCCTCACGAGACACCCCGCGTTGACCAGCCACCGATGAGCCGGTCGAAAACGGCGTTGGCATAAAGTCCGTTCGACAGATGCACACGAAGCCCGGCCGCCGCAGGGTGATATGCCCAAAGCGGAAACATCGCCTGAACAACGGCAACAAGGCCAAAGCTGACCACCGCGAGCACAACCAGCGCCCATTCCAATGGGCCCGGCGAGGGGGTGGCCGGTAGGACACCCGCCGTCATCCAAATCACCACCGTCTGCAAGGCGAAATACCCCACCGATGTCGCCACGGCATAAACCGCCGTGCGCTTGGTGAGCGCCCTTGGTGCCGCGTCGGCTAGCCCTTGAGCCAACATATAGGCGACGCCGAAAATCAGAATCGCACCTAACGCAATGGCTTGAGGCGACTTATGCAGCAGGCCAAACTGAAACCCCACAAGCACGTAAATCACCAGCGCCGAAACGAAAGCGCGCACAACCGCGCCCGCATCGGGAATGGCAACCTCACCCGGCCTGCGGATCTCAGCCACGCGCTCGACAGCACCGCCAGAGGCCAGAAACGAGTGCGCCTTGTAGAGCGAATGAGCCAAAATATGCAGCAGCGCCAAAGGAAACAGCGCCAGCCCGCACTCGAAGATCATAAAGCCCATCTGCGCCACAGTTGACCACGCCAGCGAGGTTTTCACCGCAGGCTGAGTGAGCATCACCAAGCTACCGAACAGCGCCGTAAAGCCGCCAATCATCACCAGGAAACCCAACATGCCCGGTGCCAGCAACAGAACATCGGCAAAACGGATCAAAAGAAAACCACCGGCATTGATCACACCCGCATGAAGCAGTGCAGAGACCGGCGTCGGCGTCTCCATCACCTCGGTCAGCCAGCCATGCGTGGGAAATTGCGCAGACTTCAGAATCGCTGCAATCGCCAGCAAACCAGCCGACGCAACAGCGAGACCACCGCCCTCCCCGATACGCGCTGCCTGCAGGATTGTGCCAATATCACCCGTGTCATAGGCAGCCCAAAGCAGCACGACGGCCAGGAAAAGTGCCAAGTCCCCAGCACGCGCCGTCACAAACTTCTTGCGCGCGGCACGCCGTGCAGCCACCCGCTCTGGATAGAACAGCAGAAGCTTCTGAAGAAACAGGCTGGTGCCAATCCATGCAAGCATGAACTGAACCAGGTGTCCGGCCGTAACGAGCAGGAGAACAGACGCAAGCGTGATGCACAACAAGCCGCTGAACTGAATGTGCCGAGCCTCACCAACCAGATAGGTTCCGGCATAACGAACAACGATCCAGCCAACGAACGTCACTAAAAACAGCATCGACGCGGCGACAGCGTCCAACCGTCCAAGCGCCGTCAAGGCGACGGCCACCGCAAAAGCCAGAAGTGTCGCAGCTTCGGCAATCCTCGCAATGCGGGTTGGTTTGAACCCAAAATCCACAAAGCTGATCACGGCTGCTGCCACAAGCGGAACCGGTGCCAGCCATGGCAAAAAATAGAACAGCAAGAAGCATATCCTTCAAAAGATGACAGGCAAGAACGCTTTGAAAGATAGCGCGCCCCATACACCTCGAAAAATTCATTGTTCGAGTACGTTCGTTCGTTTTAAACGAACGATATGACCACACTGAACTACAACCATCTCCGCTATTTCTGGGCAGTGGCGCACACGGGCAGCCTAACCCGCGCTGCTGAGCACATGAACCTTTCGCAATCGGCATTGTCCGTACAGATCCAGAAACTTGAGCATCAAATGGGCCACAAGCTGTTTGATCGTGTCGGCAAAAAACTCGTTCTGACCGAAGCCGGCCATGTTGCACTCGACTATGCCGATACCGTGTTCAAGACCGGTGACGACCTGATGAACAGATTGCGCGGCAACCCAGTGGCCAGCCGCCGCGTTCTCAAAGTGGGTGCCATCACCACGCTGTCACGCAATTTCCAACTCGAATTCCTGCACCCTCTGACCGTCCGCAGCGACATCGAATTGATCATCCGCTCTGGCAACATGCGCGATCTGTTGGGACAATTGGAGGCGCATGCCGTCGACGTGGTTTTGTCCAACACACCTGCCCCTCGCGATTCACGGTCACTGCTCCGCAACCACCTGCTGAACGAGCAGCCAGTGAGTCTGGTTGGTCATCCAAGGCCAGACAAAGCGGCCTTCAAGTTCCCAGACGATTTGCGCACCGAGCCCATTCTCCTGCCCAGCCTCGACAGCGGCATCCGTGTCGCATTCGACCGGGTTCTGGAATTGGCGGGGATCAGGCCGATCATCCTGGCAGAGGTCGACGACATGGCGATGCTGCGTTTGCTCGCCCGCGACCGCGACGCCATAACCCTCGTGCCCCCAATCGTGGTGCGTGACGAATTGGAATCAGGGCTGTTGGTTGAGCACTGCCACATCCCGGAAGTCACTGAGACGTTTTACGCCGTCATTCAGAAACGGCGCTTCGCAAACCGGCTTCTTGCCGAACTGCTGCCATCAGCACGGTCATGAAAACAACAAAAGCCCCAGCGCGAACGCTGGACCCTTTTCCACATCGCCGAAATATCAAACAGCGCTCTTGCCAACCGTCCGCCAACTAGGTTTCTTGAACATCCCAATCAGCAGCGGCAAACCGGTGAACACCACCGTTCCTGCAGCAACCAGTCCGACATAGGTCGCAGGACTCCCCACCGGCAACTGCGTTGGAGGAAAAAAGCCGACCACAAAGGCGAAAGCCACACCGGCAAAGCCAACGCCAGCAATCACCCACATGCCAACCATTCCCCCTGGTACTTTGTAACTGCGCACGAGATCAGGCTGCGTGATACGAAGCCGGATAGCCGCCGCGTACATCAGCATGTACATGATCAGATAAAGCGTGATTGTCATGGCACTTAGCAGAAAGAACGCAACACTCACGTCGGCCATCACAAAATAGACCAATGAGAGTACAGTTACGATCACCCCTTGAACAAGGAGTATGCTGATTTGTACACCGTGCGAGTTGGTTTTTGCCAGGAACGGAGGAATCTCACCCTCCTGCGCCGTCCACAACAGGCCGCGGCTTGGCCCACTGATCCACGACATCACCCCACCAATGCCACCAAATGCCAACAGAAGGCACACGACCGGCGTCGCCCAAGCCTGAACTCCAAAGCGTATGAATATCTGCTGAAAAGCCTCCATCAGACCCGCCTGCAGGTTGATCTCCTGGTCTGGCAGCACCGTCGCCACCGCAAACGAGCCCAATGTGAACAACAAGATGATCACCACCGAGGCTACCAAAATGGACAAAGGAAACTGCCGCTTCGGGTTCTCCATCTCGTTGGCATGAACCGCGTGCACCTCGACACCAGCAAACAGCAGGATGATACCAGCCAGAAACGCGATGTCACCCAATCCTCTGATCTGCGGAAAATAACGTGGGTGCGCATGGCCACCGACCATCGACACGACCGAGGCATCATCTGTCGCCACCGGGTGTAGCAACGCGATAGGATTGCCCTGCACGATCCAAATCACCGCCAACACCATGATGATCACGCCAGGAAGTACGGTCCCGGCCAGGAACGTCCAGCTCGTGACCTTGGCTATGGCATCAATGCCCCGCAATGAAATCAGCGTCGCTGCCCAATAGGCAACGATACAGAACACCCCCACAAACGGTCCGTTGTTCGCGAGCTCCGGCTTGCCGATCATGTAGCCAACGGCCGCCGCCGAAAACGCCAGCACCGTCGGATACCAAACAACATTCTGGATCCATTGCAACCAAATCGCAACGAACCCCCAGCGCGCGCCAAATGCTTCCTTGACCCAAGTATAAACGCCACCGCCTCTCTCACCGAACGCACTGCCAAGCTCCGCAGAAATCAGCGCGGCGGGGATCAGGAACACGAATGTCGCAAAGGCGATGTAGACAAAGAGCGTCAGCTGCTCCTTGGCCATCATCGGCAAGCCCCGCAAGCTGACGACAGCGGCGGCTGTCATCATCGCCATACTAAAAGTCGATATCAGCACCTTTGCCGGAGACGTTTTTCCTGGCGAAGCTTTCTGCCCTGCTGGCTTAAGGGTCGGCATCACGCCGCAGGCCTAATAACCGCGATCATTGGCTTGGCACTGTGGTTAAAGCTCGCGACCTCAGCTGCAACGAGTGGCACGGTCTGCTGGTGCTTCAGCATATGAGCAATACCGCGCTTGACGTCTTCTAGCAACATATCCGCCATATCACGGCTAAACCCGTGCCGGACGAGAACTCGCATCACCACAATGTTCTCAATATTCACGGGCATCGTATATGCCGCCACCTGCCATCCGCGTGTTCGCAATCTGTCAGACAGATCAAACAGTGAGTAACCCGGATTGGACCCGTCCTTGATCACCCATGAAATCGCTGGAATGCCGCCCTTGCTGCTGCCGTCAAAGGCAAGTTCAAACGGTCCAAGCTTGGTGATCTCGCGGCCGATATATTGCGCCGTGTCATAGCCAGCCTGCTGCACACGGCGGTAGCCCTCACGCCCCAGACGCAAGAACAAATAGTATTGAGCAATGATTTGTCCGGCCGGGCGTGAAAAGTTCAATGCGAAGGTCGGCATCTGCCCGCCGAGATAGTTCACATTGAAGATCAGCTCCTCCGGCAGGTCAGTCTTCTCGCGCCAGACAACCCAACCCACACCCAATGGAGCCAGACCATATTTGTGGCCAGAACCATTGATCGACTTCACCCGCTCAATCCGGAAGTCCCAGACCAGGTCAGGCTCGACGAACGGTGCCACAAACCCGCCCGATGCAGCATCAACATGGATCGGGATATCCAACCCAGTTTCCGCTTGCAATTTGTCTAGCGCCGCCGCAATCGCAGCCACCGGCTCATATTGGCACGTGAAGGTGACGCCGAAGGTCGGCATCACACAAATCGTGTTCTCATCAACATGCTTGAGCATTGTCTCTGGCGTCATGCCAAGCTGGCCCGGCTCAAGCGGAATTTCGCGCAACTCAACGTCGAAATAGCGAGCAAACTTCAGCCAACATACCTGCACCGGCCCGGTGACGATATTTGGCCGATCCGTGCTCTTGCCAGCCGCAATACGGCGCTTGCGCCATTGCCACTTTAGCGCCAAACCCCCGAGCATACAGGCCTCGCTGGACCCCGTGGTCGAGCAGCCAATCGTCTCTGCCGGATGCGGCGCATTCCAAAGGTCAGCAAGAATATTCACGCAGCGCCGCTCAATCTCGGCAGTGGCCGGGTACTCGTCCTTGTCGATCATGTTCTTGTCGAGCGACAGGTCCATAAGGCTATGCACCTGCGGATCCGACCACGTCTGACAAAAAGTGGAAAGGTTCTGACGGGTATTGCCATCAAGAAACAACTCATCCCGGATCAGTGCGTGTGCCACATCAGCACGCATTTCGCGATCAGCAAGACGGTCTTTCGCCACGGCACTGTCAGTCGCCGCGCTTGCGTAGATGTCCGAATCGACTGCTGCGAGGACAGCCGAATTACGATGATCGTGCATTGATGTTTCGCCTTCTAGGAGACCTCCTCCACACATGGCGAAGGTGTCGTGTTTAGCGTGATTTAGCGGGCACCAACGCCATCAGTGCCTTCGCCGTCGCCTGTGATGAGGCAGGGTTCTGCCCAGTGGCCAACAGGCCATCGACAAGAACAAAACTCTTCCAGTTGCCCGCCTTCTCGTAACGACCACCAAGCCGCTTTAGCTCGTCTTCAACCAGGAACGGCACTACGGTCGTGAGCCCAACAGCGGCTTCCTCGCTATCGGAGAACCCGGTCACCAACTTCCCCGCCACCAGCGGACGTCCATCGACGACGACATGGCGTAAAACACCAGGAGCATGGCACACCGCTCCTACTGGCTTGGCGGCCGCAACGAACGCCTCGATCAATTTGATGGAGTGCTGGTCTTCAGCAAGGTCCCATAACGGGCCGTGCCCACCAGGATAGAACACCGCATCGAACGGTTCTGCCGCGAGGCTGTCGAGCCGAACGGTAGTGAAAAGGACCTCGCGGGCTTCGGGATCAGCCTTGAACCGCCGCGTAAACTCAGTCTCCCCGTCCACATTGTCACTGGCGGGGTCAAGCGGTGGCTCCCCTCCTTTGGGCGACGCCACAGTGACATCCGCACCGGCGTCGAGGAAAGTGTAGTACGGCGCTACAAACTCCTCTAGCCAGAAGCCCGTTTTTCGGCCCGTGTTGCCCAGTTCTTCATGCGACGTCAGCACGATCAAGATATGCATAGGCCCCTCCTCTCAGTGACCGAGGCCCGCGAGCGCGAGCCTCGTGGTCCGGTCAAGGCGTCGCGATATGCGAGATCTTGGTGCCTTCAATGCTGATACCAGCCATCAGGCCCTTCTGATCAAAGATGTAGGCATAGGCGTCATCCTGCAGCGTCGTGCTGGAGAGGTTTTTGGCAATTCCCTCGTTTACGACGACCACAGTAGGTCCGACACCAATTTCCCAGCCATGTGATTCGTGAACGTATTTCATCGCCTTGTCGCTCATTAGAAACACAACGTAGCCGTAGCTTTGCGCCCCCGCCTGCAGACCCCACGAGCCCGTGAAGGAGTTGAAGTAACCCTGAACCTCTGAGCCCTGCTTCAACTCGCCCTCGCCGTACGCTGCGCCAAACACAAAGCCAGCTTTAACAATATTGGGGAATATCAAGACGGCGCGGGCGGACTTCGCCACCAACGCTGCCGACGGGTTGGTGCGAAGTAGCAGGCTCAGCGCTTCGTTGGAGGTGTTGTTCAGATCAGCAGAGGTTTCCGCGCGAGCCGGAATAGACAACGCAATCGGGGCGAACAGCGCACCAGCGAGCGCACTCACCTGAAGAATGTTACGAAAATTCATAGCAGTGATCCATTTTATGACAGTATGAGATGCGACCCCCGTTGATCGCATCATATGAACGAGGAACTCTATCTCTCGTTTCGGCGGAGCAGCAGGACCGGAATATACCCAGCCCACATCAGGTATTCAGGGCATCGAACTCCAGCCATAGCCGGGCCATTGATAATGGCTATGCAAACTTTTCTGATAAACCTCATCGGTCGGGTCGTTCGGGGCCCAGGGTGGGCTCGCCTTGACCTGGTCCTGCGTAATGCTGAGCAATACCTTGCTGGTGGAATAACTGATTGCGTTCACCGCAAACGGTGACACCAGAACGTGCTTCCCAATCCACCAGTAGCTCGTATCGACAACAAGATAGGCGAGTAGCCAGTTTTGATCGTCCACCAGAAAATCCTGCACATGACCGATATCGCCGTCACTGGCGTGGACATGATAACCGACCACCGCCAGCGCGCTGCGCAGGTGCGGATCACCTTCAGGAGACATCGTCTTGGTGCCGGATCCTGCAGCCAAGCGCCTAGCCTTGCCAGAATCGGCCCCAAAGAAGCTGCTCGCCCAGAGCGGGTCCCAGCCATAGTAATTGTAGAGATCGTCCTCCATCTGCTGCGACACAGGGCGATCCGATAAACGTCCAGGGCTATTCTTCACTTGAACCTGTGACAGGTGCAAAGCGAGGGTCTCCAGCTCATCGTCAGCCACCCCGATCATTGATGGATGGACCAGCACACGGGCTCCCCCAAGCCAGCCGCCGGTGTCAACCACAAGCCAACGCAGCTTCCACGTGTGGTCATCAAACAACAGGTCAGACACCGAGCCAATGGCACCATCAGTTGCCTCGATGCGATAGCGCTTCAGCGAAGATGCGAGACGCAGCATTGAAAGTCTCCCTGGCGGCTCGAAAGCCGCGTCACTCCGAAGGTTCAGTGAATGACAATCTCAACCCGGCGGTTCTGCGGTTCGCGCACACCCTCCGCAGTCGGTATCAGCGGCTTGGTATCTCCAGCTGCGATCACATTGATCGCAGCGCGCGCGACACCGTCATGTTCAAGCTCCGCTGCCACCACGTCTGCACGGCGACGAGATAAGGCCATATTGTATTCGTGGGTTCCGGTAAGATCAGCGTTGCCGGTGACATCAATGCGCGTGTATTGCACCCGCTGGGCATTTTGCGCCGCATCCGCAATGATCTGCTGCGCCCGCGAAGACAAATTTGACTTGTCCCAATCAAAGAATAGCAAATAACTGCGCGATGGGGCTGGTTGCGGTGCCAACGCTGCAACAGGCGGTGGCACCACAACGGCAGCAGCCGGTTCTGGCGTGTTGAGGGCATAGCGCAACCCCACCATCACCGAGTGATTGACGTCATTGACGAGTTTTGTGCGGGTTCCAAAGTTGCCCGTCGGTGTCACGGCAACGCTGTTGTATTTGCTCGAACCCGGCTCTTCCATCAGCCGGTATTCCACCGTCATTGCAAGACCCGGCGTGATGGAGTTCAGCGGCACCGCAACGCCGGCTATACCCTGGAATGCCGCAACGTCAGCTTCGCTATTGATGTGCACGGTCGATGCACCATCAGCAATGCTCAGGCCATGCAGCTTGTTATGAGACCAGCCGGCACCCAGACCCAGATAAGGTGCCACGCCGTAACCGCTTATGCCGATGAGGTCGAAGTCGTAGAGGGCATTGAACATGGCACCGTATTTGACTTCAGACCCATCGGACGAGCTGCGAACCGGGTACGAACTCCGAGGATGATTGGTGCGAAAATCGCCTTCAATCTCCATGCGAATGCCATTGCCAATGCCGTAGCCCAGGCTGCCCACACCAACCCAGCCGGGCTGGAAGATCAGATGCGCGGGGGCACCGGGAGCGGGCAGCGAACTGCCCACCACCTTCTCATTCTGCAGAAAGTTCACCCCACCACCGCCGCCGATATAAAGCCCAGTGATCGGCTGGGCCTGCGCCAGCACCGGCGACGCAACCAGCACCGTCGCTGCGAGGAGCGCGTTCTTGATGTTCATTGCAACATACTTTCCTGAAAGGGCCACTTAACCGGCGACCAGGACAGCATGTGTCGTCTCTGCGGTAGGCGACGCATAGACCTTGACTGCGTGCTGCGCTCCGGTGGCCAGAATGCTTGTGGCGCGCTCAATTTGAGCCGCGTCACCATGAACCATCACCAAGAAGGCGTCAGCCTTCAGTGCCGTCTCGTATTCGATCACGCTGTCCTTGGGGATGCCGATGCTATAGAGCGCCGCCCCCAGTGCACTAAGGCCACCAACCACAATAGCACCCTCGACCACCGAGACGGCCGTAGCCGCCAGATAACCGAGCACCACAACATGGCCTACCACCGGGACGAGCATGAACATGCCGCCGAAGAACAGACCCCAGAAACCGCCCCAGAACGCACCGCGGGAACCCCAGAATTTTACCCGGTCGCCGACATTGTAGAAGCCCACAACCTTCTCATCCGTGTGATAACCCTTGCCGACCAAGCTCAAGCTTTTGATGTCAAACCCTGCCCCAGTGAGGCGTTTCACGGCACCCTCAGCGAGGGTGTGATCGGCAAAGCTGGCAACGGCAACTGATTGGCTCATAGTATGATCTCTCAAAGATGGCGCATGTCGTGCGCTTGTTCCGGTCTGCCGCCATAGACACCGCATGAACGACAAGAGGCAGCGCCGGAAAATACCCAGTAATCGGTCAACGCTCGCATCGAAATTGGCAATTCGCCCGCGTTTGCACACATCAAATTAAAAGCAAAACAAAATTTCACGATTTGCCTATAGGCCCTGGGATCAGATGGCCTATATTGTTGTAAAACACTCTGGAAATGTTGTGATAATTTATCCGGTTCTGGCGCTCAATTTCCGGCTGGAATCCTTGTCGCATCCGATAATTTTGAACGAAAAGGTCGCAAGCCGATGCCGGATGAAACCTCATTGCCACATGCGGCCACAATCAGCGCCTCAGGACAGCATGAGATGCTACCCGTCGTTGCGATCGGCGCGTCGGCGGGCGGTCTAGTAGCCTGCCAAAAACTGCTCGACGTTATGCCTGCCACGACCGGCATGGCCTTCATCTTGGTGCAGCATCTGGAGCCAACGCACCAAAGCCTGATGGTTGACCTGCTCGCAACCCACACAACCATGCGCGTGTGCCAGGCAGAACACGGCATGCTGCTGGAGGCGGACCACCTCTACACCATCCCGCCCGGCCGTTATCTCTCCGTGCATGACCACAAGATCGTGGAAACGCAACCAACGACCCCGCATGGTGCCCGGCTTCCATTCGATTTTCTGCTGAACTCGATGGCTGATGCATTGGGCGTGCAAGCCGTATGCGTCGTGCTGTCCGGCACAGGTGCAGATGGCAGCGCTGGCCTGCAGACCGTTCATCGCCAGCACGGTTTCATCATTGCTCAACGCCCAGAAGAAGCTGATTTTGATGGAATGCCGCGCAGCGCAATCGCCACCGGAGCGGTTGATCAAGTGCTGGCCATCGCGGATATTCCCCAGGCACTCATGGACCGCGCGCACGCAATCCAGCGCCTGCCGGAGATTACCGAGCAACTGCGACCTCCGGAGCTGGGGCTCGCGGAAATCATCCAGCTGCTGCGAGAAGCCACTGCACATGATTTTGCACCCTACAAGTCAGGCACCCTTCAAAGGCGCATCACGCGACGCATGGCGATGGTCAGCCCGCCAGCCACCACCATTGGTCAGTATCTCGCGCTGCTGCGTCGCTCCCCTGGCGAGCTTGATATTCTGGCCAAGGATTTGCTGATCCACGTCACCGGGTTCTTTCGTGACCCTAACGTGTTTGAGTTACTGGAAAGCACCACTTTGCCCGAGTTGATCCAGCGCCATGCCGCCGGAGACAAGATCCGTATCTGGACACCAGGTTGCAGCTCCGGTGAGGAAACATACTCACTCATCATCCTTCTCCTTGAGCAGATCGAAGCCAGCGGCCGTGATTTGAAGGTGCAGGTGTTCGGTTCTGATATCGACGCAGACGCCGTTGCCACCGCGCGGGAGGGCCTTTACCCGGATGGAATTGAAACCCAAGTCTCAGCTGAACGCTTGGCGCAGCACTTCACACGAGAAGGCTCACATTACCGCGTTCGTCCGGAACTTCGTTCATCGGTCGTCTTTACCGTCCAGGACGTGTTGTCCGACCCGCCCTTCGCCCGGCTGGACATGATATCATGCCGCAATCTGCTGATCTATCTGCGGCCGGAGGCACAGGCCAAAGTGATTGCGATGTTCCACTTCGCCTTGCAGCCAGATGGTGTATTGCTGCTGGGCAATGCTGAAACCGTGGGCAGCCACCAAGGTTTTTTTGAGATTATCAACAAATCCGCCAAGCTCTACCGCCATGTCGCGCGCAGTAGGATCAGCGATGTCAGCTTCCCCATCCCCACAGACGGCGCACGCATGCTGACAGCGGGTGGAGCACTCACGAGAGCCTCGACCAAAGCGCCACCGCGCACCACATCGCTCGCCGAGATTTGCCGGCGGATGGTGCTGGAGGCCTATGCACCCGCCGCCGTTCTGATCAACGAGCAGCATGAGTGTCTTTATTCGCTTGGACCTGTGGACCAGTATCTGCGCATGGCACCCGGCATGCCGAGCCATGACGTGCTTGCTATGGCCCGACCGGGAATGCGAACACAACTGCGCCAGGCCATCGAGAGAGCAACGAAAAGCCAAAGCCTTGCAACCTCTGACGGCCATGTCTCAATCCACGGTGGTGGTGCGACCTTCAGCATCGAGGTCCGCCCAGTGCCAGGCGAACCGCGCGGATTGTTGCTGCTCTGCTTTGTGGACCAACCGCGTGCAGGCTCTGCCCTGGCTCTGGAGCCAAGCGAGCACGAACGGCCGCGTGTCGCCGAGTTGGAACGCCAGCTTGAGGCCACACGAAGTGACCTCGCCACCGCGATCCGCAATCTCGAACTCTCCAGTGAGGAGCAATCTGAGGTCAACGAGGAGGCGCTTTCGGTCAATGAGGAGCATCAGGCCACCAACGAGGAACTGCTCGCTTCAAAGGAGGAACTGCAATCGCTGAACGAGGAATTGACCGCACTCAATGGCCAGTTGCAGGAGACGCTGGAGCGCCAGCGCACCACCGCGAACGATTTGCAGAATGTGCTCTACAGCACCGATGTCGCGACGCTCTTTCTCGACACCGATCTGCGTATTCGCTTCTTCACGCCCTCCATGCGCGCCATGTTCAATCTTATTCCCGGCGACATTGGCCGTCCGATCGCCGACCTCAATCCACTGATGACCGCAACTAACGTCACCACCGAATCAATGGAGGTCATCGATGGTGCCAAGTTGCGCGAGGCAGAGCAGCAGATGGCGAACGGCAATTGGATCAATCGCCGCATCCTGCCCTACCGCACCCGTGACGGCGACGTGGCCGGCGTGGTTATCACCTACACCGACATCAGTGCCCGAAAGCAGGCCTCTCAAGCGCTTGAGAAGGCGATGCATGAGGCCGAGGTTGCCAACCGCGCTAAATCTCGCTTCTTGGCTGCCGCTAGCCACGATCTCCGTCAGCCTTTGCAAACCTTATCATTGCTGCAAGGTGCCTTGGCCAGAACAGTGGTGAGTGACGCATCCAAGGCGCTGGTTGTCCGGCTCGACGAGGCGCTGAGTGGCGTATCAAGCATGCTCAACACACTTTTGGACATCAACGAAATCGAAACGGGATCCGTGATTGCCGAGGTCGTAAATTTCCCGATCAACGATGTTCTGCTCCGTCTGCGCGACCAATTCCGTTTCCATGCTGACGCACAGAAGCTTGAATTTCATGTTGTTTTGAACTCAACGATTGTTCGCAGCGACCCACGGTTACTCGAGCAAATTCTACGAAACTATATTTCAAACGCACTCAAATATACCTCGCAGGGCCGCGTTCTGATTGGTTGCCGCCGCATTGCCAACCAACTCAGGATTGAAGTTTGGGATACAGGCGCCGGTATCGCCAAGGGTGAGCACCAAGCGATCTTTCGTGAATACCATCAACTCAACAATGCAGCGCGAGAACGCAGCAGGGGGCTTGGTCTCGGCCTTTCTATCGTGCAGCAATTGGCGGAGTTTCTTGGTCACGAGATCGCCGTCAGTTCAGTGCCTGGCAAGGGCTCAATGTTCTCGGTTAGTATCAACTTGCCGACGGCGACACCGAACATGCCCTTGTTGGTGGTCGAAAAGCCACAGAGTGCCACGCTGGTGTCAAGTACGACCAAAACACTTAGTCCTGAACGCGCCGGCCGCATCATGGTTATTGAGGATGATCTGAGCGTGCGTGATTTGCTTGCGCAGTTGCTCATTGCGGACGGTCACACCATAACCGCCGCATCAGACGGTCTGGCAGCGCAGTTGTTGGTCCGACAGGAAGGCTTCGTGCCCGATTTGGTGCTAACCGACTACAATCTACCGTATGGATTGGACGGCGTCGCATCTGTCATCGCCCTTCGGGCACTGTGGCAAATCCAAGTTCCAGCCATCGTGTTGACCGGTGATATCGGTAAAGAGACGCTCCGCAACATAACCGATCACGACTGCATCCACCTCAACAAGCCGATCAAATTGCAGGAACTGACGAACGTCATCCAGCGACTACTGGCGCGTGCGCTACCGCCTGAGAAAAAGACCAGCCCATCCATGATAATGGACGCCATGGCAACGGTGATTGTCATTGATGACGACCCAGCGCTGCGTGACGCCATGCGCACGATGTTTGAGATTGAAGGCTACAACGTCCGCTGCTTTGGCTCGGCTGAGGATTTCCTGCGCGATACGGACCTCCCTGCGCTAGGTTGCCTGCTGATCGATGCCTACCTACCGGGCATGAGCGGGCTCGACCTGCTCCGGAAGCTGAAAGCACGCGGCTTCGTTCTGCCAATGATCATGATCACCGGGCGGAGCGACGTGGCACTTGCGGTCGAGGCCATGAAGAGCGGCGCAGCTGATTTCATCGACAAACCCGCAACCCCGGCTGAGCTGCTTGAAGCCGTTGCGCTCACGCTGGAACGGCTGCAAACCAGCACCGCCAAAACCGGCAAGTTGCAAGCGTGGCACGAATCAGCGCGCAAAAGTGTCGCCAGCCTGACCCATCGGCAGCGTGAGATCATGACACTCGTATTGGCAGGCCACCCAAGCAAGAACATCGCCGCCGATTTGCATATCAGCCAACGAACGGTGGAGAACCATCGCGCCGCAATCATGCACAAGACCGGCTCAAAGTCATTGCCAGCCTTGGCACGCCTCGCCCTGGCTGCGGCGGCTACAGAAAGCAGTGCGGAAAATGGTGCCCCCCCACGCTGAGTGTTTTCCGAGGCTGCCATTTAGCTGCGCCCATAACCAAATCTATGGATGCCAGTCATCGTGGCATCACATAAAGGTAGCAAATTCATGGACAAAGACCGCGTTGCCGGAGCCGCCAAGCAGGCTGTGGGCAGCATCAAGGAAGCGGCGGGCGCGCTAGTTGGAGATGCCAAACTCAAGGCGGATGGGACGATCGAGAAGACCGAAGGGAAGATCCAAAATGCGGTTGGCGGACTAAAGGATGCGGCCAAGAAATAGGAGGACGCTATGAGCCTTGGTACAATACTTCTTGTTATTCTGATCTTAATTTTGATCGGAGTTTTCCCAACATGGCCACACAGCATGGCGTGGGGCTACTATCCCAGCGGCGGTGTTGGAACAATTATTATCATCGTGGTCGTATTGATGCTGATTGGTCGGCTTTAAGCCGACGCCTCGAGCACGTTTCGACCAGATGGAATCATCTGGTCGAAAGTTCGTGCTCTGGAAATCTATGATCCTAGAGCAACTTAGCCTCGATCAGATCGAACCGGTTCGGTTCAATCTGATCG
>CAIJTR010000202.1 GCA_903823665.1 uncultured Rhodospirillales bacterium
TCGGCCATAGGGATTGCCGGTCAGCCAGGCCATGACCAGCTTGTATCCGGCCGGTGCGGCCTGGATCACATCATCCAGCTGCCCCGCGACGGTGGCACCGAACACCCACAGGGCTGCGCCGAAGATACCAAGCCCGAGCAGGAACACGCCCGCCAGTGCCACGCCCCGGTTGATGCCGCTGTGCCGCGCAATCAGTCGTGTGGCCGCGCACAGACCGATGGCGAGCAGGATGGAACCAAACAGCAGAACCAGAATGTCGGATAGCTGCCACAATGCGGCGGCGAGTGCTGCGATGACGAGAACGATCAACAATCGCCCGGTGAATGTACCGAGCGATAGGGCCGGAGAATCGGGTTGGTCCATGTCTTTGACCGGCTTTGAATTGAGCATTGCAAACCTCGCGCTGCCCTAAGGCACCTGTGCAGCCGCCCTCGTGACGTTGCTCCAGGAAAAAACTTCGGTCGTGTCGCAGCACCTACCGGCGCATTTACCATTTTTGTAAAACCAGCAATATTCGATATGAAATCAAAAATTTAGGATCGTAAAATACTCACGCTTTTAGGAATGCGTATTTTCCGAAGCTTACTTCACCACTGGGTTTTGTTAATATTTTACCTCGCTAGAGGACGCGCGAGCCTAATAACAAGCTCACCCCGATCATTACCCAGATCTTGCAACCGGTGAGATCAAGCGCGGCAAACTGGAGCCCGACCAATGACTGAACCGGCGGAGGTGGCTCTTGCGAAACCGGGCATCGCCGCCGCCGCACCGCCAAATGCCGGTGAGCATGGCAAGGTCGCAGTATCGCCACCCAACGCTGGCCTGTCAGTGCCCTCGATCAAACGGCCAGAACCAAACCCAAGCACGCATCGCTGGCTCGTTGATGGTGCAATACTGTTGCTTGTCATCATCTCAGGCATCACTTGGTGGGCAACGCACCAGACACCGGACGTGCAATATGTGTCGGTGCCGGTCTCGCGTGGGCCGATCACGCGAATGGTCACAGCAACTGGCACGGTGAACCCAGTTCTGACGATCATCGTCGGCAGCTACGTATCGGGGGTCATTCAGGAAACCTCTTGCGACTACAACACGAAAGTCAAAAAAGATCAGGTCTGCGCCAAGCTGGATCCACGGCCTTATCAGAGCGTCGTCAATCAGGATCAGGCCAACCTTGATGTGGCGACAGCGCAGCTCGAAAAAGACAAGGCGGTAGGCCGCTACACCCAGATTAGCTTTGAGCGCAACCGCCAGCTCGCCTCGCGCAATTACGTGTCGCAGGACATCGCCGACACCGCCCGCAGCGCCAATGAGCAGGCACGTGCGCAGGTGACGCTGGATGGTGCCACGATAGACCTGCGAAGGGCGGAACTGGGATCGGCCAACGTCAATCTCGGCTACACCAACATCGTCTCTCCTGTGGACGGCACTGTGGTGTCACGCAACGTCACCGTGGGGCAGACTGTGGCAGCGACATTTCAGACGCCCACGTTGTTCCTAATCGCCAGCGATCTTACGAAAATGCAGGTTGATACAAACGTCAGCGAAAGTGATATCGGTTCAGTCCTCGAGGGCGACAAGGCGCATTTTTCGGTCGATGCTTTTCCGGGGCGCGTGTTCGAAGGTGCCGTGGTGCAGGTGCGGCAGTCACCACAGACCGTGCAGAACGTGGTCACGTATGATGTTGTGGTGGCCATCGATAACGGCGATCTGGCGCTGAAACCCGGCATGACGGCATCGACGCAGATCGTAACGGATGAACGTACGGACGTGCTTCGGGTGCCAGATCAGGCACTGCGCTACGTGCCGTCGGGAACCGTAACAGCAAAACCGGGAGCAGCCAGGATTTGGGTGTTACAAGACGGCGTGCCGGTGGAAGTCGCAGTCACCGTAGGCCTCGACGATGACAGTATGACGGAAGTTGTGTCCGGTGCCGTGAACCCAGGCGATCTGGCGATCACCGCAGAAATCCGCGCTGCCACGGCCACGGCGATCCCTGGGCCGAAGCTGTAGCCCTGATGGCCGAAGCCGTCATCCGGGTCGAGAATATCACACGCACCTATCACGTTGGCGATCAGTACGTGCATGCACTGGCAGGTGTCAGTCTGGTGATCAAAGACGGCGAGTTTGTGGCCATCATGGGGTCGTCGGGATCCGGGAAATCGACGTTGATGTCGATCCTGGGGTGCCTTGACCGTCCCAACACCGGCAAGTATTTCCTCGACGGCGTTGATGTCGCGAAACTTGATGAGCCTGCTCTGGCGCGTATTCGGGGCGAGCGGCTGGGATTTGTGTTCCAAAGCTTCAATCTGCTGGCCCGCACGAGTGCTTTGGAAAATACTGCACTGCCTCTGATCTACGCTAGCTCTGGGCCAGTGAGCCGCGCTGATCGTGAGGCGCGGGCGCGGGTGTCGCTTGAACTGCTTGGTCTTGGGGCGCGTGAAGGCAACACGCCTGCACAATTATCAGGCGGCCAGCAACAGCGTGTCGCCATCGCGCGTGCGTTGATCAACGCGCCCAGTTTGTTGTTGGCCGATGAACCCACCGGCAATTTGGACACGCGGACTTCGCACGAAATCATGGACACGCTGGTGGCACTCAACCGTGATCGTGGTGTGACGATCGTGCTTGTTACCCATGAGCCAGATATAGCCGCCTACGCCGGGCGGGTGGTGACGATGCGCGATGGCTTGATTGTGTCAGATGCGAAGCCGGAAAATCCCGCGGTTGCGTCGGGAGTCGTACTCGATACGACGTTGTTCGGCACCGCCAAGAAAACCGCTCATGACGCGACATCGGCTGGGCACGCGGCTTTCGGTGCCCTGGCCGCAATGATCTTCACCGCCGCAGCAGAGGCCGTTTTGCGCAACCGCACTCGCTCCGCCCTGACGATGCTAGGTGTGTTCATCGGCGTTGCCGCGCTGATAGTGATGGTATCCGTCGGCCAAGGTGGCAATGAGGCGGTGCTTAAGCAGATACAAAGTCTAGGAACAAACCTGCTTGTGGTAGTGCCGGGCGCTGTCACCTCCGGCGGCCTGCGCGCGGGCGCAGGAAGTGCCTCGGTGATCACAATTGGTGATGCGCAGGCGATCCGGCGGGAGGACAACGCTATTGGCAGTGTCAGTTACCTGATCCGGCAATCAGGGCAGATTGAAAACGGCAATAAGAATTGGTCGACGTCCATACAGGGTGTCAGCCCAAACTTTCCACCCGTCACCAACTGGCAAATCGGCTCCGGCCGCGCCATCACCGAGGATGACGATAGCCGCGCGGCATTGGTGATCGTTCTGGGCAACACGGTGGCGTATCAATTGTTCGGCGACACCGAAAGCCCATTGGGGCGTTTAGTTCAGGCCAAGGGAGTGCCATTGCGCGTGATCGGCGTGCTCGCTGCGAAAGGGCAGACGGCATTTGGCCAGGATCAGGACGATGTGGTGATGATCCCGTTCAGCACGGGGGAACGCAAAGTTCTTGGCGTCGCCGCTCCGACTGCTGCACAGGCACCGCTAAACTGGGTTTATCCGGCACCGCCGAATCCATACACGCTTACGCCGCGCCTTGCTGGTTTCGTCAACCAACTTTTTCTTCAGGCGGCAACTGCTGATGCGGTGCAGCCGGCGATCCGGCAGGTGACCGAGACGTTGCGCCGCCGCCATCGCATCCCACCCGGCAGCACGGCGGATTTCGCGGTTCGCAACCTCAGCCAGATTGCCGAAACGGCGGCGAGTAGCGGGCGGATTATGGCGCTGCTGCTGGCGGCTGTGGCCTCCATCTCGCTCCTGGTCGGCGGGATCGGGATCATGAACATTCTGCTGGTGTCAGTGACCGAACGCACGCGGGAGATTGGGTTGCGCATGGCTATTGGTGCCAGACGCCTGCATGTGTTGCTACAATTCCTGACTGAGGCGGTGCTAATGAGCGTCACCGGCGGCGTGGCAGGTATCCTGGTCGGGCTGGCTCTGTCGCAAATCATCGGACTTGCCACAGGCTGGCCAGTGCCGACCTCGCCCACCGCGATTGCCGGTGGCTTCTTGTTTTCGGCAGCCGTGGGGATCTTCTTTGGCTACTATCCAGCGCGCAAAGCAGCCCAACTCGACCCAATAGAGGCATTGCGCTACGAGTAATAACGGCGGCGTTACGGAAATCTACAAGAATTTTAATCTAGTTGTCAGTCCAATGAACGAAATTGTCAGGCTCTATTCTATAACTCTCTACGACATTACGACCCTGAATACCGCCTACGAAAGCGATCACCTTACTGACGCAGATAAATAAAACATCAATCTGACTCTTTAATGAGTCAACAAACATCTAAATGTCGGCTCTCTCGCCAGCATGTTCGAAAGCTGTCACGCCGCTCACTCGCAAGCAACTGACCAACGTGATCGTTCAATGCTCGTAGTGTGTGTTGGCGCGCTGCAGTGTCGCAAGTCGTTGCTGTAGACGTGCGACATCGTCGGCCGGCAGGAAGGCGCTGCAGCCGGCAACGACTCGCTCGCCGCGCGCGACCAGGCTTTGTCGAACCAGATCGCCGTCCACCGTCAACGCCACGTCCTGCAGAAGCCGCATCAGCCGCAGGCTCACTGCCGCATCACCGGTCGCATAGGCGCGGATCTGCTCAATAGCTGTGTTGAGCAAGCCATCCAAATCAATCCACGGCACCACCACTCGAAGGACATGGGGCGGGCTGTAGAGGCGGGTTTCCGCCGGAAATCGCTTGAGCCAGCGGATCAGAATGCGGCTGAGCTGATCGATACAGCTGATCGCCGTGCTTGGGTCGTTCACCGCTGGCGAAATGGCGCGCAACGCGATGTCCACGATCTGAATGACGCCGAACTCCACATCCTGTTGCAGCGCGCGCATCGGCCCAATATCGAACGCGCCGGTCAGTTCGACCGCGTGCGATGGCTCGATCCTGTCCTGACGCGATACAATCAGCAGCGGCACTCCAGCCGGCACGAAATGGCCGACCGGACGCATTACCCGCACGCGCGGATGCCGGTCCTGCGCAAACCGCAGCAACTGCTTCGTATCGATAAAGCGGATATAGCCGGATACCTCGCTGAACAGTGGATATTCAGGCTCTGACGCGACGAACGGAGCGGGGGGTGGGCGATAGAACCGGCCGCGGTCATCTGGCATCAACTCGTCGATCACCCCCTCCGTCTCGCGGGCGATGCGGTCGACGATGTGGTTCACGCTGATCGACTGCGAGATGTGCTGGATGAAGAACAGCAGCCAGCCCACGCAGACAACCGCCAGGGCCATGGCACCGGTGACGGTGGCCACCGGTGCGAACGGATGTGGCAGCGAGCGGGCAGCCGGTAGGGCCGCCATGCAGTAGCAGAACGTGCCGAGGAACATTCCGAGCGTCCACTGTGTGCCGCGATCGCGCACGAAGCTGATGAGAATGCGCGGCGAGAACTGCATCAAAGCCAAGGTGAGCGTCATCAGCAGGATGGCGAATACGATGGAGACCACCGTCATGATCGAGGTGGCAATCACGCTGAGGATGGACTGCGCGACCACGGGATCTGCCCGCGAGGGAAACAATGTCTCCGGCACCCAGGCCGAGAGCATCGGTATTGCTTCTTCCGCCGCTGACAGCACAGCACCTGCCAAACCCAGCACAAGCGCGATAACCATCGGGCGGATGAGAAATCCACCCCGCAGCGCATAGGCGATGGAACGGAATTGCAGGGGGAGGCCCCTTAACACGTCACGCCAGTCCGGCCAGCACCAGGGAGCAGCCAGCCTTCAGCAGCAGCAGGACAGCTGCGTGATCCCACACGCACAGGCTGATGGGCGACAGCCTGGACCGGGTCATGGTCGCGATCACGGTGACCACGAGCGCCGAGAACCCGAACACCACGCGCAGCAGCACCAGATATTCCTTGAGCGGGTCCACGCTTGCCAGTGCCGACGGCACGCAGATGACAGTAACTAGCGCCACCTGGCGGAGCATGATCCGGACATGACGTCTCGACTGATCGTCAAGCCAAGGCAAGGTCTTACGGGATCCGGCCGGGTTGCGCATCGGCCGGCACCATCACGGCTTGATCTGCAGAAACGGCACGGGTGAGCCGGCACCGCCCAGCATGGTCTGCGGCGGCTGGCCGTTCCACAGCTTCATCGTATCGGCGGCCATCACCTGGCCGTAGCCCTGCACGCCACCGGCGGCTTCGACACGCAGGCGGATGGCGTTGGCGTCGGCTTGGGCCTGGATTTCGGTCGCGTGGGCACGGGCGGAGGCGTTCAGAAGTGTGCTCTGGCTCTCGCCGCGGGCGTGCTCGATGGCGGCATCGGCCTGGCCCTTGGCTTCGGCCGCGACCTGTTCAGCCTCCACCTGCTTCTGCTTGAGGATCTGTTCGGCACGGTAGGCGTTGGTTTTGGCCAACGTGTTCTCGTTCACCGCGCGCTCATATTCCGTGCTGAAGCGGAAGCCAGTGATTTGCAGATCGACCAGTTCAATCCCGAACAAGCGCCTCAGATCAGCAGAGATGACGGTCTTCATCAGCCCGATCACCCGCTCGCGTTCTGCTGCGATGTTGAGCACGTCCTCGCGGCCGAAGATGGTCAAGGTGCGGTCGGCGACGATGGCAAAGAGGTTGCGATCGATATCGACATTGCCGACACCACCGGTGTTGTAGAGCAAATTGTAGACAGCATCGGCGGGGATGCGGCGGGTAAGCGACACGCCGAGTAGGATCACCTGACCGTCATGGCTCAGCACCCGCAGATCCGCCGGCGGGGTGATGGTGTCGGTGCTGACCTGCATCCTATCAACGACGGTCACGAAGGGCAGTTTAAGATGCACGCCCGGGGTGATCGGCATGGTTGGTGCCTCGTTGACCCGGCCAAATGTGCGGGTGAAGGCCAGTTCGGTCGGCTGAATGGTGTAGACAGCGTTGCCGATCAGGACGACCGCCAGCAGGACGATAACTCCCGCGATAAGCGGCAGGCACAGGCGAGTGCGATCCGCCTGCAGCCTAGGTGGCGGATTATTGCCCCAGGGGAATTGATCCGAGAACTTCCCCGATATGTCAGTCATGTCCGGCTCCGCGTGCTAAGATCAGCACACGACGAAGCTGCACGAGACGGCATAGGTAAGCCATACCAAACGGCCGGCTTTCCTATAGGAGAGACATAGTGGGTGGGCCTAGCGTTTGTTTGGACCAGCGCCGATCGCGCATCGGCAGTGATTGATCGCTTCGCGGCAATGTCCGCTTCCGGTGCGCCGTGAACGAGCGATATTTAGCCGATATTGGGCGCGAAGGGGACCATTTTCTGACAGTTGCATGCGCCGCCGGCCTGTCTCTACACGCCAGAACCCCACACCCCTCAAACGCTTGTTGAGCCGCCCCAAATCCTGCCCTTTCTAATCGTTCCCATCACCGATCGCGATGTGCGGTCGGCTCGAAGCGGGGTCGAACGTGGCGGTCCAGTCCTTCCAGTCCGAGGCGGTTTCACGAGGCGCGCGCATGCTGCGCACCGCCCTCGGTCCGGCCATCGCCGCCTTCCTCGAATACCCGGCCATCGTCGAGGTCATGCTGAACCCCGACGGCAGGCTCTGGATCGACAGATTGTCGACCGGACTGGCCGATACGGGAGAGCGCCTCTCGGCCGCCGACGGCGAACGCATCGTCCGCCTCGTTGCGCACCATGTCGGCGCCGAGGTTCACGCCGGCGCGCCGCGCGTCTCAGCCGAGTTGCCCGAGACGGGGGAGCGGTTCGAGGGTCTTCTGCCGCCCGTCGTGGCGGCCCCGGCCTTCACGATCCGCAAGCCCGCGGTCGCCGTTTTCACGCTCGATGATTACGCGGCCGCTGGAATCATGACGCCGGCGCAAGCGGCGGTCCTACGATCGGCGGTGGCCGAGCGCCGCAACATCCTCGTCGCTGGCGGCACTTCGACCGGCAAGACCACCCTCACCAACGCCTTGCTCGCCGAGGTGGCCAAGACCGCCGACCGTGTCGTGCTGATCGAAGACACACGCGAACTTCAATGCCAGGCGCCCAACCTGGTCGCGCTGCGCACCAAGGACGGCGTCGTCTCGCTCTCCGATCTCGTGCGCTCCTCGCTGCGGCTGCGCCCCGACCGGATCCCGATCGGCGAGGTGCGCGGCGCCGAGGCGCTCGATCTCCTCAAGGCCTGGGGCACCGGCCATCCAGGCGGCATCGGCACCATCCACGCCGGCACTGGCATTGGCGCGCTGCGCCTGCTCGAGCAGCTCATCCAGGAAGCCGTCATCACCGTACCGCGCGCCCTCATCGCCGAGACCATCAACGTGGTCGCGGTGCTCACCGGCCGCGGGTCGCAGCGGCGGCTCGCGGAACTCGTCCAGGTCACCGGGCTGGGACAGGCCGGCGACTACGCAATTTCACCAGCAGGAGACCAGCCATGATCCGCCGACCGTTTCCCATCCGCCAGCATATCGCCACCGCCGCCGCGATCGGCTTCGTGACGCTGACCAGCGCCCCCGCCTGGGCCGCCGGCTCGAACATGCCGTGGGAGCAACCGCTCAATCAGATCCTGCAATCGGTCGAAGGGCCGGTGGCCAAGATTCTCGCGGTGATCATCATCATCGTCACCGGACTGACCCTTGCGTTCGGCGACACCTCCGGCGGCTTCCGCCGATTGATTCAGATCGTCTTCGGTCTGTCGATCGCGTTCGCCGCGTCGAGCTTCTTCCTGTCGTTCTTCTCCTTCGGCGGCGGGGCGCTGATCTGATGGCGACGCTGGCCGCGGACGAGACCGTTCCAGGCTTCGTCGCTCCCGTTCACCGTGCGCTGACCGAGCCGATCCTGCTCGGCGGGGCGCCTCGCGCCGTTGCGATCCTGAACGGGACGTTGGCCGCGGCTCTGGGTCTCGGCCTTCGCCTGTGGATCCCCGGGCTGCTGCTTTGGGTGATTGGACACACCGCATCGGTTTGGGCGGCGAAGCGCGATCCGATGTTCGTCGATGTGGTGCGCCGCCATCTGCGCATCCCCGGCCATCTCGGCGTCTGAGGCCCACTCAATGGACATCGCCCCATGATGAACCTCGCCGAATATCGCCGCCCGACGACCCGTCTCGCGGATTTCCTGCCATGGGCGGCGCTGGTCGACGAAGGCGTCGTCCTCAACAAGGATGGCAGCTTCCAGCGTACCGCCAGATTCCGCGGTCCCGATCTCGATAGCGCGGTGCCGGCCGAGCTCGTCGCCGTCGCCGGGCGGCTGAACAATGCGTTGCGGCGCCTGGGATCGGGATGGGCGGTCTTTGTCGAGGCCCAGCGCCATCCCGCCTTCCACTATCCGGAAAGCCGCTTTCCCGACGCCGCGTCGGCCCTCGTCGAGGCCGAGCGCAAGGCGGAATTCGAAGAGGAAGGCGTTCACTTCGAGTCCAGCTACTTCCTGACGTTCCTCTATCTGCCCCCGGCCGAAGACGCCGCCCGCGCCGAGCGGTTCCTCTACGAGGGGCGTGAGCGGGCTGAAGGAGCCAATGCCCGCGAGGCGTTGCGCGGCTTCGTCGATCGCACCGGTCGCGTGCTTCAGCTCGTCGAGGGCTTCATGCCCGAGAGCGCTTGGCTCGATGACGCCGAAACGCTGACCTATCTGCACGCCACCATCTCGACCAGGCGTCAGCGCGTCCGCGTGCCCGAAATTCCCATGCATCTCGACGCCGTGCTGGCCGACCAGCCGCTGACCGGCGGCCTGGAGCCGATGCTCGGCGCGGCGCACCTGCGCGTGCTGACCGTCGTTGGCTTCCCGACTTCGACCACGCCAGGGCTTCTCGACGAGCTCAATCGGCTCGCCTTCCCGTATCGGTGGTCCACCCGCGCGATCATGCTCGACAAGACCGATGCGACGAAGCTGCTGACGAAGATCCGGCGGCAGTGGTTCGCCAAGCGCAAGTCCATCGCCGCGATCCTCAAGGAGGTGATGACCAACGAGGCGTCGGCGCTGCTCGACACCGATGCCCACAACAAGGCGATGGACGCGGATGCCGCGCTCCAGGAGTTGGGTTCGGACATTATCGGGCAGGCTTACGTCACCGCGACCGTCACAGTCTGGGACAACGATCCCCGGAACGCCGACGAAAAGCTGCGTCTCGTCGAGAAGGTCATCCAGGGCCGCGACTTCACCTGCATGGCCGAGACGGTCAACGTGGTCGAAGCATGGCTCGGGTCATTGCCCGGCCATGCCTACGCCAATGTCCGTCAGCCGCCGGTCTCCACGCTCAACATCGCGCACATGATCCCGCTCTCGGCGGTCTGGGCCGGCCCGGCGCGCGACGAGCATTTCAAGGCGCCGCCACTGTTCTTCGCGCGGACCGAAGGTTCGACGCCGTTCCGCTTCAGCCTCCACGTCGGCGATGTCGGTCACACGCTCGTGGTCGGGCCGACCGGCGCCGGCAAGTCGGTGCTGCTGGCACTGATGGCGTTGCAGTTCCGCCGATACGCCGGCTCCCAGATTTTCGCCTTCGATTTTGGCGGCTCGATCCGCGCAGCGGCGCTGGCGATGGGCGGCGACTGGCACGATCTCGGCGGTGCTCTGTCCGGCGATGCGACCGAACCCGTGGCTTTGCAGCCGCTGGCTCTGATCGACAATGCGGCCGAACGCGGTTGGGCGGCGGAATGGATCGCCGCCATTCTCTCGCGCGAGAAGATCAGCGTCACGCCTGAGGCGAAGGATCACCTGTGGTCGGCGCTCTCGTCGCTTGCCAGCGCGCCGATCGCGGAACGCACGCTGACCGGTCTGTCGGTACTGCTGCAATCGCAAGCCCTGAAGCGCGCCCTGCAATCCTATTGTCTCGGCGGTCCCTACGGCCGCCTGCTCGACGCCGAGGCCGAACGTCTCGGTGAAGCCAGTGTCCAGGCATTCGAGACCGAGGGTCTCATCGGCACCGGCGCTGCGCCTGCGGTGCTGGCGTATCTCTTCCACCGCATCGAGGGCCGGCTCGACGGGCGGCCAACATTGCTGATCGTCGATGAAGGCTGGCTCGCCCTCGATGACGAAGGCTTCGCCGGCCAACTCCGCGAATGGCTGAAGACGCTGCGCAAGAAGAACGCGAGCGTCATTTTCGCCACCCAATCCCTCTCGGATATCGATGGCAGCGCCATTGCGCCCGCCATCATCGAGAGTTGCCCGACGCGGCTGTTCCTGCCGAACGAACGCGCGATCGAGCCGCAGATCACCGCCATCTATCGCCGCTTCGGCCTGAACGACCGGCAGATCGAGATCCTCGCGAGAGCGACGCCCAAGCGCGACTACTACTGCCAGTCGCGACGGGGCAATCGCCTGTTCGAATTGGGCCTCGGCGACGTCGCGCTGGCCTTCACTGCCGCTTCATCGAAGTCCGACCAGGCCGCCATTGAGCGCCTGCTCGCCGAGCACGGGCGCGACGGCTTCCTCTCTGCCTGGCTGCGCCTGCGGGACGCCGGTTGGGCCGCCGATCTCATCCCCGCCCTGCGAAACCTGGAGATACAGCCATGACCCGTATTCGCCTTCGCCAATTGGCGGCGTCGAGCGCGCTTGCCCTTTCGCTTGCCGTCGCCGCGCCGCCGGCCTTCGCACAATGGATCGTCTTCGATCCGAACAACTTCTCCCAGAATGTGCTGACTGCCGCGCGCGAGCTTCAGCAGGTCACCAACCAGATCACCTCGCTGCAGAACGAAGCGCAGATGCTGATCAACCAGGCGCGCAATCTCGCGAGCCTGCCTTACTCGTCGCTGCAACAACTTCAGTCGTCGATCCAGCGCACCCAGCAGCTCCTCGCCCAGGCACAGAACATTGCCTACAACGTTCAGCAGATCGACCACGCGTTCCAGACCACCTATGGCGGCGCGAACGCCAGCCAGTCCAATCAGGCCCTGATCGCCAACGCCCAACAGCGGTGGCAGAACTCGGTCGGAGGCTTCCAGGACGCCTTGCGCGTCCAGGCCGGCGTCGTCGGCAATCTCGACACCAACCGCACACAGATGTCGGCGTTGGTCACGTCCAGCCAGTCCGCGACCGGCGCGCTCCAGGCGACGCAGGCGGGCAATCAGATGCTCGCCCTCCAGGCGCAGCAGATCGCCGACCTCACGGCCGCGGTCGCGGCCCAGGGACGCGCGCAGACGCTCCAATCCGCGCAGCAAGCCGCGGCTCAGGATCAGGCGAAGGAACAACTTCGCCGCTTCCTGACGCCCGGCTCGGGCTACCAGCCCACCACCATCACGATGTTTCACTGATGACGCCGCGCATCGCCCCGGCAATGGCAGCACGGGCGGCGGCAATGGCGTTCGTGATGATCGCGATCGCCGCGACCGCCATCCAGTTCCGGCATGGCGATCATAAGCCCGCTGAGGGTTCGCCACCTTTGCCCGCGGTCGTCGATGCCGATCCCCTGCGGGCCGATCTGGCCCGCTGCCAGATCCTTGGAGAAGCCGGCGCGCACGACGCTGGCTGCCTGCACGCATGGGCCGAGAACCGGCGTCGCTTCCTTGGCGGCGGCGCCCGTCCCTCGGAACCCTCGCCGGCCGAAATGTTCCCCGGAACGCGAACGTCGCCAAGCGTCGGAACGGGCGCTGGGCCGCTCGATCAACCCACGCCGAAGGACGAGCGATAAGATGGGCGGCACCGGCGTCATTGACCGTTTCCTCGCGGTCTTCACCCAGTACATCGACAGCGGCTTCGGCTTGCTCGGCAGCGAGGTTGCCTTCATCGCGACCACGCTGATCGTGATCGACGTGACGCTGGCCGCGCTCTTCTGGTCCTGGGGCGCCGACGACGACATCATCGCGCGGCTGGTGAAGAAGACGCTGTTTGTCGGCGTCTTCGCCTACCTGATCGGCAACTGGAACAGTCTCTCCCGCATCGTCTTCGAGAGCTTCGCCGGGCTCGGTCTGAAAGCATCCGGCACGGGAATGGCCGAGGCGGATTTCCTTCGCCCTGGCCGCATTGCTCAGGTCGGCCTCGATGCCGGCCGCCCCATACTCGACTCGATCTCCGGCCTGATGGGCTACGTCTCGTTCTTCGAGAACTTCATCCAGATCACGGTGCTGCTCTTCGCCTGGGTGATGGTGCTGCTCGCTTTCTTCATTCTCGCGATCCAGCTCTTCATCACCCTCATTGAATTCAAGCTGACGACGCTTGCCGGGTTCGTGCTGATTCCGTTCGGGCTCTTCGGCAAGACCGCCTTCGCCGCCGAGCGCGTGCTCGGCAACGTCGTGTCCTCCGGCATCAAGGTGCTGGTGCTCGCCGTCATCGTCGGCATCGGCTCGACGCTGTTCGCCCTGTTCACCGCGGGCTTCGGCGGCGCGCAGCCCTCGATCGACGACGCCATGGCGATCGTGCTCGCCGCGCTGGCGCTGCTCGGCCTCGGCATCTTCGGGCCTGGCATCGCAAACGGGCTGGTGTCGGGCGGACCGCAGCTCGGCGCCGGCGCTGCCGTCGCCACCGGCCTGGCCGCTGGCGGCATTGTCGCGGCTGGCGCCGGTCTCGCGGCGGGCGGCGCGGGACTCATCGGTGGCGCCGCTGCCGGCGCGGCACGCCGCGGTTCGGCACTCGCCGGTGGCGCGACCGCCGCCTATCGCGCGGGCGGCGCCTCCGGGGTTGCGACCTCTGGCATCTCCAAGGCCGCCGAGGCGGTCACCAGTCCGCTTCGGCGTGCCGCTGCGAACCTCAAATCCAGCTTCGAAGCCGGCGGGCGGGCCGTCACGGGAGAAGCGGCGAGTGGTGGCGGGGAAGCTGCCGGCGCTGCGTCCTCCGCCGGATCGTCGGCGTCCGGCAGCCCGCCCGATTGGGCGAAGCGGATGAGGCGCTCCCAGACCATCAGCCATGGCGCATCCGCCGCCAGTCACGCGGTCAAGTCAGGTGACGGCAGCGGCGGCGGTGCGTCCGTCGATCTCTCGGAAGGGGAATGAGCATGTTCCGACGACCATCCGTGCGTTACGGGCGCACCCCTGAGCCGGAAACGCCCTACCAGAAAGCCGCCCAGGTCTGGGACGAGCGGATCGGTTCAGCCCGGGTTCAGGCGAAGAACTGGCGGTTGATGGCCTTCGGTTCGCTTGTCCTATCAGGTTGCCTCGCCGGCGGGCTGGTCTGGCAATCGGCGCGCGGCACCATCACCCCCTGGGTGGTCCAGATCGACAAGCTCGGCCAGGCCCAGGCGATTGCGCCGGCCAGCGCCGACTTTCAGCCGAGCGATCCGCAGATCGCCTATCATCTCGCGCGTTTCATCGAAGATGTCCGCGGGCTGCCCGCCGATCCGATCGTGCTGCGCCAGCAATGGCTGCGCGCCTACGACTTCACGACCGATCGCGGCGCGGCGGCGCTGAACGATTACGCGCGCACAAATGATCCCTTCGGCAACCTCGGCAAGATCCAGATCTCCGTCGAGGTATCCAGCGTCATCCGCGCCTCGCCGGAATCGTTCCGCGTCGCCTGGATCCAGCGCCGCTACGAGAACGGCAGTTTGAGTTCGACCGAACGCTGGACCGCCATCCTCTCCGTCGTGCTCCAGACCCCGCACGACGCCGACAAGCTGCGGAAGAACCCGCTCGGGGTCTTCGTCAATTCCATCAACTGGTCGAAGGAGCTGGGGCAATGAAGCCGCTGTCTTTCCGTAATCCGGCTCTTCCGATTTTCCGTAGAGCCGCACTCCCGGCATTGCTGCTTTCCGCCTCGGCGCTCGCGGGCTGCGCGCATCTGACGAAGCCGCCGGAGATCGCGCTCGATGACGTGGCGGCGCCGGCTGTGTTGCAGGCGGATCCGCCAGCGCCGGTGCAGGTCGTGGAACTGCCGACGCCGCTGCCGCTTCCCGGCCAGTTGAAACCGCTCCCGAAAGGCAAGGCTCCGCCGGAGTCTGGCGACCCAACGGTTCGCGTCAATCAGGCCAACGCCGCCGCCCGCGTGCAACCGGTGCGGGACGGCTTTATCAACGCCGTGCAGGTCTATCCCTTCTCCGGCGGCGCCCTCTACCAAGTCTACACGGCGCCGGGTCAGGTCACCGATATCGCCCTCCAGGAGGGCGAGCAACTCGTCGGTTCGGGCCCCGTCGCCGCCGGCGACACGGTGCGCTGGATCATCGGCGACACCGAAAGCGGCGCGGGCGCCACCAAACGTATCCACATCCTGGTGAAGCCGACGCGGCCAGACCTTCTGACCAACCTCATCATCAACACCGATCGGCGGACATACCTCCTCGAACTGCGCTCGACGAGCGCGACCTACATGGCGTCCGTGTCCTGGCAGTACCCGCAGGACCAGCTTATCGCACTTCGCCGTCAGAACGCCGCAGCCGCGACGGCGGCGCCGATCGACGCTGGCATCGACGTCTCGAAACTTCGGTTCCGCTATCAGATCACCGGCGACAACCCGGCATGGCGGCCGCTTTCGGCGTTCGATGACGGTTCCAAGGTCTATATCGAAATGCCGCGCGGTCTCGCCCAGGGCGAAGCGCCGCCGCTCTTCGTGATCGGACCTGAAGGCGACGGCCAGCTCGTCAATTACCGCGTCCGCCAGAACTACTACATCGTCGATCGGCTGTTCGCCGCCGCCGAACTTCGCCTGGGAGGGGAACACCAGCAAACCGTGCGCATCTCTCGCACTGATGGGAGGGTGCGATGAGCGGAGACCCGGAAGGGAATGCCGGGCGAGCAGCGCCGGGGGCTCCAGACCCGTCGCTGCGGCTGCGGTCCGAGCGGCCGCGCGTCACCCGGCTTTCGCGCAAGGTACTGGCTGGCGGTGCGGCGATCGCTTTGGTCGCGGTCTCCGCCGCCGTGTTCTGGGCGCTCCAGAACAACGGCAAGCGCGGAGCACCGGAAGAACTTTACAGCACCGACCATCGCACGACCGCCGATGGCCTGGCGGGTCTCCCCCGCGACTATGCCGGCATTCCTCGACAGGCGCCCCAGCTCGGGCCACCGCTGCCCGGCGATCTCGGCCGGCCAATGCTTAACGCCGGAGCAGCGCCGAGCACCGTGGTTCCGACCGGACCTGCCGTGGATCCAGAAGCGCAGCGCCGCGCGCAAGAAATCGAAGCCGCACGGCTGAGCCGCTTGTTCGCGTCTACGAATATCCGCGAGCTGCCGGCACCGACGCTTCCGCCCGTGGCGATGCCGGATGGCGCAACGGCGCCAGGTCAGGCGCCGCAACTCTCGGCGGACGCGGCGTTCGCGCAGAATGGCCAGGACCGCAAGCTGGCCTTCACCAACGCCTCGGTCGATCGGCGGACGACCAGCCCGGACCGGCTGGCCGTGCCCGCCTCGGCCTATGTGGTGCAAGCGGGCACCGTCATTCCCGGCGCGCTGCTGACGGGCATCCGTTCCGATCTTCCCGGCCAGATCACCGCCCAGGTGACCGAGAACGTCTACGACAGCCCGAGCGGCCGGTCGCTGCTGATTCCCCAAGGTGCGCGTCTCATCGGCACCTACGACAGCCAGGTCGCGTTCGGACAGTCGCGTATCCTGCTGGTCTGGACCCGTTTGATCATGCCGAACGGCAAATCGATCGTGCTGGAACGCCAGCCAGGCGCCGACGCGGCTGGATATTCGGGGCTGGAGGACGAGGTGGATAACCATTGGGGCATGCTGTTCAAGGCCGCGATGCTCTCGACCCTCCTGAGCGTCGGGTCCGAAGCGGGCACGGGCAGCAACGAGAACTCGCTTGTCCAGGCGCTGCGGCAGGGCGCGTCCCAGAGCTTCAACCAAACCGGCCAGCAGATCGTGGGCCGCTATCTGAACATCCAACCTACCCTGACGATCCGCCCGGGCTTCCCGGTGCGCGTGATCGTCAACCGGGATCTCGTGCTCGAACCTTATCAAGGCTGAGGAGGAGAGAGATGGCACAGCTGAAACTCGGCGCGATTGCCGACGACAAGCCGATCAAGCTGACGGTCGAGCTGCCGGCGGCGATACACCGCGACCTCGTCGCCTATGCCGACGCCCTAGGTCGCGAAACCGGACAGGATACGATCGATCCCGCGAAACTGGTTGCGCCGATGCTGGCGCGCTTCATCGCCGGCGACCGCGCGTTCGCCAAACTGCGCAGCGTCAGGAAACCCACTTTGGCGCGTCAGGCGCCGGGCGGCCCGACGCCAACGAGCGAGCAAGGCTGAGAAAACGCCGCAGCGCGGGATTGTCGTTGCCCGGCAGCCAGACCGCGCTGTACGGCAACATGTCTTCCACGGTCGCCAGCGGGCGGAAGACGACCTCGGGATACCGCGTCGCGGTCGCTGCTTCGCTTGCGATGCTGATGCCAAAGCCCAGGGCGACCAGATGCATGAGAGTTTCGCCGCCGACACCATGCCGCTCGATCGATGGACTTCGCCCGAAGGCCGTCGTCCGGCGGACGATGTAGTCGTGTATCTCAGGCCCAGGCGCGGCTCGGCTGACGATGAAATCCTCATCCTTCAGGGACTCCCAATGGATCGCGTCGCCTTCGGCCAAAGCATGGTGCTCCGGCAAAGCGGCAAACACCCGTGCCTCCCACAATACGACGCTATCGCAGTGTGCCACCACCGGTGTCCCGGCTACGAAAGCGACGTCGAGATGGCGCTCTGTGATCCGGGCGAGATGTTCACTGGTAGAGCCTTCGACGATCTCCATGGCGATCGCGGGGTGGTGCTCGCGATAGCTGCCCAGCAGGTTGCGCAGGTAGCCACCTGAGACCGACGCCAGAATGCCGATGCGGATCACGCCCTCGGCGCCGCGTCCGGCACTGGCGGCCGCCTTCATCGCGTGATCAATCTCCGAGAGAGCTGGGCGCGTCCTCTCCAGAAATCGGCGCCCCGCCTCCGTGAGCCGGACACCGGTCGAGTCGCGCTCAAACAGCGACACCCCCAGTTTGTCCTCCAGCGCCCGGACGCGGCGGCTGACGGCCGACTGCCGGACACCGAGAACCTGTGCGGCGCGGCTGAAGCTCAGATGCTCGGCTACCAAAAGCGCCTGTGTGACGGAAACGAGGTCGATCATGCATCTGCCTCCTAGGTGATTCTACGCACGAGTGCAGTGCAGCAAGATTGGCGCAGACATTGAGGCAAAACGGCGGCGTTGATTTTTCTGGCATTATTAAAGAAATTTAACTATGTGCGCTGATGGCATTGGCGATCCTACCATCTGATTGGCTCGCTAATTTCTCGGTATCAGTGACAATCGGCGTTGCGCACCTTTAGGTGTTTCGTCGTGGGGCAACCTCTAGCCCAGGACGATTCGCTTCTCCATCCGAGCAGATCACTATTGGGCATCCCGCATCCATTTCAGCGGATTGTTGCAACGTAGGCGATCCAGTTTATTTGGGAATTGGCGTAAGAACCATGCGAAATAGGAAATATTTTCTTGTCTTTCCAAATTCTGGAAGTTTTTACCAGTCGAGGGCTATCTGCTGCGAAAGACCTATTGTACGGCGTCCAATAGCCGAGGCGTGCGCGCCAGCGTCTTTTGAATGCCGTCTCGATCTAAAAGGCGCGCCTCTATTGTCGACGTAGCGATTTTCTCGGGGAGACATGAGCCGAATTTCAATTCCCTGATCATTTCTGAGGAAACTAAAGGACGAACCCAAACTGTTTCTATTTTTGATAAAGACTTGATCGCAGCCGCATCGCTCCCGCCTCTGATCGTAATACAAAAATCGTCCGAGCGCGATCCGGCTCCAGGAATGACTTGCGCCAGTGCCGCATTCGCCCGGCCGCCGGCAAAGGTCCAGATACGAAAAATATCCTGTCCATTATGGACGATCGGAATTGTTGTCGCGTCGACGAATGGCAGCCGCTCTTGAACCTCCTCCAACTTAGATACCGCCCTGCGCGAAAGCCTACACCCAGGTGCAGCTCCAGCGATGACTGCCTCCGCTGCACGACACACTGCGAATGATGCGGGCCTTCCACTACCAAGCCAGCGTGCTCGACCCTCTCCCTCAGCGGCCACAACGGAAACGCGACGTCGCGGCCAATTAACGTCGACTACGCGCCAACTACGTCCAGCCAAAAGTATGACAATCGGCTCGCCGTCCGGTAACGGAGCAACCGCTAGCGGGTGGATAGCACCGAGTTCGGTTCGTCCGAATGTAACTGAAAGGAGCATCGGACTACTAAAGCTGACGACGAGATCGCCGAAATGCCTTCGACCGAATTCCTGCTCAGCCAGCGCTCCCAGCCCAAGGATACCGGCATCCAAGCTCAGCATCCCAGTAGCAATCATGTGTTCAACAACATCCGCTTGGTCGCTCGGCGATATGGCTTCGAACGTCACTCCAAGCCAACTGTCCAAATCACTGACCGCGATGCCTTTTTCTTGCAGCACTAAAGCCATTATCTGCTGCGCGTAGATGTGAGCGGGCTGAGCGGGAGGTTCCACATGTTCGACGTACCCCTCTCGCCAAAGGCGGGCGATACCTAGAGCCAAAAGCAGTTCGGAATCACTTGTCGCTAGGAAGAGAAAATTGCGAACAGAGCCTGCTCTTCGACCGCTCCTCCCCATCCGCTGGAGAAAACTAGCGACAGATGGCGGTACACCTACCTGTATTACGCGGTCGAGTTCACCAACATCGATTCCCAGCTCCAACGTCGATGTAGCGACAATTGCGCAGTCGGGCTCTGCAGCGAAGGCAGCCTCGGCTTGGCGCCGTTCGTCGGCAGACAGAGAACCATGGGAGACAAACGTCCGAACTCCTGCACGACGCAAACCGGCTGCAAGTTCCTCAACCCTGGCGCGGCTGTCTGCAAATATGAGCCTCCGTTCACCCCGATGGACGCGCGACAGGACTGTCACAGCGTTTTCAACCGAGCCAACGTGATCGGCCAAAACGTCTCCGGTGGTTAGCCCTGCGCCCGAGCCGACAATTCTCCCGCCCCTGTTCCGAGTAAGCCACGTCAACAAGTCATCTGGATTTCCGACTGTTGCCGATAGGCCAATTCGCTGAATGCGTTGTCCGGTGAGCCACTCAAGACGCGCAAGAATTGCGAGTAGGTGCCATCCCCGGTCGTCACCAGCGAATGCATGAAGCTCGTCGACAACAACCGCCCTTAGACCGCCTAGCAAAGATTGATGGTCGATCCGGGCCGACACCAAAATTGCTTCAACCGACTCTGGTGTGGTGAGAAGAACGTCCGGTGCGTCCCGCAGCATCCTCTTGCGTGCCGGCTCGCCAACGTCACCATGCCATACGCCCACGGTGCGGCCAACGAAACCGGCGTATCGGCTGAGCCGGGGCTCAAGGTTGTTCAGCAAAGCCTTTAATGGGCACAGATAGAGAATCGAAAGACCACTCCAGGACTGGTTTGCTGCGCGTGACAGCAGTGGCAAGAACGCCGCTTCGGTCTTTCCGCCAGCCGTCGGCGCAAGGAGGAGTACGTCATCTCCAGCGTGGATCGGAGCAATCGCGTCCCTTTGGGTCGCCCGTAGATCAACCCATCCCAGCGTATTGACGATGTGATATCGTAGGGCCGGGTGAAGCTGATCGAATGATTTCACGCGTCAAGCTCAACATCGTCGACCGAAGTCGCACCTGCGCTAGCACGCTCGGCGACAGACAGCTCTCGTTCATCAATAGTTGGCGCATAATGTCGCCGCGGATCGAATTCCGTAAACTGATCAACTCTGTCAAGTACGTCCGCAACGAGTTTCTTGAGGAAAATGCGAGGCGCAACCCCAACGCGCCCCCCAAATCGGCCAGCGACCGCACGAGCAAGATCTGCAAGATAAGCGTTGTCGACAACCGCGCGGACGCGCCCGCCCTGGCTCGCTTGCTCTGCAAAAAGGTCACGAACCCGCGCGCCTACCTGCACCAGGGCATCGAGATCAAACCCGGGAAGCCTTATTTGCACAGCCCGCGGATTATCGAAGCGCGCATCGGTCGCAAAGTCCGTGTGGATGCGCTGGGCTAAGGGAGGGAGGCGCTGAACACCCTGCGGCCCATCAAAGAAAGCAGACGTTCCAGTCACGACAAGGAATAATCCCGGATACCGACCGGCATCCATTTCGTCGAGAAGCTGTCGGAGAGCGTTGAGTCCCTTCTCGCGAGTGTCGGCGCGCATTCGTTGTAATGTCTCAACCTCATCAAGCACTAAGACAAGTCCTGGCCGCCCCGAATCTCGAAGGATGGTCAGCAGCCCAGCCAGAAAGTGCATTGCTCCGAACGGATCGAGATCGCCCTTCACGCCAGCAGCGCGCTTTACTGCGGCAGCGACGTTCGGCTGACCACCGAGCCAAGCGATCAATCCCTCAGCAAGCGCCGCCTCATCGGCTAGTAGAGCACGCCGGTAGGCACGCAACACAGCGGCAAAAGCCGGCGCGGTACGAGAAATTGTCGACAGCCTCTGCTCAACGAGAGCGTCAGTCGCAGCAACCAGTCCCTCCGCGTCACTGGAATCGATGTTCCCAGAAGCGAGTGCATCCTCCTCAAGGGTGTAAAACCACGCATCGACGATTGATCGAAGTGCGCCGTCCGGGGTGTCGGCAGTTGCGAGCCGTTCTGCGAGGCGACGATAGACCGTCTCCCAACGATGCAGGGGGGTTTCTGTCTCGGAGACTTGAACTTCACTTGTTGCAAAACCGCTGGTGGAGCGGGCGCGCTCTTCAAGCCATCGGGCAAAGAAAGTTTTACCGCTCCCATATTCGCCGCGAACCGCTTTGAAACCGCCCCGGCCCAGGGCAACGGCTGCAAGGTCAGCATCAATCGCGGCTTCGAACCTATCCATCCCCACTGCGAAAGCGGCGAGGCCCTCTCGCGGTACTGTCCCTCGGCGAAGCGCATCGAGTATCTCAGCGCGCCGCTGGGGGCCGGTCATGGTCCACCGCCGATCTCGAACTGTAGCCGCAGAAGGCGCACGTCCAATATGACTTCATCGGCAGTCGCGTCGATTGAAAGAACCTGTGCCTGATCGACGTTGAGCACACGCCTCGTCGCATTAACGAGGCCAGAGGCACGGAAGGCGGGCAACTGAAGCGTCTGCGCGAGTGCCGTTCGTGAAAGTCTCCCGCCGCGTGCAGCAAGCGCCGCGACCAGTGCTCGGATGACCAGATCGTCCGGCGCTCCACGCCCCGCAAGCCCTCGCTGGGCCGCGTAAGTCGGCGATGTCAGAAGAGAGTCAATCCAAGCATCCGCTGCTGGTGTTACCTCGAACAGGCTGATTTGCTTTGTATCGCGACGGCGACCGGGCGATGCTGGCGTAACGCTGGGTGCGGCTGGCGGCGCTTCGCCCTCGCCCCACCAGGCGGGCTCAGCGGGAGGTGCTTCAACCCAATCCCGTGGCGCGACCCCACTGGTCAAGACCGCCAGAGGCACCAAAACTTCCTGAGGGCTCGCGCCACCGTGATAACCACTCCGCTTTGAGGCGTAGCGGAGTCGTTCGCTCCAGGCCAGTACCGCTCCTCGTGTGCCATCAGGAGACATTACGCGACCATCCCGTACTTCGATCTCGCCATCCCGGGCCCGCCCGCCGGATCGCCACCGGTCGCCGGGTGCGGCTTGGACATAGGTGGTACCAGCATCGAGCACGTGACCGTGGTCCCCGGTCAGAACAACCAAACGACCAGCCTCCCTTGCTGCTCTCAGCACAGGTGCTAACTGGCGCAAGACCTCCGTGGACCAAAGGACTTCGATCTGGTCCGACCCGGCTAATTGCGCATCAACCGCGTTGTGAACAATGCCGACGACTCGTTGTCCCGTATCGGTCAAGGCGGATCGAACACGTTCATCCAGCTCTGGTCCAGCGCCGAGGTCCGCTTTGTGGAATAGTAGTGGCGGCTTCCCAGCTCGTGACATCTCGCGGAGCCGTTGATGGACGCCAAAAGCACTACGCTCCGATGCGGCATCCCCGCGGACAAGGCGCCCGGAGAGAAGGCTTGTCCGGGAAGTCTCAGTAACTGTTGGAAGGGCCGCTACAACCGGAGGGGGCGAAGCTCGGCCCGTAGGGGAGAGCTCGGTCCAACCCTGACGACCGATATCGGCGACCAACGGCCGCGCAACGGCGAAGCTCAGCCCATCGAGAACCAGCAGCAGAACCGACACATGTGCCGCAAGAGGTGCGACAATACTATCGAGGACACGCTCGATCGGTAACGCCTCGTCGCCTGCGGAGCCCCCTGCGTTCCAATCGCGGAGCAGGGCCGCGAAAGCGCTGTTCTCTTCTTCACGGCGAATTCCGGCGAGTTCGCGAAGCCGCGCATAGGCCGCGGCGACAGCCGGAACACCATCGCCAGCTCTCAGCGACGTGCGCACCCAGTCCACAAAGCCGCCGTCCTCAGCATAGGCCCGCGCCGCACTACCGAACCCCGAGATTGTCCGGCGCCTCCCAAAGAGCCAGCGGCACAGCCTGGCAGCCATTTGCAGACGATCAAGCCTTGCGCGATGGTCGCCAGCGCGCTCGTGGCTGAGCGTAAGGCGCACCAACCGTCCAGCGTTCGCGAGACCTTGCGCACCACCGGACTCCGCCGCTTGGACAATGGCCTCCGCAGCCGCGACAAGCCGCGCCTCAAGCCCCGCGGTGAGTGCGCGGCTCAACCCAGCGTGTTCCGTCGCGCGAACCGTCTCCAGCCAAACGAGTGCCCGCGCTTGGTGCCTTTGCGCGGAAGGGCCATCGAGCCGCGCGATGACGCGGCCGGCGGCATCGGCCAGCAGGCTCCCCGCGTCGGGGTCAACCCTGCTCCCGCCGAACGCCGGCTCCAGCCGCACAGCTGCGTCACGCAGGCTGTCGCTCGGTCCGGCCGTCTCGAAGATGACACCGCAGACCAACCCAATTGCTAGCGCGTCGGCCCCATGGCCAGCGGACACCGCCCTGGCCACCAGAGCAGCGGCGCTGCCGCCCTCACTTGCAACCTTCTCGAGAATCTTGTCCCGAGAGGCTTGAGGCAGCGCTTGAAACCGATCCAAATTGCCTTCGCCAGCAGTCCAGCCGAGCAGCGCACCGACGTCAGCGCGCGCGTCGGTCAATCCGACCGCGTGTTCGAGACAAAAACGCCAAGCGGTATCCAAATCCAGCACTCCGCCAGGGACTGGCGGATAGCCAGCCGCTGGTGGGCGCTCCAATAACAAATCAGAGAGCCAATCCTGGCCACGCAGGCGAGGGTCGAGATCACGTGCGGAAAAAGCAGCGCGAAGCGCGTCCCATCGGCTGGCCGCCATGAGCCGGCCACGCGGAAAGCGGGCCACAACGTCCGCGCCAAGCAGATTGTCTTCGAGGTTGGTGATCAGGAGTAGCCGGGCATCAGGGGCAGCCTCGATATCGGCAAGGGCTTCCCGGATCTCCAACACGCTTTCGCACCAGGCGATCCTAAACTGCTTCCCGCGACGCTCGATGAATTCGGGCCAAGGGCGGCGCATTGGCGACCGCACGCCAAGAACACGTGCCTCCGGCTCGCGGTCGAGAAACGCCTCAAGCTGGCGTCGAGAAGGTGCGAGGAGTGGGCTCACCCTTTTCCACCATCCCGTGTGAGCCGCCATGAGATCGACAGCCGCGCGCCGGGTTCCGCGCCGAGGCGAGACTGCAGACGGTCAAGTTCCGCCTTTGCATCTTCAATCGGGAGAACGTCCCAGGCCCTCTCCTCCAAGATCTCAGGACTCGGACTGGAGCCATCGAAGTCGCTGCCAGGCTCTACGCCGCCAGGGGGCGGCCGATTCCCGGTGTCTGCGGTGCCCGGTTGCCCGTTAGCACCCGCGCCCGCCCCACCGCCACTTGGCGCCGCTGCCGCCAGCAGACGGAAGGCATTCCGCTGAGCTTCGCGAAGCCGCGCCTCAAGTGGGATGACGTGTTCGTCCGCCTCGAGCGCCTCTGCAACAGACCGGCCAATCTGCTCGGCCACCGCGCGTCGATGGTCCGAAAGAGCGGTGGCTGCGGCCAGCACATCCCACTCGAAGGACGCCAGGAAGGAGGCGAGGCCGGATGCCGCGGATATTGATCGTCCTACGGCGGCTTCGCTAGTCCGGAGGTCTGATGTTGCGAGCGACTGCACCACGGTCAACGGCTCGATACCGGCGGTCAACTCAGTCACAAGAACCGAGGCCGACAGCACTGTGATCATGCGCGGTGCGGTCTCGGGTGTTACGCTCGCAGACGCCATCCTCGTCCGCAACACGCTCGTCAGCGTTGCCAGTGACGCACGTGCGGCGTGTGCCTTCTCCCGCAGTTCACTCGCCAATCGTGCTACTGTCGCTCCCTTGCGAACTTCTGAAGGCGTGAGGCCAAACACTTCCGCCGCGCGCTCACGCGCCTTCGTCCAGGTCGTCTCGTCAGGCAACGGCTGTGCAAGTAATTCCGCGTCGTCATCCAGCCGCTCGATAGCGCCTCGCACCGGTGCCCCACGCAGCGAAATCGTTCGATCGGCCTGCGCCGCGCAGGCGAGGATAATGAGGTTCTCCACCTCTCTCGGCAGGCCCATCGGCCGCGGCTGATCAATCAGTGCTCGCAGCCGCTTCACCGTCATGGCGCCGCCGCCCTGCTGCGCCGCCAGCCGTGCGAAATGATTGGCCCAATGATCGTCGAGAATGAAATGCGTCAGGCCTTGGTTCATCGTGCCTAGCTTAAGCGGACCCGCGAACCCGCCAAGGATCTGACGCACCGCCCGATCCTCGATAAAGCGCCGCTGCTGTGGCTCCTCGGCGGCGGCTTCGATCTCCTTGAGCACTTTGCTCAATGCCGCGTTCTTCACTTCCTGCTCGAAGATCGGATGGGCGGGAAACCGATGAGCAAACGTCGAGTCGAGCAGCGCGCCCATCGCTTCTTTGAGTGTCGCCCCGACTGGTGGCTGAGGTCGGAACGTTCCGTCGAGCGAGACCAGATGATCCTCGGCTGAAACCTGAACAGCCAAAGCGCCGTCCTGATCCTGCCGGATGCCGTACGCGGCCTCCAGCACCATGCGCATTCTGCCCTGAAGCTGGCTTTGCTGGTTCTGGAGCAGAGACCGCGCCTGCTGCCGGTCGATCGCGGAGAGGTTGGGGGAGTTCTCCTCCAGTCGCGATCCAACCAGCAAATAATCGATGCGCAGCAGTGTGCCGAGGTCACGCAGCGCCCGATCGCCAAGCGGAGCGGCCACCCAGGCAATCGTATCAGCCTCCTCGCCGAAGCGAGCCAGCCGCGCCTTATGGTCCGCCATCGTCCGGCCGTTCGCGTCGAAGGGCAGGCCGAGCAGCAGGGTCGGTGTTCCGGCGCGCCCTCGCAAACGCTCGTCGGACAGCTCGGCAATGCTTTCCAGCCAAACATCCACCTGGCGTCGCGTGCCGCGCCACAGATGCGGCACCTCGATGAACCCCTGCGCGTTCAGCAACTCTCCGCCATTTGTATCGCCAATGCCCAGTGCGGCGAACAGAAGATCGCGAACCTTGCGGCGACGATTGCCGTCGTTGTCGTAGTGCGCGGCGTTGGCGAGGATAGGCTCGACATCCACACCAGTGATCTGCAGCGAGATGACGGGATTTGTGTCATCCGTCAGCTTGATTTCGCCAACCTGCGCGGCCCAGGTGCGGAGCTTGCCAAGGACGGCGCCGCCTTCGCGTCCCGGAATAGGGGATACAACGCTGCCATGATTCAGCGCTGCCAGCCGCGCCGCGGTGAGCGCCCGCAGCGACTCGACCTCCGGCACCAGGGCGGCCAGCAACAGGGTCTTCAGCAGGCGCGCATCGTTGCGCAAATTGGTCGCGGCGCGCGGGTCCGCGCGCCCTTCGGCCATGTCTTGCCAGGTGACGTTATGGGTCCGCTCCAGCAGCGGCAGCAGCTTCTGTGTCCACAGCTTCCGGGCATTCTCGAACTGAATCCGCATGCCATCTGAAAACGGCTGGTCGCTGGTCGATATCGCGTCCCACAAATCGCCGACCGGGATCAGACTGCCCAGCCTCAGCTCATCCCTCCGTTCGACCAGCAGCGTCAGCATCAGCTTCAGCGCGGTGCGCTCCCGCTGAAGCACTGACGATGCGGCGATCAACGCCTGCACCAATGCCGGGCTGAACGGATAGACCTGCCGGAACATCGAGCGCTCGCCGTCGGACCCGAGCAGCGTTTCAACAACTTCCTTGCGGCGGTTGAAGAACTCATCGAAGGCGTTATCGATCCGTATCTCGGCCACATCGTCGCGCGGTTTCAGAAGACGCCGCTGTGCGATCAGCGGCAGGTTCCGGTCTTCGAGGTTGATGCGGTCGAACCGCGCCTCCCAGTAGCGCAGGGTATCGGCAAACTGGAGCTGCAATGCGCCAGCCTGATTAGCACCGACGAGGTCACGTAGGTCCCGCTGGCGGGCGACGAAGGAGATGATAGGAATAGGCCGGTCCGCACGCTGGGCCTCGACCAGCTTCGACAATTTCGCTCCCTCGGCCGAGACGAAATTCACATCGGCGGCGCGCGTCGCCAGCCAGAGGATGAGCTCATCGAGGAACAGGATCACCGCGTCATAGCCGAGGGCGCGCGCATGGTGGCTCATGATGGCCAGGCCGGTGTCGATATCGACGAAGGCTTCGCCCTTCGCGAGTGCCACGTCGGCATAGCCGGTGAAGAGCCGACCGATCAGATCGCCGACCAGACGTTGGCGCTGATCGCCGCTTGGCGGCTCCAGCATAGCTGACTCGAACGACCCGGCATCCCAGGAGTCTTCGAGATCGCCCCATTCGCTTTCAGCATTGGCACGTTGGTTGAGCCTGCCAAAGAAAGCCTCATCGCCATAATGCGCGCGCTGAGCCTTGGCGTCCTCGAACAGTCGTTCGCCCAGGTAGAAACCGGGCACCGGCGCCTCGGGATGAATTCGGCGCACGTGCTCCGCGTAGCCGCCCAGCACAGCGCTTTCCACGTCCCTCGCGCCGATCATGTGGAAGGGCACCATCAGGAAGCGGCGCTGCTGGGTCCAGGTGTTGTGGCGGTCCACCACAGGCGCCAGCTCTGGAATCGCGCGGGCGCGGGCATTGCCTGCGAGCAGCAGGTTCAGGACTGCCATGAAGTGGCTTTTGCCGGAGCCGAACGAGCCGTGCAGGTAGCAGGCTGCGCTTTTGCGTTCTTCCGTAGCGCGCTGGATGAATCCTAACGCGTCGTCGAACGATTTCCGGAGTTGGTCGGTGACGACGTAATTTTTCACCGTCTCCTCGGCATGCGCGTCCGACACGCCTTCCGACAGTTTCAGAACGAAGTCGCCCTGATGCACGCGCTCTGGAATGGTGATCAGGTCGCGCAGCAGCGGTGCTTGCGTGTCGCCCATTATGCGGCCCTCCGGGTGCGGCCCCGACGGGGTGTGGCGGGCGGTATCCATGCGGCGACGGCCGCTTCGGTCATGCCGAGCGCCCTGGCCTCGGTTTGCACAAAATCCACGAAATAATCCCCCATGCGGGCGCCCAGGTCGGGGTCGTACTCGTTGTGCCATTGCAGGAGCCAGGGCACCAACTCACTCACGCCGGCGAGCAGAGGCAGCAAGCGTTCCGCCGGCCAGCCATCGCTGTCTTTGCGTTCTTGGTAATAGGCCGCAATAGCCAGGGCGCGTTTGAGATGGTTGTGGCCCGCCCAGATGATGACCAAGCTGCCATCGGCGTCGCGATGGCAGTGCGGGAACGACACGAAACGTTCCTTGGGTACATCCAGGCCGCCGCGGAGCCGCCAGAAATCCGTGCTTTGAAAATCCTTGGTGACGTATTTCGGCGGCGCGGGGATGTCGCCGACCTCTTCTCGTTTGCGTCGGCACTGTTCCTCCACAACCAGGCGGTCGATAAGCTGTTCCACTTCCGGTGCCGCACCGGCCTGCATGCGGATCGCGTATGGCTCGGGTTCTTCACCAGGGCGGCGGGGATTGACGGCCAGCCATTGCTCCTGCGCCCGCCGCTCGGCTTGCGCGCGGAACGCATCGCGCCGAGCCGCCACCTCGGCATCGATTGCGTCTTCGCGCCGCTGCTTGTTCCAGGTTGCTTCCCATTGCGCCCGCTTGCGTAGTCCGGTTTCAGCGTAGCTCAGGGCGGACAGGAACGGCACGGACTCCCTCGCGACCAATTCAGTAACCAGGGCTTCCAGGTTTACGTCCGCGCGGCCGACGTAGAGAGTTGCAACAGAGAGAAAGTCCACGTCCCGCCGCAGCAGGTCGGTGAGTTGATTGGTGGAGAGCAAACGAACGTCGCTGCTGGTCCAGATGGATGGCGATTCCAGTCGGTCGAGCAGCCAGTTGCGCAGCGCGTCGCGCTCCATCTCCTCCCACGGGTCGCTGGACCAGCGTCGCTTGTAGTCGGCGCGCTCGATTAGGCCGATCGTGAGGTCGTTCTCGATCAGTTCGATGCGCCGCTCGACCACGTCGCGGTAGTCGGTCGGCCAGTGAGCGGGCAGCTCGATAATTGGGGTGGAGCGGTGGCGTTCGAACCAAGCCGTCTCCAACTCCCCAGCCGCCATCCGGCGAGCCATGACGATCTCGAAGGCGCGCTCCCCGAGTTGCAGTTGCGGCGGGTGCGGGTTTTCCGGGGGGGCCTCGTGAAGGTCGTAGAGACGGTAGCAACGCCAGTCGAGTTCCTCCTGCAGCGCGATCATGCGGGCGCGTGCCGCCTCCGCTTCGGCGCGGGCAGCGCTCAAGGCGTCCCGGGTTGGCAGGGCGCGGTCGCAGAGAGCGTTGGGGAGATTGGCCGAAAAGTGTAGCGCCTCGGCGTCGAGGCGACGGGCGAGCTCAAGGGGAAGCGTAGCGACCAAAGGGAAGTGGCCGACGTTCGTCGCGTTAAAAGCGTATCGTTCATCCCAAGTTGTGTTCTGGATGCGGGCACCCTGCGATCCGACTTGGTCGCCGCCCTTGTCCTTACATCTTGACTTCAGCCAGAAGCATGCGGTGGAGGAGTTGAGAAGGCCAAGAAGGCCCAGGTGTTCGTCCTCCGAAAAAGCAGCAGGCAGCTTAATGATCGGTGCTGTTTGGTTGAAAACCTTGCCGCCGCGGTCGAGGACGAAGTGGTTGTGCGAAGCGACCTCGCCGAATGTGATAGTAAGCGGGGTGCGGTTCCGCTCGATCGGGATCTGGTGATACTCCGCGAACGAGCGCCCAACTTCGCGATAGGTTCGGTTGCCAAAATCCCGGCGCGCAAGCAGCAGCGCCTTCCAAGGCCAAAGAGCGCGCTCCGTCCCCGCGTTAACAGTGAGGCAGATGTCGGCGTTGTAGGGGAAAAGAAGTACCCCACTAGACCGAGCAGACCAGTCGCGAACTTCCTCGCCGATGACTATCTCGCGCGTTGGGACCGCGCCGTTCGGCACATCACGTCGCCCAGTGATACTAAATGCTTCTACCTCGCTGACTATGCAGCCGAAGCCGATCTCCGGACGAAGGGTCGTGAGTGGCCGCCGGCCCTCCTCAATTGCCTCCTGCAACTCCGCGGCACCACCGCCAGCCATGTTCCAGGGATGCCGCGCCAGAGTATCCCGTGGCGTGTCTTCAGTGCTGACGAAAGCGCTCTGAGACTTCACTTGATCAGTTTGCATCAGGATCGCGGTCCAAAGCTGCCCACGCGCGGGATCATCAACCGCGTCAGGGTCGCCCCGCATACCGCGGACTGTTCGCACCACTCCCGCCACCGGCGCACGGTTGCGGCCGAACAGCATTGCCGTGGAGGTGTTGTGACCCGGCAGTGGCACACCGGAGCAGCTGACCACATGAGTAAGATCCAGGCGCGCGAGGACGCGCTCAATCAGCTTCTTGCCGAACTCGCGCTTCATGAAGCTGTTGTCCACGATCAGTCCCACGAAGCCCGCTGGCACCTGATCCGTCCCCACCTGCGCCAAGTCGAAGAAGCGCTCAATGAAGGGGGCCGCGAGAGCGTATTTCCGATGACAGCTCTCGTAGATGTCGCGGTACGCGTCCCGCATCGCTGCATCGGGTGGCTGGATATACGGCGGGTTGCCCACGACGGCGTGGTACTGGCGCCCCAGAATGCGATCGAGTTCCGCGGTGTCTTCCGCCACGTAGTGATGACGCAGCATCCGCCGGAACCCTTCTTCGGCCCCGCCCAACTCGTTACGGGAAAAATGCCGTCCATGCAGCAGACTGTCGCCTGCCGCCAGATGCAACACGAAACCCGGCGCCGCCGCCAAGCGATTCACCTGCGCCCCCTGCAGTGCGGCCACCAGCAAGCGAAACCGCGCGATCTCCACCGCGAACGGATTGAGGTCCACGCCCGCGATCGCATCCAACGCACGCTGAGCCTGTTCGGCCGGCGGCAGCCCCGGTGCGAACCGCTGCCACTGCCGCAACAGCCGCGCGAATCCGCCAAGCAAGAAATGGCCGGACCCGCAAGCCGGATCGATCATCGTCACGCGTTCGTGGCCAAACTCGCGAGTGGCCGGCTCAAGCGTCCGATCTAGAATCCAGGACTCGACGAAATCCGGTGTCTGCAACAGCGCGTAGCGCTTGCGTGCCTCTTCTGAAAGATCCTGATACAGATCGCCCAGGAACCGTGTGTTCCATTCAGGATCGGTGAAATCATGCGCCAACTCGCCGGTCTCCGGCAGCACTTCGCGAAAAAAGCGAATCAAGGCCATCGCGCCGTCGCCTGACAACGGCAGGCGGAACAGCGGATTGTGCTCCGGGTCGAACAGTCCAGCGATGCCAGGAAGCCGCGCCGCTTCACCGAAGGTGGCGATCAGATATTCCGTGTCCGAGTCATGCGGCCGCGCCCGGAAATGCGCCTCTTGCCGCTCCTTCGCTAAATCCAGGCGTTCGCCAGGGCCAGACAAAAAGGGGCGATCAACCAGCAGGTTGTCTTCCAAAAAGCGCAGGAAAACGCACCCAAGCACCCAATGGACCACGGCCTGATCGAATACGCCGTCGAGGAAAGCCTCAAACGTGTCGCGCGTCCGGCCGAGATCGAACGCCTCTCGCCACTCGGCCTGCACAGCGTCCCGCTGTGCTCCGGCGGCGTGCGTCGTGCGCAGGTCGGCGTCGAGCACCTTTCGAAGGCGCTTCAGATCCGCGAGGAGTTTGCCGGCGTTGATCATGAAAGAGGGAATCCGAACTCAAAAATCGTGAAAGGTCAGGCAGCGCTGCGTGCGGCCCCGGCCCGGTGGGCGTTGGCAAGCCATGGGTCGGTCAGTCGCGCCCAGTTGGCGGCGGACATGACCGGCAGGGATGCACCGTCAATCATCGGCATACCCCCATCCGCCTGGGCCACAAGCACCCATAGGCTGGGAGGGCCTCCCCTGGTGCCAGATGCTTGCGCGAGATCTGTCAGCATCGGCATCAGATCGTACCGCGCGAGCAGTCCGGGGTTCACCAGCAGCGCCGGCCTGTCGAGGGCCAACAACGTCGCGAGCACGCGTTCAGCCGCTTTGGTGGCAAGGCGAAGGAGGTTTCGGAAACCCTTCCCGTCATGTCCTTCCGCATCCGCGGCCAGAACCACGGGCCATTTCACCTTTCGTGCCTCGGCTTCCGCACGCATCTCGCGCAGCAACAGCAATTCCAAGCTGACCCGCTCCCGCGGCGCGAACCGGCGTAGCAGTTCGGCCTCGGCGCGTGGGGCGCGGCGCGGATCGACCGTCAGAGCCAGAAAGGCCCCTGAGCGGCCAGCGCCGACGATTTTTTCTTCCAGCGACCGTGCGTCCAGCACCTCTGGCGTTGCCTGAGGCGCGGCGGCCAACGTGCCATAGCGCAAAACACCGGAGGGGCTGCCCCTGTCGGACGGGGTCACAATGCGGCTGACATAGCCACGCCCGTCGGGATCGTCGTCGCGCCAAATCCGCTCCGCGCCCACATCGTCAAGAAGGCGATCGAGATCCGGCCGTGGCGGCAACTGCGCCGCATCCGGGAACCGTCCTTTGACTCTCTCCCGAACGGCTTCCTCGGACAGCAATCGTGGGCCGGCCAGCGAGCCCAGGGAGAGCCGCAGGGCCGTCGCGGGCGACATTCCCCTCGGATACAGCTCGGCACGGGCCGAGAGCGACGCCGATTTGGAGGCGGCCGCCGCGAGTCGCAGCGTGCGACCGGGCGGTAGTGCCGTGCCGCCTGGCGGCGCGACCAGATTCAATTCTTCCTCGACCCGCCCGGGCGAGGGCAGGGGATCCTCGAGCGCCATGCGATCGGCGATGGCACTGAGTGCGACGGCGTGCGCCGCCAGTTCAGGGCTGAGAGCCACCAGGATCGGGGCCTGATCGGCATACGAAGCAAAACGCGCGGTGTCGCTGGCCGAGGCTTCCAGTTCGATGGACGCGCGGAGAACAGCGCTTGCAAGTCTGCGGCGATCAATCTCGGAGTCCTCGACTGAACCGCGGGCGGCGAGCAACAGCGCCGCCAGCTCATCGGCTGTGGCGACACCACCGGCACTCGACAGCAGCGACACCAATTCGGTGCGGAGCTCGTTGAGCTCCCGGCTCTTGTGCCAACGATCGCGTGCCTTGCCCAACACCGAGGCGACCGCACTACGGGCGACGCCTGCTTCGCGTGCGACGTCCCCGGCAGCGGGCCAGGACACCGGCCCGTCGGCGGGCTCAAGACCAAGGTAAAGTTCCAGCAACCGGTCTTCCGCCGTCTCATCGCCCGCGGGACGGCGCGGGATCAGGAGTTCGGAAAGCCGGTCCACGCTGGCCCAGGCCTGTGCATCCTCCGACCCACCGCCCGGCTTCAGTTCAGGTCTGATTTCGGCAAGGCGCTTGGCGCGTTCGCGGATTTCACGGCGGACCTTGTCGCTGACGCTGCGGAGATAGCGGAACCGGATGCGATCCACGGCGAGCAACTGCTGGACGGTATGCACACCCATACGATCGAGTACGTCACGCGCTTCGACGCTGTAGCCGAGCTCGGCGATCGTGCTGCGCCGATCGAGGCGGCGGGCAATGGTTTCAATACTGTCTTCGGCGATGGCGCCACGATCCAGCGGCTCGAAGGCCCGCCGCCAATCGCGCAGCATCTCCTCGGCATTGTCGAAGCGCTCCTCGGCGTTGCGACGCAGCGCCTGCGTAAAGAAGTCCCGCAGCCCCTCTCGCAACGTGGGATCAAAACGGTCCGTCGCGATTGTGGCCTCGTCCTCCGTGACGAGCGGTTCAGTCGCACCATCGCCCCAGGTGGGCGGGACACCGGCGACGAGTTCATGCAGGGTGACCGCCGCAGCATATCGCTCCGCATGCAGGTCCCAACGGCGCTGAGGCCGCAAGGCGAGGAAGGGATCGAGGTAGGGCCGTGTCCCGGCCTGGATGTTCTCGGGCGGTGTGCGGGTGAGCGAGAAATCGAATAGGACAAGGCGCAGACGGCCGCTCCCGCCGGCAGGTGCTATGCCGATGTTGTCGGGCTTGATATCGCGATGGGCGACGCCTTGCTCTTCAAGGTGATTGAGCGCCTGGAGAAGATCTTCGCCGAAGCGGCGCATCAGATCGAGCGAGGGCATGTCATCGCCCCGCAACCGCTCGGCGAGGGTGCGATCGCCCGCCTTTTCCATGAGGATGGCAGCGCGACCGGAGACCGTTAGCGTGTCGATAATGCGGACGATGTTCTGGTGATGCAGGCGGCGCAGGACAGCCGCTTCGGCTTGCAGGCGATCACCGTGCGTCTCGTCTACGGCGACCTTGAGGACCAGTTCGTCATCCTCGCCATTGCGCCGGACCAGCAATGCGTCGGCCGTGCCGCCGCGACCGAGTTTGCGGACAACAACGAATCCGCCCTCAAGCTGGTCGTCCCGTTTCGCGATGCTCGGATCGACGGTCGTCGTGGAATCTTGCGCACGCGCATCCGTTTCGGCCAGGGCGAGATATTCGAGGAACTCACCGGCCGAAGCGATCCGATCACGCACAACAGGGGCGGTTGACGCGCGGACCAGGTCCTCGAGGAAGGTGCCGATACCATCAACTGCTTCGGCAAGCCGCAGCCCGCCGCCCTCGCGCAACTTCGCCGGCAACTCAAGTGGGCTGTCCGCCGGTGGACGACCTGTGAAGAGGTGGTAGGCGATGGCGCCGAGCGAGAAGACATCCGCCTGCGCGCCAGCTTCGCCGCCGCTGAGTGCTTCGGGTGCGAGATAGACCTTTGCCGGATCGCCGAAATGGTCGTCGATATTGCGGGTGCCCGACGTGACGGGAATGGCGGTCTGGCTCCCCTCGGCACGGGAAGCAACCTGCCAGTTCATGATTTGAAGCCGGGGTTGTCCCTCGGCAACGCCGTGCACCAGCACATTCTGCGGCGCCAGGCCGCGATGGTACAGGCGCTTGCCGTGCGCATGGCCAAGCGCCTCGGCCAACTGCCGGAGAAGCCCCAGACGCGCTTCCGCCGTCAGGTCCGATAGCTTTTCTCGTAAGAAGCGGTCGAGCCTGATCGAATTAGGGTCATGCTCGAATACAAGCGCAGGGCCAAGTTCCGTTTCACGGAAGTCGAGTACCCTGAGGATCCCGGGGTGATCGATCCCCTCAAGAACGCGGAACTCGCGCATGGCCATGCGGCCCAGGCGTTCGCGCTCATCAGGGGACGCGGCACGCGCATACGGATAGACCCTGACGCGGCGTGCCACTCCGAGGCTCGCGTGTTTCGCCACAAAATCCTGCCAGCCATCACCCTCACCGAGTAGAGCGCCGAGGAGGTAGTCACCGACCCGCCGATCGCGGCCGGCCGGTCGAATACCTGCTTGCTCGATCGATCGCGCAGTTGCGCGCGCAATATTCGAGTCAACTGATCCGGGTCGACCGAGCTCAGTATCCAACGTGCCCGTCAGCGCGGCGATGATGCCGGTGTCAGAGGCTCCGCGCGGGTTACCTCTCAGGAACACTCTGCGTGCTGTCCCAGGATCGATACGCGGCGGCTGTAGAACCTTTGAGAGGAAGATGACCTCCGTCACCCAAGGCACTCGATTGGCGCCGCGGCCAAACGCATCCTGTCGCTTCAGCAGAGACGCAAGACGCTTTGCCTTCCGGTTGGCCAGCAGAAGCGGGCTATCGACGGTGTGCCTGCGGCCATCCGTCGTCCAAACCCAGCTATGGGCGTCGCCATCGATCGTGCCCGGCCGGCTCTTGATTTCGACCAGCAGGAGGCCTGCGGATGTCAGGACGAGCAAATCGACCTCGTTGACGCGCCCCTCGTCGTCCACAAACTCGAAGTTCGACCATGCCCGCCACGGGTCGTGGTCAGGCAAATGCTCGCGGAGGAACTCTAGAGCCTCGCGTTCCCACTCGTATGCAGAGGGGCTAACCACTGTCCAACGAGGTGGCTTCATGGGCTTCTGGTCCTCATGAGACCGAGCCGCCCGAGCGGTATTAACCGTGAGACGTCCGTCGTAAGTGAAATGGCGCTCGTCATCGCTCTGCCGCGGGATGGGGCCCCATGAACCCGGACCACCCCGTGAGGGGCTCTTTTCAAGCGATTAGAATTTTGGCGATCTCGCCGATTCAGGGCGTCTGTGCCCTCGGCAAGAATCAGAAGCGATAATGCTGGCGAAACCTCGCCAACACCGATCCTCCGCGTGAACTGTTTGCGCGTCCGATCCACGCCCCAACCTGTTGTGCTGTTCCGGTGAACACTCATCGACCATCGCCCGCCTGGCTAATTCGCGGCAGCGCCGGTGAATCGATTAGCTTCGGCGATGCGTCGATAAACTGCCGGATGGCTTGGCGGATGACCCACGAGACTGAGGCGTCTCGCGCCAACGCGATCTCATTTAGGGTCCGATAGTCCTGCTCTTCGAGGCTTACCGTCAGCCGCGTTGCCTTGCGAGGGCGCTCGTTCATGCAACTCTCCCCGGCATTCTGGGGTGACCTTATCCCTTGTCACATCAGACTTCAACGAAGTGATGCACTTTTCACCAGTGGTATCCGATCAGAGTTTTAGACCTTGCCAACAAAGCCCGGACCCACGGTTGCAGGCCGGCGTCTCGCTGAGCCGGTGAGGACATTTGCGGCCCGTTTGGCGGCACCCGACCGGCGCCAATCACCACGATCTATCTTTGCGCGCCGCCAAAAGCGCGCTGTGGTAGCCGAACGATCACTTCCTTGCGCTTACAAGGAGCTTACAGCCCGCTCAGTTTGGGCAAATGTAAGCAAAAAGCGGCCCCGATGACCGCCTTTAACAGATTGATTTTCCTTAGAAAAACTGGAGCGGGCGAAGGGATTCGAACCCTCGACCCCAACCTTGGCAAGGTTGTGCTCTACCCCTGAGCTACGCCCGCACTCCAGTCTCAGTCACCTTCCGGCGAGGGCGGCGTTCTAGGCGTGATTTTCGTTGGGCGCAAGGGCTGTTGGTGACACGGCCTCGAAATCATATGAAAGATGCCCGTCAGGTTGTTTGGTGCGGACTGAAATGATGTCACTCTCCGCCTCAAGCACCTGGCATGGGAGGCACCTTTCGGTCGTGTGACCGTCCAGCTTGCCGATCTCGTGTTTTCATGGCTTTTGCGTGATGGAACAGACGAATTTCAGATGTGCCAACGCACAGTAAGGCGAGGGACGTGATGGACTATATCATCGGCCAAACTCCAAAACCGGGCCTGCCAGGGGCGGCAAATGCCGCCGGCGCGGGTGCCGCGGTTTCGATTATCGATGGCACCGAGGCCTCGTTCATGGCCGATGTGGTGGAGGCGTCGCGCACCATTCCGGTGATGGTCGATTTCTGGGCGACATGGTGCGGGCCGTGCAAGCAACTCACGCCGGTGCTGGAAAAAATCGTCAAGGCGGCGGGCGGCCGGGTGAGGCTGGTCAAGATCGATGTCGATACCGCCCCCAATCTGGTGGCTCAGCTGAGCCGTATGGGCCTACCGCTGCAGTCCATCCCCACTGTCGTGGGGTTCTGGAAAGGCCAGATCGCCGACATGTTCCAGGGCGCTCAGCCCGAATCAGAAATCAAGCGGTTCGTGGAAGCGCTGCTCAAACTGGCCGGTGGCGCCATGCCGGCCGCGGATTTGATCGCCGAGGCGCGGCTGGCGATGGAAGCCGGGCAATACGAGAACGCGGCGGACCTGTTCAGCACGGTACTGAACGAGGACGCCGAGAGCCCGGAGGCATGGGGCGGTCTCATTCGCGCAATGCTGGGACTGGGCGATGACGAGCAGGCCGCCGAGGCACTGTTGCAGGTGCCCGAGAAAATAGCCGAGCACGCCGAAATTTCGGGCGCACGCTCCGCCATGGCGTTGGCCGCCGAGGGCCGGGCCGCACAGAGCCAGCTCGCCGAGCTGGAGGCACGTCTGGCGTCTGACCCGACCGATCATCAGGCGCGGTATGATCTTGCCACCGCCTTGAATGCATCCGGCCAGCGTGAGGCGGCGGCGGAGGCTCTGCTGGGCATTCTTCGGGTCAACCGGAATTGGAACGAAGGGGCCGCAAGGCTGCAGTTGCTCAAGCTGTTCGAGGCCTGGGGCATGGATGATCCCGCAACCATGACAGCGCGGCGCAAACTTTCTGCCTTGCTCTTCAGCTGAGGCCGACCACTTGCACACACAGACATGAAAGACATTTTGCCCCGGCTGGACGATCTGCCTGACCGGTTCGCCGTGTTCCCGCTCAGCGGGGCCATGCTGCTGCCGGGTGGGAAGATGCCGCTTAATATTTTCGAGCCGCGCTACCTCGCCATGGTCGAGGACGCGCTCGGTGCCGGGCGCATGTTCGCCATGATCCAGCCCGACCCGGACAAGCCGCGCATGCCGAAGGGGCCGGGGCTGTATCGTGTGGGATGCCTTGGCAGGCTCACCAGCTTCAGCGAGACCGAGGATGGCCGCTATCTCATCACCCTCACCGGCCTGATCCGGTTCGACGTGATCGAGGAAATTGAGATGCAGCGCGGCTACCGTCAGGTTCGCGCAGATTTCAGCCGTTTTGCCGCTGATCTCGATGACACTCCGGCAAAGGCCGGCTTTGACCGTGACATGCTGCTGGCGGCGTTGAGGCAATATTTCGACCATCGCGGTTTCGAGGCCAATTGGGACGCGGTGGGCGAGATGGACGATCAGCACCTCGTCACCAGCTTGTCGATGGTCTGCCCATTCGATCCGATCGAAAAGCAGGCGCTGCTGGAGGCACATGGGCTTGCCGACCGCGCGCAAACGCTGCTGACGCTGCTGAGCATCGACACGCATGAGCCGCCACATGATCCGGATAAAGCCCCGCCTCGCCGGATGGCCAGCTAAAACAGGAAGCCAGACCAATGACCGAAATGCAGGCTGCCGTCGATCCGCGACTGCTGGAAATTCTGGTCTGCCCCGTCACGCGCACGCCGCTGGAATATGACCGCGCAGCGGGTGAGTTGATCAGCCGGGCCGCGGGCCTGGCCTATCCGATTCGCGATGGCATTCCGATCATGCTGCCCGAGGAGGCGCGTGCCTTGGCTGAGCCAGCCGGGTGATCGAAGCCGTCGAGCTTCGTCTGCGCCGGGCAGAAAAACGGCTAGACGTATCGTTCAACGACGGCAGCGCGTTTGAGTTACCGGCCGAATATTTGCGGGTGGAAAGCCCAAGTGCAGAGGTGCAGGGCCACGGTCCCGGCCAGCGCAAAACCGTCGCCGGGCGGCGGCATGTGGGCATCATGGCGGTGGAGCCGGTGGGGCATTACGCGGTGCGCCTGGTGTTCGATGACCTGCACGACACCGGCATTTACTCCTGGGAGTTCCTGCATCAGCTTGGCCGCGAATATGCGGCACGGTGGGCGGCCTATCTGGCGGAGCTGGATGTGAAGGGGTACTCGCGCGAGCCGTAGGCGTTTGGAGGGCACATATGCGGTGGTCGATTTTACTTCTGCTCTGCGGATTTGTGGCTGGGTGTGCCGCCCCGTCCGATACGTCGGCCAAGGCATCGGCTGCAGGCGCCGCGGGGCTGCAGGACGAGAAGCTGACGATCCCGTTCACCGATGCCACAGGTCAGGTGACGCAGCTTCAAGCGCGGCTTTGCTATCCTGTGTCCACATCACCGGCACGTCTGGTTATGATCAATCACGGAACACCGGCCACCTCGGATGCGCGAGCGCGGGTGACGCTGCAGGAATGCAACAGCCAGACCTCGCAATGGTTCCTGCGACGGGGCTATGCGGTGGGCTATGTGCTCAGGCGCGGACATGGCGCGACGGGAGGCACGTTTGCGGAGAGCTCGGCGGGCTGCTCCACGGATGCCTATGTGGCGGCGGGCCTGCAGTCGACAAAGGACATTTCCGCGGCCTTAGATCTGTTCACGCAAAAGCCCGGCATCCGGCCCGACGGGGTGGTGATGGTCGGCCAGTCTACCGGGGGCTGGGCCACAGATGCATTCAACTCCATCCCGCATCCCAACATCATCGCGATGGTGTCGATGGCTGGCGGCAGGGGCGGGCACATGAACAACGTGCCGAACCAGAACTGTAAGCCCGAGAATTTGGCCGAGGCGGCGGGAGTCTACGGGCGGACGGCAACCACGCCTATGCTGTGGGTTTATACCGCCAACGACACCTATTTCGGCCCGCCGATCGCGGAGGATATGTATGCGCATTTCACCGTGGCGGGCGGCAAGGCGGAGTTCGTCCAGCCTGGGCCATGGGGTGCTGACGGGCACAACATGTTTTTCGGCCAGAATGGCTCGGCGGTGTGGGGGCCGTTGATCGAGCATTATCTGACGGAGCGTGGTGTGGGGCCTTCGTAGAGAGCGATGAGTTAAGATCCGGATTCTTGTCATTGCGAGGAGGGCTTGCGACAAAGCAACCCAGCAGTCACGCCATGAGGCTCTGGGTTGCTTCGGCCCTAAGCGGGGTCTCGCAATGACGAGATACACGGTGCTCTAAATAAAAGTCATCCCAATCGCACGCTAGCCGCGCTGCTTGGCGAAGATGGTGAGTGCCACGCCGCCGAGCAGGAACGCCCCGGCGAGGACGAGGCGAAGGGTGAGGGTTTCAGACAGGAACAGCACGGCACCCAGGGCCGCGATCAGGGGCACGGTGAGCTGGACGCTGGCTGCCGTCATCGGCTGGAGCAGTGGTAGCGCGCGATACCAGATGGCGTAGCCGAGGCCTGAGGCGATGATGCCTGAGGCCAATGCGAGGCCGATGCCCTGTGCGTTCGCGTGGTCCGCCACAAGTGCCAGCAGCGCGCAGATGGGGACGGTGCGGAGGAAATTGCCTGCGGTCTCATCCAGTGGTGGGCCGCCGCTTCGTCCGCGCAGGGAGTAGGCCCCCCAGGATGCTCCAGCGGCCATCATCAGCACGGCACCGATAGGATCGGGTGCGTGCAGGCCGGGGAGCAGCAGCCATATGAAGGCGGCGAACGCAATGGCGAGGCCCACCAGTTCCACGCCGCGCGGGTGCTGGCCGCGGAAAATGCCCCAGCCGATCATGCTCGCCTGCACCGAGGCGAACAGGATCAGTGCGCCGGTGGCGGCCCCGAGGCGCAGATAGGCGAGTGAAAAGCCGATGGCGTAGGCGAACAGGCACAGCGCGGAGGGCCAGTTGCCCGGTGGTTTCGTCCATATCGCCCTTCCGCGTTGCAGGGTGAGCAGCGCGCCCAAGGCAGCGGCACCGGAGATCAGCCGGATGGCGGTGAAGCTGGCGGCGTCAATCCCGTCGATGCTCAGCGCCGCCCGCGCCAGCAGGGAGTTGGCGGCGAAGGCGAGCATGGCCACCAGCGTCAGCAGCGCGCTCACGCGGGTGGAAGCACTCTGATGGCGGAAAGACCTGCGGCGAGCAGGCTGAGCAATTCGTCGAGCGGCAGCGCCACGCAGCCTTCGGTGGGGGTGAGGTCGCGGCGGGCGACGTGGAGGAAGATGGCCGAGCCTGCGTGGCGGACCACTGGTGCGTCGTTCCAGCCGAGCACGCCGATCACGTCATAGAGCGGATCATCGCGCCACAGTTTCTCATGCCGTGCCTCATGCGGGAGGCGGATTTTGGTGTTGTAGGCGGGCGAATAGGGATCGTCACACCAGCCATCGTCCGGAGCCAACGGCTCGCGCGGGACACTGGCGCGGATGAGGCCGATGCGGTCGGCGCGATAGAGCATGCGGCGCAGGGGCAGCAGGCCGGACGGGGTGGCGTGATCGCCTTCCTGCTTGTGCGGCGTGATCCCGGCGGCACCCATGGCGGCACGATAGATCCGGCCAGCGTAATCCAGCCGCCCGTCTGGGTGCAGCACGGCCACGGTCAAGGCAGCATATGGCCGAAGCGGGCGTTTTTGGTGGCGAGGTAGCCGTCGTTCACGCCATTGGGCGCCATGACGTGCGCCACCCGTCCCGCCACATCCACGCCACACGCGGCCAATGCTGCCATTTTGTCGGGATTGTTGGTCAGCAGCCGAAGCCGCCCGATGCCGAGTTCGCCCAGCATGGTGGCGGCAACGAGATAGTTCCGCTCATCCCCACCCCAGCCAAGGGCGCGGTTGGCGTCCAGCGTGTCCAGACCACTATCCTGAAGGGCATAGGCACGCAGCTTGTTCACAAGTCCGATGCCGCGCCCCTCTTGCGCCAGATACAGCAGCACGCCCGCGCCTTCCTCGGCCATGCGCGCAATCGCACCACGCAGCTGCGGCCCGCAATCGCAGCGCAGGCTGCCGAGCAGGTCACCGGTGAAGCATTCCGAATGCAGCCGCACCAGCGGTGCCTCCACCGTTTCGGGTTTGCCCACGAGGATGGCCAGATGCTCGATGCCGCTGTCCGGCGCACGGAACGCCACCACGCGGGCATCGGCAGCCCCTTCCAGCGGTACGGCTGCTTCGGCAACACGGACGATGTTCACCGCCATAGAGAGTGGGTAAGACAGCACGTCATCCACGCTCACGCTCAACAGACCCAGCCGAGCGGCGTCTCCGCCTGCACACGCCGCGATGTCGGCCCGAACCGGTGCTGCCACCACCGCTGGCAGCAGGCGCGCCAGCTTTGTCAGCGCCAGGGCAGCAGAGGCGCTCGGCGGCGCGTCCACACGAACCGGTGGCTCGGGCAGAAGCTGCTCGGCGGTCGGGTCGGCCAAGCTGGACAGCGATTCCGGGGCGAACAAGGAATCCGTCAGGTGTATAGCCTGGACGGACTGATCCGAATCAATCGGCGTATGCAAAACGCCTGCAGCACGGACCGAGGCGAGAAGCAGCATGGCCGGGCCGACTGCGATGGCTGCAAATTCAGCAAGACCGCGCGCCCCGGCGGTTTCTGCCGGCAGAAGCACCAGCGGCTCGGTGCCGGTCATCAATACCGGTGTCCCGCGCCGCAGTTCAGACGCAGCGCGATGGACCGCCCGCAGCTTCAGCGCTGTGGCGTCCGGCAGGGACAGAGGCACCGTGGCCGCCATCGTTTCGTCAGGCTTTGGATGATGGTTCAAATGCTGACCAACTCGCGCGAGGATGGAACGTTGTCGTACTGGGTTTGGCAAAATCCGTCGAGCCCGGCGGTTTCCGACCATCCCATCGAGTTGCATTTGTGCTTTTTGCGTCAGCTCACAAGGCCTTATGCAATGGAAGCCTTATCAGAGGCTTGTGCGCGCGCAAGATTGCTGAATGATAACAGCGGCTGGCATTGCGGAGAAACTATACGAACATGCCTGCCGTGCAGACGCATAGTTCGGCGGATGCAGCGTTCGCGTCAGATGTGGTAGCGTGTCGGTAGCGGCACGTTTTGGTGAAGGAATTGTTGTATGTCGGGCGAGCGCCCAATCCTCCTGGTCGATGACGATGACAGCCTGCGCGCAATGCTCGTTGAGCAGCTTGCCGTTGATGGCGAGTTCATTGCCACAGAGGCAACCACCCTTGCCGAGGCTGAGGCCGTGATGGCCAAGCCTGATGCCCGCTACGACGCGCTGATCCTTGATGTTGGCTTGCCTGACGGGGATGGCCGCGATCTCTGCGTCAAGCTGCGTCGCCAGGGTCATAAGCTGCCAATCATCATGCTCACCGGCGCGGATGAGGAAATGGACGTTGTGCGCGGCCTGGATTCCGGGGCCAACGACTACATTGCCAAGCCGTTCCGCCTCGCCGAACTGCTCGCACGCCTGCGCGCCCAGATGCGCATCTTCGAGAACAGCGAGGATGCGGTGTTCACAATCGGGCCGTATCAGTTTCGCCCCTCGGCCAAGCTGCTGCTCGACGTGGCTCGCAACAAGCGGATCAGGCTGACAGAGAAAGAAGCGGCAATTCTGAAATTCCTCTATCGCAGCGGTGCCGTTCCGGTGCAGCGCCAAGTGCTGCTCAACGAGGTGTGGGGCTACAACGCCTCGGTCACCACGCACACGTTGGAGACGCACATCTATCGCCTGCGGCAGAAGATTGAACCTGATCCAAACCGGCTGCGCTTGCTGCTCACCGACGGTGGCGGCTACCGGCTTGATACGCTGGTGTCGTCCACACCGACGGTCGGTTGAGGCCTAGAGCAACGCCCGATCATATTGAACCGGTTCAGTGCAATATGATCGGGCGTTGCCCTAGTTCAGCCTGATCCGCCCATCTGTGATGGGTGCGAAGGCTGGTGCGGCACCGATGGCGTCGGCCACCACCTGGTCCACCCCCGGCCCAGTGTCATAGGGGTCGATGGCGTTGTCGCGCATCACGACATAGCCATCGCCGCCGGTGCGCATGAAGTTGTTGGTGACAACAGCATAGATGCGCGTGGGGTCAAGCGGGGCGAAGCTGCCATCTGGCTCGCGGATTTCCACCTGCCGCAGCCGATCCTGCGGCAGCGCCAGTGGTGTCCACGTGAAGCGAAGCCCGGCCACCTGAGGAAACCCGCCCTGCCCGGCCCGGCTGACGCCGTTGGCCAAGGCCTGCCGCAGATCGACACCGGAAAGCTTCAAGGTGGCCAGCGTGTTGCCAAATGGCAGCACGCTGAGCACGTCTCCCAGCGTCAGATCACCCGCTGGCAGCCCGGTTCGCATGCCGCCGCCATTGATCAGCGCCAGGTCGGCCCCGTGCGTCGCACCCAGCATGGCATCGGCGATGAAACTGCCCAGCGCGCATTCGGCGAGCTTGCAGGTGTCGATATCCGTGGCCTTCGCCGCGTGGCCGACCACCCGCCTGCGCACCGCGTCAAGCTGGCTGGCATAACTGGCAACAATTGCCGCCACCTGCGGATGCTCCGGCAGATCAAGGCCGATATGCCGCGTATCACCGCCATAAGCCAGAACCGCACCACCCTCGTCGATATCCAGATCCAGCCTGCCGAAATACCGCCCATAACAAGCCGCCTGCACCACCACGGCCGTGCCAGCCGGACCGGTGAACGCCTGATGCGCTGGACCCACCGCGCCCGGTTCACTGTCAGACAGCAGGGTGTGCGAATGGCCGCCGACGAACACGTCAACGCCCTCGATTCGCCCCGCCAGATGCTGATCTTCGCCCGCCCCCAGATGCGACAACGCGATCACCAGCTTTGCCCCCTGCGCCCGCAACGTCGCCGCCTCCCGCCGCAGCGCCTCATCGGGCTCGCCGAATTGGATGTTCGGGCCGGGCGACGAGGTGGTCGCCGTTTGCAGCGTCGTCACGCCGATGATCCCGATCTCCAGCCCCGCCTTGGTCAGCCGCATCGACGGTTTCAGCAGCCCCGCCAAGGCCGGCTCACCATCCGCGTCGATATTGGCCGACAGCACCGGAAACGGTGCGGATCGCACAAACTCCGCCAGGACGGCGGGGCCATTGTCGAACTCGTGGTTGCCCACCGTCATCGCCTCGGTGCCCAGCACGCGCATGACGTCCATTTCCACTTTGCCATGCCAGGCGGTGTAGAACAGGCTGCCCTGGAACTGATCGCCCGCGTCGAGCAACAGCACCGTCCGCCCCGCCGCCTCCGCCGCCGCGCGCTCGGCGAACAGCGCACTCGCCAGCCGCGCCGCACCGCCAAAACAATCCGGCCGAGCGCCGGGCTTGCAGGTCAGTGACCGCCCATCCACCGCCTCATGCCGGCTGTGAAAATCATTCATGTGCAAAATCGTGAGCCGATGCGCCACGCTCGCATGGGCTGGCCGTGACGCCAGCGGCGTCATCGGCAGCGTGGCGAGAGCTCCAAGAAACAGTCGGCGATGCATGTCCATGTGGCGACGCGAGCCCCAAATTTTCATGCCAAGCAGACAACATCATTCTCGAAGAACCCGCCACCCCTTGCACTTGTGCTCAACCTGTCCGATTTCTAGCGAACAGGACCGGTGCGGTCCGCATTGCAGGAACACCCTATGTTCATCGAGACCGAAGGCACGCCGAACCCCGCCACGCTGAAATTCCTGCCTGGGCAGGATGTGATGGGTGCCGGAACCGCCGACTTCGCCAGCGCCGACACCGCCGGACGCTCCCCGCTGGCCACCGCCATCTTCGCGCTCCCCGGCGTATCGCGCGTTTTCCTCGGCGGCGATTTCATCACCGTCACCAAATCCGACGAGATCGGCTGGGCCGCCCTGCGCCCGCAAGTGCTCGGCGTGATCATGGAGCATTTCGTCGCCGGCCATGCCGTCATCTCCGGCGCCGATGAAGCCGCCGACGAGGACGTGTCGCCAGAGGACGCTGAGGTCGTGTTGCAAATCAAGGAACTGCTCGACACCCGCGTACGCCCGGCGGTCGCGTCTGACGGTGGTGACATCGTGTTCCGTGGCTACCGTGACGGCGTGGTCCGCCTGCACATGCAAGGTGCGTGCAGCGGCTGCCCATCCTCGTCGGCCACGCTGAAGCACGGCATCGAGAACATGCTCCGCCACTACGTGCCCGAGGTAACGCGCGTCGAGCAGGTGCTTGCTTAAATACCAATGAGCAGGTGCTCGCTTGAGCACCTGACGGGACTTTGCTACAACGCACATCGTTCGACATCGAACGAAAGGACATTCCATGAGCCTAGACCACGCAGCACGCGATGTGTTGTTCAACGCCGCCCGCACCCAGAACAAGTGGACCGACAAGCCGGTCACGGACGCTGACTTGGCCGCCATCTACGACCTGCTGAAAATGGGCCCGACCTCGGCCAACTCCTCGCCGGCGCGCTTCGTGTTCATCCGCACGCCCGAGGGCCGCGAGAAGCTGAAGCCCGCTCTGTCCGCCGGCAACATGGAAAAGACCATGACCGCCCCGGTCACCGTCATCGTGGCCTACGATCCGAAGTTCTATGACCGCCTTCCGCAGTTGTTCCCGCACGTGGACGCCCGTGTCTGGTTCAGCGGCAACGAGGCCTTGGCGCAGGAAACCGCGTTTCGCAACAGCACGCTGCAAGGCGCCTACCTCATCATGGCCGCCCGCGCGCTCGGCATCGATAGCGGTGCCATGAGCGGCTTCGACAAAGCCAAGGTGGACGAGGCGTTCTTCGCCGAAAGCGGCTTCAAATCCAACTTCCTCATCAACCTCGGCCACGGCGACCACACCGGCGTCATGGCCCGCCTGCCACGTTTGAGCTTCGACGAAGCGAGCGTGCTGGCCTAATTGGACCGTATCCCCCGCATCGCCCAAACGCGATGCGGGCTACGCCGGTTCCCGAACGCGCCGCGCTTCGATCATTCTGCGGATGGAGGCCAGCCTTGGTGCCTGGCTCATGCGCGGTGCGCAGGGTGCTTCGAATTGGGCGGTGAACGGCAAGCCCGCAAAAAGTTGCCGCAAGCCCGGTGGTCGTGTCCTGCGCCCTGGGGGTATAAGTCGAGACCTAGTGTTTTGCAGGTGGACCTGCCCGTGACACGGCCGAACCGGTCGAAATGGTTGGAGCCGCCGAAGGGTGGGCCGCCCTTGCGCAGCGGCCGTGGGGCCATCACGCCCTGGAAGTGCAGGCCGATGTTGCATTCATCGCCATCCCGCACGGTGAGTTCGTACCCCATCGTGGGCTCCACCGCCTTGATGGAAACGCCAGTGGGCAGCGTGATGTTCAACAAATCCTGGTCCCGCGGCAGGCGTAGGGCGCTGTCGTTGGCGTTGCACAGGACCTCCCACGGCAGGTGCGCGCTGTCATCCCAAAACCACGCCCCGCCGGCCACGGTGCCGATGTTCGGGCGTGCCATGGTGTAGAGCCAGCCGCCGAGTTTTTCCTCCAGCTTGCAGAACGCGAACCAGCTCGTCTCCGTCATCCACCATCGGTCGCCCATCTCGGCGAAGTGGAAGTCGTCGTCGCGGGCGGTGAAGACAGGCATGGCAGGTCCTGTTCGGGCGCGTTGGCTGGCGGGGTTTGGGATAATGGCGCATGGCAATGCCGCCGGATGCACCGCTGGCGAGTTGCGCGTCGCGCACCGCTTGCCCAGCGAAGAAGGCCAGTGCATTGGCGAAGTGGAGCTGGCCAGATTGAATGACAGAGAGCAGCTGCTGGCGCGCAATATTCAGGGCTTGGTGGACGGAGTGATCGAGTCCGAGCATTTCGCTCAGCGCGTGCAGTTCGGCTGCTTCAACTTGGCTACCGAGACTGTCCCAAGCCTCCAGATACTTCAAAACCTTCGCTGCGTTTCTCGCCTATGCAATCACTTGACTGTCGGTGCTGCGAGCCACCACCACGCGGCGAAGGTCATCGAGCACATGCGTAAAAAGTGTGGAGCGATCCATATCGGGCGCAACAATCGGCTCAGGCCATGAAACGGCAACGCCACTTGCGTCGAACAGCGCTTCCACCAACAGGCGTTGGTTCAGCGCGCGGGAGACAATGGCGTGCGCAGGCTCGCCGGTGACGTTGCGATGGCGGATCACGTCCACGCGGGTAGAGACGAAAACACGATGACAGAGAATGCGGCGGTGATCGATCTTCTGCCCCGCGGCCCGTTCGTAATCGGCGATGCTGGCAGCAAAATCAGGCACAGGCTCCATCACGCAGCGCACGGAGAACCAAGCCAGATCCTCCATGGGATCACCGAGATACGCCAGTTCGCAATCGATCAGTGCGGTGAGCCGTCCGGCATCGAACAGGAAATTGCCTGGCCCGGCATCGCCGTGAACAAGGGCGACAGTGCCATCAGGGTCGGGCATGTTGGCGTCCAGCCATGCGAAGGCTAGATCGAGCAGCGGGTCGGCCTGCCCGGTTTCGTCATAAATGGCCCGACAGATTGCGAGTTCGGCTGTCACATGGTCCTTGATGCGCGCGCCAGTGCCGCCCCATCGAGGACGATGCCGGCCACGGGGAGGGCATGTAGCTTGGCCGGATCCGTCATCACTTCAGCGACGATATTCGGCGATGCCATGGGCGCGATCGGTCAGGATCGCCTGTATCTCCGGATGCCGGGCAATCAGGCGCGGCGCTCTGATGTCGAGATCGGCGATGGCGCGATAGACCTGCACTTCACGATGTGTGGTGTAGGGCTCAACGCCGGGTGGGCGGGGCGGGGTGCAGCGCAGGAAGACATCGGCGATCCCGCCATCGGTTCGTGTGATGTCGATCGCCCAGGAGCGGGCGCGGTTGCCACCTGACGTTTGTGTGAAGGCATGCACCTGCCTGCCGCAGACGGCTTGCACCCATTGAAACAGCACGGCCTCGTCGCCGTCGGCTGCGATGGGCGCGTGGGTGGGTTCGGGAGCGGCAATCGCCACATTTATGTCGTTCCTCCACACAACCCCTTCAGGTCGCGTTCAGCCGGTTTGACCGGCATTTTTGTTCCATCCTTTGGGCTGGCTTCGCGCTGTAAATTAAACAGCTAGCATACCATCGACAAGCGAATTATACACTTCGATTCATCGCCGAACCGGCAGCAAGTCCGGAGCCTCAAAACCACGCATTGGAGGGCAATTATGGCCGGATTGTATTTTGACGAACTCACCGTCGGCCAGGTGTTTCAGCACGCAATCCGCCGCACCATCACCGAAACCGACAATGTCTGGTTCTCGGCGATCACGCACAACCCGGCCCAGCTGCACCTTGATGAAGAATACTGCCGCACCGAGACGGAGTTCGGCCAGCGCATTGTCAACAGCGCGTTCACGCTTGGCCTGATGGTTGGTATTTCCGTCGGAGACACCACGCTCGGCACCGCCATTGCCAATCTTGGGTGGGACGAGGTGCGCTTCCCGAAACCGCTTTTCCACGGTGATACCGTCCGCGTGGAGAGCGAAGTGGCGGAGCTGCGAGAGTCGAAGTCGCGCCCCAATGCGGGGATCGTCACTTTCATTCATCGCGCCTACAACCAACACGGCGATCTCGTCGCCCATTGCCGGCGTTCTGGGCTGCAACGCAAGCGCCCAGTCGCCCCGTGACACCACGCTCCTACCTGTTCGTTCCAGGTGACAGCTAGAAGAAGCTCGCCAAAGGGTGGGGGAGCGGGGCCGATGCGCTGATCCTCGATTTGGAAGACGCAGTGGCACCAGCGCGAAAAGGGTTGGCGCGGGGCATGGCGGCCGCAGCGCTGCAAACGGCGGCTGGGCCGCAGGCATGGGTGCGGATCAATCCGCTCGATGAGGGCGGCATCGCAGACCTCGCAGGGATCGTCCGACCGGGCCTCGTGGGCGTGATGGTCCCCAAAATCGGCGGTGTCGCGGATGTGGTGCGTCTTGGCTATTATCTTGATGTGATGGAGGCGCGTGAAGGCCTGCCGCTCTGCAGCGTGCGCGTTCTGCCAGTTGCAACCGAGGCACCACGTGCCCGTTCGGGCTCTCCGGCTTCACCGATGCTGTGCTGCCGCGCTTGCTCGGATTGACCTGGGGTGCCGAGGATCTCAGCACGGCTCTGGGGGCCAGCACCAATCAGGACGAAACCGGTGGCTAGGCGTTCGCCTACCACATGGTCCGCTCGATGTGCCTGATGGCGGCCAAGGCGGCGGGTGTGGAGCCGATCGAGACGCTGTATGCCGATTTCCGAGACACTGACGGTCTGATGGCGAGCTGTGCCGCTGCTGCAAGGGAGGGGTTCGCCGGGCGTATTGCCATTCATCCGGCACAGGTGGACGCGATCAATGCGGCGCGTGACCCGCTTCGTCTCCATTGCGGCCCTGGCCGATGCGTTGCAGCCGGGAGAGCGCGTCTTCATGCCCGGCTCCGCAGGCGAGCCAGCAGCACTTCTGGCCGAACTGGCCGCTTGCCCGGAACGCTCGCCCGGGCTGCGGATCCTGTCCACGTCCGTGCCAGGCATCAATCGCGCGGCAATCGGCGAGCTTGACCTAACGGCTATGATGATCGGTCTGCTCATGTAGTCCGGGTTTCGACGGGCACAGCGCGAGGGCCGGTTGCATCACTTGCCGCTCACCTTTGCGGGCTTTGAAGCCTCTACCCATTCCGCCGTGCAGCGTGACTTCATCCCAACCATGGGCCTCGGCATTCCTGGTGAGCCGTGATGGCGTTGATCCTGGGCCCACTCATCATTCCGGGAATACAGCCCGGCCCGCAGCTGATGACCGAACATCCCGACATGTTCTGGGGCCTGATCGCCAGCTTCTGGATCGGTAACATTTTGCTGCTGATCCGCAACGTTGACATGATTGGCGTGTGGGTGAAGCTGCTGCAGATCCCGTTCCGCTGCCTGTTCCCGTTCGCGCTATTTTTCTTCTGTGTCGGCGTCTACAGCACCAACAACGTGATGTTCGGCGTCGTCGGCTACGGTGTGCTCCGCATGGGCTTTCACCCCGTACCTAACCTGCTGGGCTTCGTCCTCGGCCCCCGTCTGGAGGAGAATTTCAGACGCGCACTGACACTTTCACGGGGTGACCTCAGGTTGTGTCGAAAGCCCAATCAGCGCTGTTTTCTGTAACGCTCGGCGTGGGGCTGATTGCGGCACAGATCTTCTTTGCCTTGCGGAAATCCAGCACCGTTCGTGATCTGGAAGACAGCCTGCCTGACGCGACCGGGGTGCTGGAGAAGCCGTGATCATCCGATATAGATCAGCTTCTTGCCACGGTTCTCCCCTGCGTAAATCGCCTTGAGCGCACCCGGCGCGTGCTCAATGCCCTGCGCGACATCTTCGTCATAGGTGAGCTTGCCATCACGATACCAGCCTACCAGAGCCTTGTTCGCCACGCCGAATCGCTGCGCATAGTCGAACACGATAAAACCGCTCCAGACGAGCCTGCGCGTCAAAATCTCACGCTCATTGCGTGGCCCGGTCGGCACCGGAATCCACGTCGGGACAGAGGCAGTGCCGCATTGCACAACCCGGCCCCCAATCGCCATCTGCCGCAGCGCCTTATCCAGAATAACGCCTCCAACATTGTCGAAGTAGACGTCAATACCCTTCGGTGCCTCAGCCGCCACCGCCGCACCCCAGTCCGATGTTTTGTAGTTGTGGGCAGACGCATAACCATATCGCGAGCAGCAGGCTGCAACCTTCTCGTCGTCACCGGTCAGGCCAATCGCAGTCGCCCCTAGATTGCGGGCAATCTGCCCTACAAAGCTGCCCACGGAACCGGCGGCCGTGGACACCAGAACGGTGTTACCGGGAACTGGACGCCCAAGCTCGGTCAGCGCGAAATACGCCGTCAGGCCGTTGATACCGAGCAGCCCGACATACGCCGACAACGGGACCGCCTCAGTTGCACGCTGAATGATCGCTGCCGGTTTCACAACGGCATAGTCTTGCCAGCCAAACCAGCCATACAGAAATTCACCCAGCGCTACGTCTGCCGATCTGGACTGCGTCACAACGCCCACCGCCAGCGCCCTCATCGGCCCACCAATCGGCACCGGCTGCGAATAATTTATCTCTGCCGAGGCCCAGCCGCGCTGAGCGGGATCAACTGAGAGGTAGATGTTACGTACCAGAAATTCGCCGTCTGCGATCTCCGGCATCGCGACCTCATCGATCGCAAAATCTTCCGGCATCGGAACGCCCTGCGGCCGGCGGGTCAAAATCACCCGCCGGTTGCGCGTGGGTAGGCTGTAGGCGGGAATCTCAGTCGGGCGGGTCATGGCGCTTCCCTCAGGCAGGATTGAACGGGTCCGGCACTTGCTTGTTAGAACTACAGAAGCATATAATACGCTAGAGATCCACTGGCCGCGCCCCTCGCTTTCGGAACGGAATTCTGGGGCCCAAGAGCCATAAACGGAAGGCGCGCATGGATTTCAAGCTGACCGAGCAGCAGCTCGCAATTGATGAAGGTGTGCGCAAGGTCTGTGCGCAGTTTGATGACCAGTACTGGACGGATTGCGAATCCAATCTGCGTTTTCGGGAAGAATACTATCAGGCGATGGCCCAAGGCGGCTGGCTTGGCATCACCATGCCGGAAGAAGTCGGCGGTGCTGGCCTCGGTGTGACCGAAGTTGCGATCATGATGCAAGCCGCAAACTCCAGCAACGGCAGCTACTCCGCGGCGTCTGCCATTCACATCAACATGTTCGGCCCGCACGCCATCGTCGAACACGGCACGCCGGAGCAAAAGCAGTGCTGGTTGCGCCCGCTGATTGAAGGCAGGCAGAAGGCCTGTTTCGGCGTAACGGAGCCTGATGCCGGGCTCGACACCACCAGCATCAAAACCTTCGCCACCCGCACCAACGAAGGCTACTTGGTCAAAGGCCGCAAAATGTGGACCTCCACCGGTCAGGTCGCCGACAAGATCCTGCTGCTCACCCGCACCAGCGCGAAAAAGAGTGCAAAAAGCCGACCGACGGCATGACGCTGTTTTACACCAACCTCGATCGCAGTAAGATCGATGTCCGCCGTATCCACAAAATGGGCCGCAATGCAGTCGACTCAAACGCGGTGTTCATCGACGACCTTTTCGTGCCGGATAAGGACCGGATCGGCGACGAAGGGCAGGGGTTCGAATACATCCTCGACAGCCTCAATCCAGAGCGCGTTCTGGTGGCTGCCGAAGCCATCGGCCTGGGCCGCGATGCCCTGGGCCGCGCGGCCGCCTACGCTAAGGAACGCGTGGTGTTCGGTCGTCCCATCGGCCAAAATCAGGGCATTCAACACCCCCTCGCCGAATGTTGGGTGCAGCTTGAGGTCGCCTATTGGATGACGATGCGCGCCGCTTGGATGTATTATTCTGGGCAGTCCTGTGGGGCCGAGGCGAATACGGCGAAGTTCCTTGCCGGTCGTGCTGCATTCGACATCGCCACCCGTGGCGTTCTAACGCATGGCGGGATGGGCTACGCGCGGGAATATCAGGTCGAGCGTCTGTTCCACGAGGCGATCTTGACCCGCATTGCCCCGGTGACGGAGCAGCTGATTATGTCGCTTATCGCCGAACGTGTGCTCGGCCAGCCGAAATCATACTGAGCGGCTCAGCCGGCGCGGGTCCGTGTTTTGCGGGAAGTTGCCGGCTCGACGACCGCCTCCACCTCCGCCTCGTCCGGCGCGAAAACGCCTACCGGCAACTCTGCATCGTCTTTCTCGACGACGGCACCGCGGATGTTCTCTTTCATCCTTTCGAGGGCAGATTCGGTGGCGGCCACCTCCGCACTCGTCAGCCCGGCGAGGATGATCTCGTTCAGCCGGTGGCCCACCGCTACCATTTTTTCCAGGATCTCATGGCCGCGTTCGGTGATCATGATCCGTTTCGCTCGCCTGTCGCCTTTTTCCGGTACGCGTGTGACGTAACCGGCAATCTCCAGCCGGTCGATCAGCCCACCCACTGTCACCTTGCCCACATCCAGGTCGCGTGCCAGTTCGGTCTGCAACATGCCTGATTTGGCATGCCGCGAGAGCTGGCTGAACACCCACCATTGCGAGCGGGTGATCCCCAGCGGCTTCATCGCCTGATCGAACAATGTGCGCCGCATGCGTGACACATCATGCACCAGGAACCCGATGCGACCTTCCTGTGGATTCTTCTTGTTTACGCTCATCGCCTTCGGACTGTCCTTGCTGGCTGGTGCCTTATTCGTCGGCCTGCCGCCGCAATTTAGCTTATATGCACATTGTAAGTTGACTTACCAAATGGAAATGCGCGTCCCTGGCGTTGGAACCAACGATCAGTCGGCCGGAATCGCATCGTTTAAAAAGGGCAGTCTGATGCGCGGCGGCATTTTGCGCAGCTTGAGCAGCAACCACACTGCTCAACCGCGCCGACATCGCCGATTTCTAAAAGTTGCCAACAGACGAAATCAGACGACCCTCCCGGCAAGAACCCGCGAGTGCACTTGACGCCGACCATGAGAGAGCACCAGTTCCTCCAGCGACTCCACGTCAAAAATGGCGAGATCACAGATTTTCCCTGGCTGCAAGCTGCCGACCTGATCATCGATTCCAAGTGCGCGCGCAGCGTTGATTGTGACACCACGAACGCACTCCTGCACCTCAAGACCAAACAGCGTTGCACCCATCTTCATTGCCGTCATCAACGAATTGCATGGCGAGGTGCCTGGGTTGCAGTCTGATCCCAGGGCGATTGGCACATTGTGTTCGCGCAGCAGACCAATGGGCGGCTTCTTTGCATCATTCAGGCAAGAAAATGCCGCCGGTAGCAGCACAGCAATGGTACCGGCATTGCGCATGCTGAGCACACCTTCTTCGTCAGTGTGCTCTATGTGGCGTGCCGACAATGCGCCGTAACGTGCAGCCTTGGGGAAGCGGGAAATTTGCCCCTTTTCGAAGGCCATTTTTTCTCGGAGTGCATCGATATAGTCGGCGATTTGGTGCGCCTTGATGTATGGCAGCATGTCGTTGATCAGAAACTGCACGTAGCCATGAGGATCGTGCCTCGCGTCTTGCGGCATCGTATGCTGACTGAGATAGGTTGACTTGATGCGCACGTCTCTCATCTGACCCAGCTGATGCGCACACTCGAGCTGCTTGATCTCGCTGTCGAAATCCAGGCCATCGCCTGATTTCATCTCGATTGTGGTGACGCCCTCGGCAATGAGTGCGTCAACCCGGCTCAGCGCGCCCTCGATCAGCGTGTCCGAAGCCCCGGTGCAAGTCGTTGCATGAACTGCGTGACCCGACTGCTTCAATCCCGCGCACGAGCAGCCGTCTGGCCGCGACGCGTTTTCTTGATAATCACTTCTGCCATGCGCAAGATGTGTGTGGCAGTCGATAAGTCCTGGAAGGACAAAGCGCCCTTCGCAGTCAATAACGGTTCGCGGCGTGAAAAACTGCAAATCGTCCTGCTCACCGATAAAAACAATTCGCCCATTGCTCTGCATCAGGGTACGAAGAGCGTTGCCGGGGCGGCATGAGCCGTCATCGCACATCGTCACAATATTCGCATTGATCCAGGCTGTGTCGCACGCCGTGGGTAAAAAATCATTCAGGTAACGGCCCGGGCTGTTGCGGTCTCGTCCGATGGATGGCGTGGCCTTGTTTTGTTGATCAGAGTTTTGCATTTACATTCCCCTGACAACGTCGCTGGGCGCATCGCCGCAGCATGCTGCGGGCAAGATGTTTCGGAACGTGACGGCCAGAACAAGCCGCCAAGTGTTCGTTTTCAGCGGTGGGTAGAAGAGCCGTCCCATTTTGGTCTCCGCAGTTTTCCTGGCCCATGCGAGCGGGGGTGTTAATCTCGCCGTCAGATTTGTAGATTGCGAAGTGTCAACAGAGCGGCGAACGCAGCGTCAAAATGAGGTGCTTGATGTCAAAAATGACGTCAAAAACGCTTGCTTGATGTTCCAGATAGTGTTCCCGTCACGAATTGGTTGTTGAGTGATAAGGCTATAAATGTCTGAACCTCTGACTCTTAACCTTTTCGGTGGTTTTCGTATCGTGGGCTCGGCCGGCGGCCCGGCTTTGCCACGCAAGTCACGCGCGTTGTTGAGCTTTTTGGTGCTTGAGGATCGACTGGTCGGACGCGATCAGGTCGGAGAACTATTGTGGCCTGAACGCGGCACTGAGCAGCAGCGCCATAGCCTGCGGCAAAGCCTATTGGTTCTGCGAGCAGCCGTCGGTAGCAGCGCCATACGTACGGGTGGTGAAGGCTTGGGATTGCAAACCCAGGCCATAGATAGCGATGTCAAAAGCTTTTTGCGGATGTCTGCGTCTCATGAGCCGGAAAATCTCTCAAGTAGCGCGCATCTTTATATCGGGCCACTGCTCCATGGTTTTCCAGCGCTTACCGCAGGCTTTGACGACTGGCTGGCGGGGCAGCGTTCGCGCCTAGACAATATTGCAATGGCCTTGCTCACACGGCTGGCCGAACTCAATATCGCCGCGGGCGATCATGAGGAGGCAATCGTTCACTCGGAACGTCTTCTTGCGATTGACCCGCTGCGAGAGGACGCTCAGCGCTTGCTCATGCTGGCGCTTAATACCGCTGGGCGACGTACCGAAGCCTTGCGTCAATATGAAGTAAGTAAGGATCTGCTTTGGAGTGAGCTCGCAATTGGTCCAGCTGAAGAGACGGTCAGTTTGTTCCATCGCATCCGAGATCAGGCGAGCGTTGCGATCGCGCCGTTGCCCGCGGCATCATCTCCTGTGGTTGCCCCCATGCCGCAGAGTGGGGCACCTTGGGTTGCGGTGTTGCCGTTTCGCAGTCTGGGCCCCGATACGGTGCCGCGCTATTTCGCCGACGGTTTGGGTGACGATATCGTATTACGGCTCGCCGCACTGGCGGAGCCGATTGTCCTTTCTGCCAGTACAACATTGATATTTCGCGATCAGGCGGTGGATCCTCGCCGCGTGGCGCATGATCTCGGCGTGCATTACCTCGTGGCCGGCTCACTTCGGTGCGCCGGTGCCGATCTGCGCCTGGCAGTGGAACTGTTGGAAGGCTCGACCGGACGGGTTCTTTGGAGTCGTGCGTTCGAAACGCGCGATCGAGATTTGTTCGAGGCCCAGGATACGATCGCCGCCTCGGTCGTCACCACCATCATTCCGCAGATTCACGCCGCCGAATTGCGCCGCGTTCGTGCCCAGCGACCAGAGGATCTCACTGCCTACGATCTTTTCCTGCATGGCCGGGACATCATGTTCCGCCTCAACCGCACCAACTTTAATGAAGCGGGCGCGCTGCTCCGTCGAGCCATCACACGTGACGGCCACTACGCCGCACCGTGCGCGTTGCTGGCGGATTGGCATTCACTTCGCATCGGTCAGGGTTGGTCCGATGCTCCGGAGTCCGATACGCAGCAATCGCAGGTCGCCAACAACGAAGCTTTGGAGCGTGACCCATCCAACGCCAAGGCGCTTGCCATAAGTGCTCACTCTAGATCTTACCTACACCGTGACTATGACGGCGCGATCGACCTGTTTGACCGTGCGCTTGAATCGGCCCCGAACGATGCGTCCGTTTGGATGTGGAGCGCTTCTACATATGCTTATATTGGCGATGGCACCGAGGCTGTTCGCAGGGCCGAGCGGGCGTTGACGCTCTCACCCCGCGATCCTCTCATCTTCCGTTTTCACAGCACTCTCTGTTTGGCCCACTTTACCAATGGGAACCATGACGAGGCGGCAAAATGGGGGTTCTTGGCAGCCCGGACTGGTCCTTCTTACACGTCCAACCTGCGCTACACGATTGCAGCCTTGGTCGAGGCTGGGCGTTCCGACGAAGCTGCGCCATTGATAGAGCGGCTTCATGAACTTCATCCGAATTTCATTGTTTCTGAAATGATCTCAGGCCATCCTTACCGTGATCCGGCACAGCGGGCCCGTATAGGAAAGGCGCTTGTGGTGGCAGGCCTGCAAGCATGAATTTTATCATATTTTAGGAGTGGAGGCGGACATGACCCTGATGAATTACAACATGGGCAACATGGGCAACATGGGCAACATGGGCAACATGGGCAACATGGGCCTGGCCATCTCAAGCAGTCAGGGGCCTTATCCCTCTAGCTCTCTGCCCTTCGGTGATGCCCTCACCCATGACGGCTTGCTCCCTCCCGAACTGGATCAGCCGCCCGAAAGCGGTGCCAGGCTTCCCTTCGAAATTCTGCATGGTGCAAAATACCCATTTGCGGTCTGGGATCCGTCTTATCGCGCCCTGGCCGTGCTTGCGGAGTTTGCAGCCGGTCCGTGGCCCAAGCTGATCGATGCGGCAGATCCAGTGCCGTCTCACTTCGGCATTGAATCATTCGAACAAACGGCTGCCCATGAAATCCCAATCCTGCGGCAATATGCTGCCGTGCATCGTGCCCGCAGGCTGGCCGAACTCGTCGCGCAGGCAGACGATGCACGGCCTTACTGGGCTGATATCCTGCTATCCGGTCCCACTGTTCGCCCTTTCACCTGGACGCTCATCGATATCGGCCAGACGGTTGGGCAAATGGTCGCCATGCACTATAAGGCGAAGTATAACCGCCCGCGGCCGGTGCAGCTTTACCCTGCCTTGGTGCCGCCTCTCATCACGCCGTCGCATCCGTCCTACCCCAACGCCCACGCGCTGCAGTCCCGCCTGATGTCGGAATGCGTAGCACTGGCCACGCCCGCCCACCGCCCGGTGTTGCTGGCCTTGGCCAACCGCGTCGGCCAGAACCGGGAAATCGCCGGCGTGCATTATCCCACCGACCGCAAGGCCAGCATCTACGTGGCGGAGAAGGTGTTCCCGGAACTACAGACACTGCCAATGTTCAAAGAGGTGCTGCGCCACGCCAAAGCAGAATGGTGAGGCCGCCATGCCGGACTCATTCTCCACCCTCAGCGATGCCTTTGCGCAATCCCCGGCTCTGACGTCTCCGACCGTTTTGCCAAGTGTTCCGGTGTTTGACACCGTGGCGCTTGCAAAGATGGTCCACGATGCACGAGGCGATCTGCCGGAACCCTATCGGGTGCCTTATGCCGATCATCTGCTAACCAGGCTGAAGAGCGGCAAATTCGCGCACGTCCTGCAACAGGAAATCACAGACAAACAGTCGCAGGGCTTTGACAACGAGGCCGTGCTGCTTGACGCCGCCAAGGTTGGTGACACCGTGATCGGGGCCGTCACCAACTGGCACAAAACCTCGTTGCGTCCGGCGATGGCGACATTCTCCGCTGTGGGTACCGCCATCTCGGCAAGCTTCGGTGGGAATGAAGAAGAGCGCCTCCCGCCGCTCGTCACCTTCGCACCCACGTCCTTCTGGGGCCCGCATACGATCAACCCAGCGAAAGCGGTGCCGATCACTGGATCGAAAATTGGCATCGTCAGCATGCCGTGGTCCTACGCCGACCAACCATTGCTGTGGATTGCCCTCTCCCACGAAATTGGCGGCCACGACACGCTCAATCGCAGGCCGCACCTGATGCACGAACTCCGGGAGAGTTTTTTGCATGACGCCGCCTTCCAGAAAAAAACGCATGGCTGGAACAGCGCCTGGTGCCGCTTTCTCGAAGAGGCCACCGCCGATGTCTGCGGCATACTTGGGGCCGGTCCCGCTTTTGCGGTCAGCCTGATCGCCTGGCTCGCCGCCGTACCCCGCGCCGGCGTGACAGCGACCCCACTCGGAGCCGCCACGGTCGGCATGAGCTTCTTCCTGCGCGGCGGTCTGATCAACGACGATCACCCACCTGATTTGCTGAGGCTGTATTCGGCCATCGGCGTCGTCGAAGTACTCGAACATCTATCCCCCGCCACGCGGAAAAGCTGGATTAGCCGGCTGGAGGCGGTGGCGCTGGAGGCGGCCGGGGGCAGCAAGATCATCGACACCTATGACGAAGCAGGCGCATTGACCCGGCGATACGACCTCAGCACCCTCGCGGAGGCCGCCCGCGCGGCTGGCCACCACATCGCCACCGTCAAGCTTGCTTCGCTCGGCCATAAATCGATCCAGAGCATCAAAACCTGGACCGACGAGGACGAGAGCCAGGCCGAAGCGGTAAAAGCCGCTTGCATCGCCGACCAAGCCTGCGCCACCACGCCCTTGCACCTGATCGCCGGAGCAACCCTCGCCGTATTCACCCAGGGCATAGCCTACGATGTGGCAAGCCGCTGGCTGTTGGCCGAATTGCCAGGTTGAGAAAATGGCCCAAGCCTGAGGAGTCAACTCGCACGTTCCCCGCCAAAAATATTACGGCGAAGCGGGCGATATACCCTCTAGGAAGGAAACTGGCGGACCCGATACGATTCGAACGTACGGCCTCTGCCTTCGGAGGGCAGCGCTCTATCCAGCTGAGCTACGGGTCCACTTAGCGGAAGTGATAACCCGAAACCGGGCTGGCTGTCACGCCTGGGTTGCAAGCCAGGCTGCGGCGCGGGTTTCGGCGACCTGCGGGCGGGTGCCGTCCAGCGTGTAGGCAGCAATATCCGAAATCACCACGGCGCGGTGCAGGTCGCGCGTCAGCAGGTGGTAGCCGTCCGGATAATACGCCCGTAGCGCGGATGGCGGCAGGCAACGCCACAGCAGCGCGTTCGCCGCTTTTGGCACCAACTCGTCGTGGCCGCCATACAGGAATAACCCGGCGGCGGTGAACCGCGGTGCCGCATCCAATGCCGCATCCATCAGATCCACGAGCCCGCGCAGCGTGTCGAACCGCGTGCCGATGATCGTCAGCGGGTTGCGCGCCAGCGCCAGCAGCGCCTCATTGTTGTCAGATGGCCTGATCTTAATCGGCCCGCGCCCCACATGCAGCCCGGGCAGCAGGGTGGAGGCGAGCCATAGCCCGGCCTGCATTGCATAATTCATCCGGGCCCGTCCCCACACGGCAGGCGATGACAGCACATACCCGTCCGCGTCGATTGTGCGCATGGTCGCAGCACACAGCAGCACCGCCCCGCCCATGCTCTCGCCCATCAGCACCAGCCGCATGCCAGGATGCCGGGCGCGTAGCAGAGCCGCGATGTCGGCGGCGTCATCGGACATCGCCTTTGTGCCCGCCCACAAATTCCGACCAGGTGCCGCGCCAAATCCCCGCTGGTCCGGCGCGTAGATCATAATGCCCTGAGCCTGCAGCACCGCCGCCGGCAATTCCCAGCAATCCCGGCTGTCATTGTAGCCGTGCAGCGCCAGCATGACCGCGCGCACCTCCCCCTCCGGCTTCCACATGCGATAGGGCAGCACGGCACCGTCGCGCATGGTGAAGGCAAGCCTGTCCTGGGCGGGGCGCATGATCGAGGGTCCTGGCAGGGCGGACTGGGCCACGCAGCCAGCCAAGGCGAGCGTGCCCAGCAGCGCGGTTCGGCGGGAAAACGGCTGGGTTGAATGCATTATGTCCCTGGCTATCATGCACCGCGCCGGGACATAAAGACCTCGCTGCCTGAATTAATCGTTAAGGACACGTCATGCTGCCTGATGACATTGCCGACATCATCCATGTCGATGACCGCACCGTGGCCTGCGATGGCGGCGATGGCGGCCTTGGCCATCCCCGCGTGTTCCTGCGCATCGAGGACCGCGACGTGGTTTGCCCCTATTGCTCGCGCCATTACGTGCTGAACGAGGGTGCCGGGCACGGCGATGGCCACTGACGTGGGGATTGACCCCACGATGGCCACTGACGCGGGGATTGACCCCGCGATGGCCACTGATTTGGACAGCAAGCCGCATTTGATCCTCATCGACGGCTCAGGCTTCATCTTCCGCGCCTTCCACGCGCTGCCGATGATGAACCGGCCAGACGGCACGCCGGTGAACGCCGTGTTCGGCTTCACCAACATGCTCACCCGCATGATCAAAGAACATGTCGGCACCCACCTCGCGGTGATTTTCGACGCCGGCCGCCTCACCTTCCGCAACCGCCTGTACGACAAATACAAAGCCCAGCGCCCGGAACCACCGGAGGAGCTGCGCCCGCAATTCGCCCTCGTCCGAAAGGCCACCGAAGCCTTCGGCGTCCCCGCCATCGAGCTGGCCGATTGGGAAGCCGACGACCTCATCGCCTCCTACGCCCGCGCCGTCGTCGAACAGGGCGGAAAGGCCACCATCATCTCGTCCGACAAAGACCTGATGCAGCTCATCCGCCCCGGCGTGGACATGATGGACCCGCTCAAAATGCGCCCCATCGGCGAGGCCGAGGTGTTCGAGAAGTTCGGCGTCGCTCCCGGCAAACTCATCGAAGTCCAGGCGCTGATGGGCGACAGCGTGGACAACGTCCCCGGCGTTCCCGGCATCGGCCCCAAAACCGCGGCCCTGCTCATCCAGGAATTCGGTGACCTCGAATCTGTGCTCGCCGCCGCCCCCTCCATGAAGCCCTCCAAACGGCGCGACGTGCTGATCGCCCACGCCGAGGACGCCCGCATCTCCCGCCAGCTCGTCATTCTGCGCGACGATGCGCCGCTGCCGCTGCCCGTCGACCAACTCGGCGTGCGAGAGCCAGACCGCGCCACGCTCATAGCCTTCCTCATGGAGCAAGGCTTCCGCAGCACCGTCCAGCGCCTCGGCCTGGAAGACGACGCCGCCAAAGCAGCACCCGCAGCCCCACCGCAGGGCCTGCAAGGCCAGCTTTTCGGAGCCGAGCCAGCCGCCCCCGTCAAACCCACCAACGGTGCCGCCTACGGCCCCTATGACTGCGTCACCACCCTCGAATCCCTCAACGCCTGGATCGAAGAGGCCACCACCGCGGGAATCGTCGCCGTTGACACCGAGACCACCGGGCTAGACGCCATGATCGCCGAAGTGGTCGGCTTCTCGCTGGCCACCGCCCCAGGCCGCTCCTGCTACGTCCCGCTCCGCCACACCAACGCCGGGCCGCAAATCCCGGTGGCCGACGCCATCGCGGCGCTCGCCAAATTGCTGCACGACGTGGCTGTGCTCAAGGTGTTTCAGAACGCCAAATACGATCTGATGGTCCTCGGCCACGCCGGCATCGCCGATATCGCCCCCATCGACGACACCATGCTGATCTCCTATTCGATGGAAGCAGGGGCGCACGGCCACGGCATGGACGAACTCTCCCAGCTCCATCTCGGCCACACCCCCATCAGCTACGACAGCGTCACCGGCACCGGCAAAGGCCGTCTGCCCTTCGCCCACGTCCCACTCGACCGCGCCACCGCCTATGCCGCCGAGGACACCGACGTCACGCTGCGCCTCTGGCTCGCCCTCAAACCCGCGCTGCGCACCGCCAAATCGCTGGCCCTCTACGAACAGACCGAGCGCCGCCTCATCCCCGTCCTCCTCGCCATGGAGCAGGCCGGCGTGAAGGTGGACAAGGCCGATTTGCAAGCCATGTCGCTCGATTTCGCCGCCCGCATGGCCGTGATGGAAACCGAGGCCCACGCCATCGCAGGCGAAGCCTTCAACCTAGGCTCCCCCAAGCAACTCGGCGAAATCCTGTTCGACCGCATGAAGCTGCCGGGCGGCAAGCGGATGAAAACCGGGGCCTGGGGCACTGACGCCTCGGTGCTGCAAGACCTCGTCGATCAGGGCCACGAACTGCCCGCCAAAATCATGGAATGGCGGCAGCTGTCGAAGCTGAAATCCACCTATGCGGACGCATTGGTCGAGCAGATCAACCCCGCCACCGGCCGCGTTCACACCAGCTTCGCCATGGCCATCACCAGCACCGGCCGTCTCTCCTCCACCGACCCCAACCTGCAAAACATCCCCATCCGCACCGAGGAAGGCAGCCGCATCCGCCGCACCTTCATCGCCGAGCCCGGCCATGTCCTGATCAGTGCGGACTACTCCCAGATCGAACTCCGCCTGCTCGCCCACATGGCCGACATCCCCGCGCTGAAGGCCAGCTTCGCCAATGGCGAGGACATCCACGCCCGCACCGCCAGCGAGGTGTTCGGCGTGCCGATGGAGGGGATGGACTCCATGACCCGCAGGCGAGCCAAAGCCATCAACTTCGGCATCATCTACGGCATCTCCGCCTTCGGCCTGGCCCGCCAGCTTTCCATCGCCCCAGGTGAGGCCAAGCACTATATCGACGCCTATTTCGCCCGCTACCCGCAAATCCGCTCCTTCATGGACCGCACCGTGGCCGAGGCAAAAGCCCACGGCTACGTCCTCACCCCGCTCGGCCGGAGATGCTGGGTGGCCGGCATCGCCGACAAAAACCCGGCACGGCGAGGCTACGCTGAACGCCAGGCCATCAACGCCCCCTTGCAAGGCGGGGCTGCGGACATCATCAAGCGCGCCATGGTCAAACTCCCCGTAGCCCTCGCCGAAGCGGGCCTTCACGCCAGAATGCTTCTCCAGGTCCACGACGAACTTCTGTTCGAGGCCCCCGAAGCCGAAGCCCAAACCCTCGCCACCCTGGTCAAAGCCATGATGGAATCCGCAGCCACCCTCTCAGTCCCCCTGGTCGTCGAAACCGGCATCGGAAAAAGCTGGGCCGAAGCCCACTGACCCCAAGCCCGTAGGCGAGGCGCGTAGAGTGGGCTTCAGCCCACCAAGAGCAGCGCCCATTATTACGATATCGCAACAAATAGCGCGCAGTTCGGCGCAGCGTCCAAACCGGGCGAAAAATTTTGAAAAAACGAAACGCCCGCGAACAGGCGAACAACGCCCCAGGCGCGAGCCGCCACCAGCGGCGCGGACGGACGAACATACTGCCCCGTCACCACCGGGATCATCACCGCCAGCCCGAACCGCGTCACATGACGCCACAGCACAACCCGGCCCTTCGGCGTCATAAA
>CAIJTR010000203.1 GCA_903823665.1 uncultured Rhodospirillales bacterium
GCGCGCTTCGGAGGACAACCGCGCAATCGCCATCGCCTTCATCGCCAGCACCGGGAACACGCACGGCATCAGGTTCAGGATCAACCCACCCAGCAACGCCGCCCCAATCACCCGCCAAATCGCCATCGGCTCACCGGCCGCCACCCGCGCTTCAACAACGGGAAACAACGACGCCTGCGCCGAAGTCGCCACCACGCCCACCGGCAAATCAAGGCTGAAATCCGCCTCCTCCGGCACGCAAATATTGTTGCACACCAGCCAATTCGTGTGCAGCCGAACCGGCCCCGGCCCCGTCGCAGGCACCGCCAGCACCACATTTCCGGTATAGCCATACGTCGTCAGCGGGCCTTCCTTGAACGTCTCCGTCGCAGGCCACACAATCTCGCCAGTTTTGGTCCCCTCCGGCAGCGTCCAGGCGAAATCCGGCGGAATGCCGGCATCGCCGGGGTCCCGCCCATAAGTGTGCCATCCCGGAGCCAACTGAAACCGCAATCCCAGCCGATACGGCACCCCCGCCGCCACCGCATCCGTGTCCGAAATCAGCGAAACCGTGGCGCGCTTGGTCACACTCGGCACGCTCTCAGCCGCCTGCGCCACCTGCGCAAACGCCAGCACCAGCATCACCAGCAAAAAGCGAAATATCGACATGCCAGCGATATGAACCCCAATCGCTCGCCGTGCCAGTTAAACAATGGTAGGCCGCGCCGATGAATTTCGACGATATCGACCTCCCCGTCCGCGACTGCCTCCCCGCCCTGCGCGCTACCCTCGCCTCGGGCCGCAACGCCGTGCTCATCGCACCACCGGGCGCGGGCAAAACCACCCTCGTCCCACTCGCTTTGCGCGGGGCGGACTGGCTGGGCGATCACCGCATCATCATGCTCGAACCGCGAAGGCTCGCCGCCCGTGCCGCCGCCACGCGCATGTCCGCGCTCATCGGCGAAACCGTGGGCCAATCGGTCGGCTACCGCACAAGACTGGACAGCGCCGTGTCGCCCGCCACCCGCATCGAGGTGATCACCGAGGGCCTGCTCGTCCGCCGCCTGCAAACCGATCCCGGCCTGGACGGCGTCGCCTGCGTCATCTTCGATGAAATCCATGAGCGCGCGCTGGATGCCGACCTCGCCCTCGCCTTCTGCCTCGACCTGCAACGCGAACTCCGCCCCGAACTGCGCATTCTCGCCATGTCCGCCACCGCCGACGGCGCGCGCCTCGGCCCGCTGCTGAACGCGGAGATCATCGAGAGCGAGGGCCGCCTCTTCCCAGTCACCGTCACCCACGCCAAACGCGACCTCGCCCATATCCGCGACCTGCCAGACGCCATGGCCCGCGCCATCCGCGCAGCACTCGCCGAGCACAAAGGCGACATTCTCGCCTTCTTGCCGGGCATGGGAGAAATCCGCCGCACCGAACAGGCCCTCGCGGGGTGTGACGCCCTCGTCCTCCCGCTCCACGGCGACCTGCCGCCCGCCGACCAAGACCGCGCCCTCACCCCGGCCCAAGGCCGCCGCGTCGTGCTCTCCACCTCAATCGCCGAAACCTCCCTCACCGTCCCCGGCGTCCGCATCGTCGTCGATGGCGGCTGGAGGCGAGCCCCGCGCATGGACCCAGCCACCGGCCTCACCCGCCTCGACACAATGCGCATCAGCCGCGCCGCAGCCGAACAGCGCGCCGGTCGTGGCGGGCGCGAAGGCCCAGGTGTCGCCATCCGCCTCTGGTCCGATGCCCTGCATCGCGGCCTGCCCGCCTTCGACCGCTCCGAAATCCTCGAAGCTGAACTCTCCGGTCTCGCCTTGGACTGTGCCGCCTGGGGCACAGCCCCCGCCGATCTGCCCTTCCCCGACGCCCCGCCGCCCGGCCCACTCGCCGCCGCCGGAACGCTGCTGGCCGAACTCGGTGCCCTCAAAGATGCCCGCATCACCGATCTCGGCCGCCAAATGGCCCGCCTCGGCGCCCATCCCCGCCTCTCCGCCATGATGCTCGCCGCCGAAACGCCGGGCCAAGCCGCCCTCGCCTGCGACATTGCGGCCCTCCTCGAAGAACGCGACCCCATCCGCAACGCCGCCACCAGCGACATCAGCCTGCGTCTCGCCGCCATCGAGGGCCATGCGGACGCCGACCGCGCCACCATCTCGCGCATCAAACGCGCGGCTTCCCAATACCGACGCCGTTTGGGCCTACGCGACCTCGCAGGCTCCGGCGAGCCCGGCCCGCTGATCGCCGCCGGCTTCCCCGACCGCATCGCCCAGCGTCGCGGTGAGCCCGGAAGTTTTCGCCTCTCCGGCGGCGGCGGGGCCAAACTCCCGCTCTCGGACCCATTGTCCAAAGCCCCGCTCCTGGCCATCGCCACGCTGGAGATGAAGCTCTCCGCCCAGATCCGCCTCGCCGCCCCGCTCGACCCCGCCTGCCTCACCGCCCGCACCACCGTTGCCGTCGAAACCGGACTCGACCCCGTCACCGGCTCCGTCCTCGCCCGGAGGCGTCGCCGCCTCGGCGCACTCATACTTGAGGACCGCACCGAGCCCGCCGACCCAGCCGAGACCGCCGCAGCCCTGGCCCGAGCCGCCACCCTGGCGCAACTGCCGTGGACCGACGCCGCCCGACAATTCCAATCCCGCTTGGCCTTCATGCACGCCCTCGAACCCGAAAACTGGCCCGACCTCTCCGACGCAGCCCTGGACGCCGATCGCGCATGGCTTGCCAACCACCTCCACGGCTCCAACCGCCTCGCCGATCTGCAAAAGATCGACCTGCGCGAAATCCTCAGCACCACCCTCACCTGGGACCAAACCAGCGCGCTCGACCGCCTTCTGCCCACGCACCTGACCCTCCCCGGCGGCAGAGCGTCCATTGACTACACCCAGCCCGTGCCGGTTGCCGAAGCCCGCGCACAGTTCTTCTACGGCCTCACCGAAACGCCCAAACTTGCCCAAGGCCGCATCGAACTGCGCCTCGCACTGCTCTCCCCCGCCCAACGCCCGGTCGCCATCACCGCCGACCTCGCCGGCTTCTGGCGCGGGGCCTGGGCCGATGTGCGCAAAGACATGCGCGGCCGTTACCCCCGCCACCACTGGCCCGACGACCCCGCAACAGCCGAGCCGCGCAGACCAGACAAGTGATATCGGCCGGTAATCTTGTTACGGGCTATCGTCATGGCCACATCTACAGCGAAATCATGTAAAGTGTGTCCGGAGCGTGCCCATGCCCTCATTGACCCGGCGTCATCTTGGCGTCCTCACCGCAGCCATGATGGTCGCGCGTCCGGCGTTCGCGCGCTCTGGGCCAGACAGCTTCGCCCCTTTGGTCAAGCGCGTGCTGCCCGCCGTGGTCAATATCGGCGTTACCGAAACGGTCTCCGGAAGTCCGGATTGGGAAGATCTGCCACCCGAGATCCAGCGCCAACTCCGCGAACGCTTCCGCCGCAGCAAGCGTCAGGTGCAGGGCGCGGGCTCGGGCTTCATCATTGATCCCGCAGGCTTCATCATCACCAACAATCACGTGGCCGGGCAGGCCGACAAAATCATCGTCTCCCTGTCAGACGGCACCGAACTCCCCGCCAAACTCATCGGCACAGACGAGCTGACGGACATTGCCGTGATCAAGGTCAACGCCCCCCGCCCGTTGCCGTTCGTCACCTGGGGCAACAGCAGTGCCACCGAGGTGGGGGACTGGGTGATCGCCGCCGGCAACCCGTTCGGCCTCGGCGGCTCCGTCACGGCCGGCATCGTCTCCGGTCGCGGCCGAGACATCGGGGCTTCCGCGTTTGACGATTATTTGCAGATCGACGCCCCCATCAATCCCGGCAATTCCGGCGGCCCGGTGTTCAATTCCGATGGCGAGGTGGTCGGCGTCAACACCGCCATCGTCTCCCCCAATGGCGGCGGCTCGGTCGGCATCGGCTTTGCGGTGCCCTCCAACGTTGCCAGCAAAATCGCTGCCGAATTGCGCGATAAAGGCCGCATTGAGCGCGGCTGGCTCGGCGTATCGGTGCAGGACATCGAACCACCCGAAGGCAAAAAGCGCGCGCCCGGTGTGGCAGTGGCGGGCGTTGATCGGACCGGTCCCGCCGCACGCGCCGGTATTCGCGCCGGTGATGTGGTCACCGCCATCAATGGCCAGCCGGTCAACACTGCGCGCTCCCTCATCCAGGCGGTCGCGGCCATAACCCCCGGCGGCAGCGCCAGCGTTGCCGTCCGGCGCGGCAACCGGGACATGGAAGTGGCAGTGACCGTGGGCCGCAGACCCGTCAACGACCAGGGCTGAACAATCCAGGCTGAGCGATATAGGCTGAACGACGGCACGAAGGACCAGATAGATGCGGATATTGGTTGTAGAAGACGACAAAGACGTCGCAGGCTTCGTGGTCAAAGGGCTGCGTGAGGCTGGACACGTGGTCGAGCACACCGGCAACGGACGCGACGGCCTGTTCATGGCGGCGAGCGAGAATTTCGACGCGATCGTGCTTGACCGCATGCTGCCGGGCGGCGTGGACGGCCTGCGCCTCCTCGAAACGCTCAGGGGCCAGAACAACCACACCCCAGTGATGTTCCTCTCTGCCATGGCCCAGGTCGATGACCGCGTGAAGGGGCTCAAGGCCGGCGGTGACGACTACATGACCAAGCCCTTCGCCTTCGCCGAGTTGTTGGCCCGCGTGGAGGCCCTCACCCGGCGCGGCAAGGGCGATGCGCCGACCACCAAGCTCGTCGCCGCCGATCTGGAGATGGATCTGCTCTCCCGCAGCGTCAAACGCGGCGGCCAGAAGATCGACCTGCAGCCACGCGAATTCCGCCTGCTCGAATTCCTGATGCGACATGCAGGCCAGGTCGTCACCCGCACCATGCTGCTCGAAGGCGTGTGGGATTACCATTTCGACCCACAAACCAACGTGATCGACGTACACGTCAGCCGTCTGCGCCAGAAGGTGGACAAGCCCTTCCCGCAGGCTCTCATCCACACCGTCCGCAACGCCGGCTACATGCTGCGGGCCGAAGAAGTTTGAGTGACGTCGCCCACGCAGAACCCGTGATCGGTCAGGCAGCGACACGCCGCCTGACCGCCCCACGCCTTCTGAAATCGGCGGGATTCCGCTTTGGCGTCATCTACGCCGCCCTCTTCGGCATCTCGGCCGCAGCACTGGCCGCCTTCCTATGGTGGTCCACCGCAGGCTTGCTCGAACGCCAAACCGTCGCTGCCATCGACACCGACAGTGACGCCATGGTCACCGTCTTTCTCGCCGGTGGTGTCGGCGGTGTCCGCGAAGCCATACGTGACCGTGTCACCGGCAACATTGACGATGACGCCGTCTACCTGCTGGTCGATCAGCATTACCGGCCCGTCGAAGGCAATCTCAACGCCTGGCCGCAGCATCTGCCAATGGATGAGGATTGGGGCGAACTGAAGCTGGACCGCGCCGGCGTGCCTGCGCTGATGCAGGTGCATTACTTCGACATGCCCGGTGACTACCACATGCTCATCGGCCGAGACGTCGCCGTCCGGTCCCAGCTAGGTCGCCTGATGACCGGTGCCCTCCTTTGGGCCGCTGCCATCGCCCTCGTGCTCGGCTCTGTCGGCGCCTGGGCCGTGCGCGGCCTGTTCCGCGCCACCATCGCGGATGTCTCCGCCACCGCCATGGCCGTCAGCGCCGGCGATCTCTCCCGTCGCGTCACCGTTGCAGGCGCGGATGACGAATTCGACCTGCTGGCCGAGACCATCAACGACATGCTCGACCGCATCACCCGGCTAATGGACGGTGTCAGCCAGGTCTCCAACGCCATCGCGCATGATTTGCGCACGCCCATCACCCGCGCCCGCGCCCGGCTGGAAGACGCCGCCACCCATGCCGGCACCGCCGAGGTGCTGAAAGCCGCCATCGAACGCGGCATCGCCGACCTTGACGGCATTGTCGGCATTTTCCAGGCGTTGCTCCGCATTTCCGAAATCGAGGCCGGTGCCCGCCGCAGCGCCTTCGCGCCCATTGATCTCGGCCCCGTCCTGTCCGACCTCGTCGAACTTTACGACGCCGTCGCCGAGGAACGCGGCCTGCGCCTCGTCGCCGACATCGCAACCCCACTGCCCGCCTTCGGGGACCGTGACATGATCCAGCAGGCCGTTGCCAACCTGCTCGACAACGCGTTGAAATTCTCGCCGGATGGCGGCGAGATCCACCTCAGCGCCCACGAATCAGCCGGAAGGCTTGTCATCCGCGTCACCGACCAAGGCCCAGGCATGCCGGAGGAGGACATGAAACGCGCCACCGAACGTTTCTTTCGCGGCGAAACGGCACGCAACACTCCAGGCTCCGGCCTCGGCCTGTCACTCGTCCAGGCAGTGGCCCAATTGCACGGCGGTGATATCGAACTGTCGGACGCCCACCCCGGTCTTGATGCCCTCTTGACCCTCGGCTTACGCCCTGCCAGCGCCGCACGACCAGCTTTGCTGGCGGCAGCCCTGCGCGCCAAGCCGCAGCCCGCCAGCCGAAGCTAACGTGCTGTTCATGTTCCGGCCAATCGGATCTCATCGCAGCGGTGCTACCATAACCTCCATGGGCATAGGATTCCGCAGCGCGACGATGGTTTTGGCAATCGGGCTCTCTGTCGCTCGTGCGCAGTCGACCGGCGATACGCCCGCGATCGAAATACCAGCATCTGAAGCGCCGTTTGCGAGCCAGCCCAGCACTGGAACACAGCCCGCCGCGCCATTGCCACGCTATATGCCGGACACATCGGAATACTGCGACTCCCTGCGCGCCAACATAGCCCGGATCCAAAGCCGGCGCGGCCACCTGCCGGCAGATGTTGACATCCTCACCCGAGAGGGGGAGGCGATGTGCCACATGGGCCATTTCAAGCCGGGCATCACCCGTCTGCGCACTGCCATCATGCTGCTCCGCCACCGGAACTGAGCGGCTTTATTCGGATCGCAACGCCGCCTGCAGCTCCACCATCCCAGCCGGATCTTCCCAACCCGCCAGCCGCAACGCCGACAGCCGCGCAAATCGACGCAGCAACGCCGTCCGCCGTGCCGCCGTCAGCCGGTGCTCCGGGGCTTCCCGCAGCACCACAGCCCCCTCCTCGGCGACAATCAGCCCGGCATCCCCCGGCAACAACTCCTGCGGGAAATCAGCATCCACCGCGAAATACAGCGCATCAGCATAATCCCGGTAATGGTGCCACTTCCGGTCCGCCAGAAAATCCCGCGCGTCGGACTTCACCTCGATGCACACGAACAACCCATCCGGCCGCAACGCCAAAATATCCGCGCGCCTCCCATTCTCCAACCCAACCTCATGCAGCGGGGCCCACCCCAGCGCCAGACACAACCGCGCCGTCTGCTTGCGTATCCGCGCCGTCCGCTCAGGAGCCGAAGCGCTCAGGAGTGCAGCCCGTTGATAGCCCGCGCCAGCGCCACGTCCTTCTCCGAAAGACCGCCCACATCATGCGTCGAAAGCGTGATGTCCACCTTGTTCCACACGTTGGACCACTCCGGATGATGCCCCTGCGCCTCCGCCAGCAGCGCCACGCGGCTCATAAATCCCCAGGCATGGGAAAAATCCGCGAACACAATGCGCCGGTGCAGCGCGTCACGTCCTTCCACCAACGTCCAACCCGGCACCGCCTCAGCCAGCCCGGCGCGCTCCTCAGCCGTCAATTTGCTCGTCATATCCGCATCCCTTGACCCACTCCCCTCTACATGGCCCTGTTGTCCGCATGAACCACCCCAGCATCGCCCCCTCCAGCGACATCATCGCGGAAATGGCTGAGCAGGCCATAGCCGAAATCCCACCCGCACTGCGCCGCCACGTCGCCGGCATCGCCATCGCGGTCGAGGAACTGGCCGACGACGAAACGCTCGACGAAATGGGCCTTGAGAGCCCATACGACCTCACCGGCCTCTACGCCGGCATCCCCATAGGCGAGCGCAGCGTGATGGACGTGGCCCGCCCGCCGGACATGATCACGCTCTATCGCCAGGCCATCCTGCTTGAATGGATAGAAACCGGTGACGACCTAAAAGCCATAGTATGTAATGTTATAATTCATGAAATTGCACATCATTTTGGCTTCACCGAAGCGCAGATCGAGACGCTGGAACGGGAGTAGAATTAAAAAATTTCGGCTGATCACAGCTTTTTTAAGAGCCCAGCGCGATCTAAACCGTTAAGTAATATCCTTACGTGAGATTGTGTAAAACGCACAAAAAGCGTGACGCAACGTTTTGACGGATAATTTGGTGTCAAGTTCTGTCGGCCCTCCGGTGCCGCCCCCCCTGTCGCGCTGGATATTCTTCAAAACCCGTGTGGCGGTGACGATGGTAGCGATCACCGTCGGCGTCACCGTCTGGTCGCTCTATGATGCTCGCGAGTCCATTCGCCGTGAGGCGGAGCAGCAGGCCAGCAACCTCACCATCACCATCAGCAACACCATCGAACGCACAGTGACCACACTCGACCTGTCACTGCAGGCAGCCGTAAGCGGCATGAAGATCGACGGCCTCGAAGCAATGCCCCCGAACGTGCAAGACGCCATACTGTTCGACGGCGGCATATTGGCCAATAATTTTCGCGGTATCCTTATCACCGATGAAACAGGCCGTGTCATTCATCGGTCGCGCAACGCCTCACCGGCCATTCAGGATTTTTCCAAGCAGGCGACCTTTCAGGGTCACAAAAATAGCACCGATGAAGGGTTGAGGATCAGCGGCCCGCTTCCAAGCATGACCGGTGACACGATGGTGGTGGTCCTGACGCGCCGCATCAACAAGCCGGACGGGTCATTTGGCGGCATGGCCATCACAGCCATTGGGGTTAAATATTTTGAGGACATATTTACAGAATTGGATCTCGATAAGCGCGGCATTTCCATGCTCGCCAGCACTGAAGCGCACCTGATTGCGCGCCACCCAATGTCCCTCGGCGTCAATGGCCGCGATCTCAGTGGCGGGGAGATCTTCACCCATTTCGCAACCAAACCTTCCGGCAGCTTTGACTCCCCCGCCCGGCTCGACGGCATTCGCCGTTTGTTCAACTACCGGCAGGTCGCCAATCTGCCGCTTGTCGTCTCTGTTGGATTAGCAACGGACGACATCTACGCAAGTTGGGTTCATCGCGCTTGGATCATGGGCGGCGTGCTGACGGTGATGGTGTCGCTCTATCTGTATCTCAGCCGCAGCCTCGAGCACGAAATCCGGCAGCGCAGTCGTGCCGAGGGGGAGGCCAGAGCCACGCAGGCGGAGGCGGAACAACTCACCAAGGATATGGCCGAAGCGCTGGCCAAACGCGATGCACTGTTCGAAAACACCACCGATTCAATGGTGATCATACGCGTCAACGCATCCGGCGAACACGTCTATGACGCAGTCAATCCGGTTTGGGAACGCCTGACCGGGTTAAACGGTGCCAACGTCATCGGTCGCACAATCCGGGAATGCCTGCCAAAGCAAATTGCGGACAAGGTTGAGCCCGCTTGGCTTGAGGCATCGCGAACCTGGCGGCCAGCGCATCAATCCTACAGTGCCAATTGGAAGGGCAACGAACCAACGCATTGGGAATCCATCGTGTGCCCAGTGTTCTCTAAAGACGGCAAAATTTTCCGCCTCATAGGCGTCTCACGCGACGTGACCGCACAAAAACGGCTGCAAGAGAAGCTTCGCGAAGCCCACCGCATGGAAGCCGTCAGCGAGCTTACTGCTGGAATCGCGCATGATTTCAACAATCTGCTCCAGGCCATCATGGCCTCGCTGGAACTGCTGGGCGACCGCCAGGGGCTCGACGAGGAAGACCGCCTCACCATCGGCATTGCCGACGACGCGGCAAAACAGGGGGCCTCCCTGGTCCGGTCCCTGCTCGCCTTTTCCCGCAAGCAGCGGCTGGACCCAACACTGCTGCATCCCAAGTCCGCCTCAGTCCAATTCGCCACCATCATGCGCGCAGCGCTCGGGGGTGAGCACACGCTTGAGGTCCACGTGGCAGATGATGCATGGCCGGTGATGGTCGATCAGGACCAACTGAGCCAAAGCCTCGTCAATCTCACCATGAACGCCCGCGATGCCACGCCGAATGGCGGCACTGTGCATCTGCACATCACCGCAGCAGGGCCAGAGCAGGCGTCGGCCGCCGGGGTCACACCGGGCCGCTACACCTGTTTCACCTTGACAGACGAGGGCAAGGGCATCCCGCCGAAGTTGCAAAGCCGCGTGTTCGAGCCATTCTTTACCACCAAGGAAATCGGCAAGGGCACAGGACTAGGCCTGCCCATGGTGCAGGGCTTTGCCCGCCAAAGTGGGGGTGACGTTACCCTGGAAAGCACATTGGGCATCGGCACCTCGGTCACTTTTTGGCTCCCTTGTGCCGCAATTCATGCAATGCGCACACTGACTGCCGCTGAAACCCCTCCCAAGGATACCGTGCGAATGCTCCGCGTTCTTTTGGTTGATGACTCCACCTCCGTTCGCGAGCCGCTGTGCATGTTCCTCCGCCGGGCCGGCTATGACGCCGTGGGGGTCGCATCCGCTGAGGAGGCGCTGACCCTTTTGCGGCAGGAGCCCAAATTCAACCTGCTGGTGACCGATCAATCCATGCCCAGCATGTCCGGCACCGAGCTGATCGAGCAGGCCACTTTGCTGCAGCCCAACCTTCCCACCATGCTCATCACCGGCTTTGACCGTGTCAGCGGCATCGAACGCCTCAAAGGGCGCGTCACAGTGATGAACAAACCATTCGATGGCCGCAGCTTCGTCCGGCAGGTCGCAGCTTTGCTGGAGACTGAAGCCGATCACAAAAGCTCAAGTGAGGCGGCTCCGGCCACCGCCGGCAATCAGAACGTCTACCGCCTTCGCCCCTGACACGAGAACGATCACGAGAAAGTGTGCTGCTCTGGAACCTTAAAGTCCGAAGCAACAATCCGCCGCAGCCATATTAGTATTGAGATGTTAATTCACACATTTTTATATTAACAAAATACTATCATATCGTTGAGTAATAATCCTGCGCTCGCTCCATGCTGGAACGCCATCGTGGCCTAAAACAAGTAGCGAACAGATGGCGGATCCCAGAGTGTCAAGCTCTCAAAGCACAGCTGACCATACGCGGCCACCGAGATGGGCCTGGATCAAAACGCGCGGCGCCGCGTTTCTGATCATCCTTACGCTGGGCCTCAACACATGGTCGCTCGACGATTCACGCAAAGCGATCACCGAAGGGGCAACGCAACAATCCACCAACATCACCATTGCCGTCGGGCAAACGCTCGATCGCGCTTTGGCAAGCCTCGACCTGTCGCTCCAGGCTGCCGCGCGCGGTATGAACATTGATGATATCAACTCAATGCCTCACGAGTCACAACAGGCAGTATTGTTCAGTAGCGCAGAAGCAATTATTGGATTTTCGGGATTCATTATAACGGACACTGATGGAAAAGTAACTTACCATACAGAAAATTCAATATTAGAAAAACTTGATTATGCAAATACGGAATATTTTCAGGCACATAAAAACCATAAAGATTTAGGGTTCGTTTTGTCTGGCCCAATGAGGGACGCCACAACTGGGCACCCAATCGAGATATTCTCACGCCGCATCACAAGACCAGATGGATCTTTCGGCGGCATCGCGGCGTCAGCACTCGATCTGGTGGAGCTAAAGGCAATCTTTGCCAAGCTCGCACTCAAGAATCGCGCCGCCATTGTCGTTCTGAATACTGACGGCCACGTTATCATGCGTTATCCAAGCGATGATGCAGACATCGGAAAGGACATGAGCAAAGGCGGCGTGATGTCGCATTTCCGCGCATCACCAACCGGCACATTCGTGGACGGCGTCGCGAAATGGGACGGTGTCGAGCGCCTGTTCAGCTATCGTGAGTTCCCGGACTACCCTCTCGTGATCGCAGTCGGGTTCTCAACAGAAGACATCTACGCCGCATGGGTCAGACGCGCCGAACTCATGACGGCGGCACTCGTCATTCTGGCAATGCTCTATTTTTACCTGACCAAAAGCCTTGAGCGGGAAATCGACCAGCGCCGGCGCACCGAACGTGATGCCCGCGAAGCGCAAGCAGGCGCGGAACACGCAACCGAGCTCTTGGCGGAATCGCTGGCACGCCATACCGCACTTTTCACCAACACAGCTGATTCGATGATGGTCGCACGGGCCACTGGCAAAGGGGACTTCATCTATGAGGCCGTCAATCCGGTTTGGGAGCAAATGACCGGGCTGAAAGGCGACGATGTCGTCAACCGCACGCCCGCTGAATGCCTGCCAGGGCCCATGTCGCAGCAGATCGAAAGCGGTTGGCAAGAAACAACCCGTTTGCGCGTGCCAATCCACTATCAGTTCACCTCTCCGGGCAAAGGCGGCGAAACCGAGCATTGGGATGCGCTGACATGCCCGGTTTTCGCCAGCAACGGTGAAATTCGCCGCCTCATCGGCGTTGCCCGCAACATGACCGAACAAAGACGCCTGCAAGACAAGCTGCGCCACGCCCATCGCTTGGAAGCAGTCGGAGAACTCACCGCCGGCATCGCGCACGATTTCAACAATCTGCTCCAGGCCATCGTCGGCTCGCTGGAAATGGTGCAGGACCAGCCCGCCATCGACAAAGATGGCAAGGATGCGCTGGGAATTGCCACCAGGGCGGCAAACCAGGCCGCATCCCTGGTCCACCAACTGCTCGCCTTCTCGCGCAAACAACGGCTGGACCCAGTTTTGCTGCACCTCAAAACAGCCGCACCACAAATCGAAGGGCTCGTTCGGTCAGCAATCGGCCGCGATCACCAATTTTTTGTCGAGGTGTCCGAGGACGCCGGTCCGGTTCTCGTCGATCCCGGCCAGCTCAACAATTGCATCCTCAATCTCGCGCTGAACGCCCGCGACGCCACGCCGAAGGGCAAATCGCTGCGTTTACGGATCTCCCCGGCCAGCCCGGACGAGGCCGCAGCAGCCGACGTCACCCCTGGCCACTACACCCGCTTCATCTTTGAAGACGAGGGCAACGGCATTTCCCCCGAGCATCTCGCGCGGGTGTTCGAGCCCTTCTTCAGCACCAAGCAAATTGGCAAAGGCACCGGTCTTGGCCTGTCCATGGTGCAAGGCTTCGCCCGGCAAAGTGGCGGAGACACCACGCTGGAAAGCTCTGTCGGCATAGGCACCACCGTCACCATCTGGCTGCCGAACGCCAAGGCTCGCCCTGCCAGCAAGCTGTCGCCGCCGTACGAGATCTCATCAACGCCGCCGAAAGCCTCGCGCGTCCTGCTCGTTGATGACGACGCATCCGTCCGCCAAACCTTGTCGCTGTTCCTCCGCCGGTCCGGTTACGAGACCGTCGTGCGGGAATCAGGCGAGCATGCCCTGGTGGCGTTGCAAAACGAGCCCGCCTTCGACCTGCTCGTCACCGATCAATCCATGCCCGGCATTTCCGGCACAGAACTGATCGAGCAGGCCCTCGTAAAATATCCGGACATGCCGACCCTGCTGATCACCGGCTTCGACCTCGTCACCGGCATCTAACGCCTCAAAGGGCGCGTGCTGGTGCTGAACAAGCCGTTCGAGGGCAAAGCCTTCATCCATCAGGTCGAAACCCTGCTCAAGTCCGGAAATGATCACAAAAACCTGACCGAAGCATCACAGGCCATACCCACGGGGCAAAATATCTACCATCTCCGCAGCCGATCCGGTCAGCCCTAACCGGCAACACGCTCCGCCAGCACCGCGTCCACCGCCGCCCCTAGCCGCTCCACGATCATCTCAATATCGCCCTTCTGCGCGATATAGGCCGGTGCAATCACCACATGATCGCCGAGCTTGCCGTCAATCGTCCCACCCATCGGATAGACGGCCACGCCATGCTCATAGGCCGATTGCTTCACCCGCTCCGCCAACTTGCGCGAGGGATCAAACGGCGTCTTGCTGGCACGATCGGCCACCAGCTCAATCGCCTGAAACAGCCCGCGCCCCCGAATGTCACCCACATGGGCATGATTGCCGAACCGCTCCGTCAAGCAGTCGGTCAGATGCACCCCCGTCGCCCGCACATTGGCCAGCAGATCGTCATCGCGGATCACCTTCTGCACCGCCAGCGCCGCCGCACATGCCACCGGGTGCGCCTGATAGGTATGGCCATGCATGAACGCACCGGAACCAGCGCGGAACGCATCAATGACCCGTCCGGAAATCAAAATCCCGCCAATCGGCTGATACCCACCGCCCAGCCCCTTCGCCACCACCTGAATATCCGGCGTCACACCCTCCTGCTCCCAGGCATGCATGGTTCCGGTGCGCCCCATGCCGCACATCACCTCATCAAGAATGAGCAACGCGCCATGCCGGTCGCACACGGCGCGCATCGCCGGGAAATAACCCGGCAGCGCCGTCACACATCCGGTCGTCGCCCCCACCACCGGCTCGGCACAGAACGCCGCCACGTTCTGCGGCCCCAGGCGCTGGAACTCCGCCTCCAATTCATCCGCCAGCCGCCGCACATATTCCGCGTCGCTCTCCCCCTCCGCCTGGAAGCGGTAAGCGAAGCAAGGGCTCACATGGCTGAATGCCGGCGACAGCAATTCCGCATAAGGCGCGCGTCGCATCGCGTTGCCCCCTGCAGACAGCGCCCCAAGCGTGTTGCCGTGATAGCTCGCCCGTCGCGCAATAAACCGCGTCCGCTGCGGCTGCCCCACCTCAATAAAATATTGTCGCGCCAATTTGATCGCAGCCTCCATGCCCTCCGAGCCGGACGAGCAGAAATAAGCATGCGAAAGCCCACCGGGGTTATCCCCCAGCACCATCTCCGCTAGTTCCTCCGCCGCCGCATTGGTGAACAACCCGGTGTGAACATAGGAAACCTGCGCCATCTGCGCCGCCACAGCCTCTGCCACCCGAGCGTTGCCGTGCCCCAGGCACGACACCGCGGCCCCACCGGAGCCATCCAGAATCTGCCGTCCATCCGCCATTCGGATGAACATTCCCTGGCCACCCACAGCCATATGCGGTGCTTCATGCAAAGTGCGGTGCAATAGACGGCTCATGGCTGATTTCCTTGTGATCCCCGGGGTTATGCACGAGCCGTTGCGGCGCCGCGGCATTCTTGACACACCGTGCCCGCAAGGCTAGCAAGCCGTCGCGTTCTGGCAAGGCTTGCTTGTCCACGTCAGGCGCGAATGAAGGTAACATGACCGAACCCTTACAGGGTGATCCGAACCCTTCGGGCGATGCGTTCGCGCAGCGGCTGGAAGCGGCAAGGAAAAAGCAGGGGATGGACCCCACACCACCCGCTCCGGCGGATGGCGACACACAGCCCTCAGCAATGGGGGTTGGCGCTCGTGTCGGTGTGGAGTTGGTGGCGTCGATGATCGTGGGTGTCGGCATTGGCTGGTATCTTGATCGTTGGCTGCACACATCACCGTTGTTTTTGGTGGTGTTCGTGTTTCTCGGCGGTGCCGCTGGCATTGCCAACGTGTGGCGAATGATGAAGCCGAAAGGCTGAACGAGGCGGGCGGCAATGCCCTGCCTGTTGTAAAGGACGGCGATCTTGGCGGCTGGCGAACCCTCCATCGACGCACTCGGTCAGTTCAAACTGACTTCCTCGCTCGGCCCGCTTGGTGCCAGCGTGAATTTCAGCCAGTCCAACCTGATGATGCTGATCGCCGCCGGATTGATCCTGGCACTGCTCTATTACGGCATGAAGCCGAAAGCGATGGTGCCCGGACGCCTGCAGGCGCTGGCCGAAATCGCTTATGATGGCGTGATGGGCATGTGCACTGATCAGATCGGCCACGAGGGCAAGCGCTTCTTCCCCTTCGTGTTCACGCTGTTCTTCTTCGTGCTGTTCGGCAACCTGCTCGGCCTGCTGCCGTTCTCCTTCACCTATACCAGCCACATCGCCGTCACTTTCTCGCTGGCGCTGGTGGTGATCGTGCTGACCACGGTGGTCGCCCTTCGCATCCATGGCCTGCACTTCTTCACGTATTTCTTTCCGGACGGCGCTCCGAAGCTGCTGGCCCCGCTGATCATCCCGGTTGAGGTCATCTCCTACCTCTCGCGTCCGGTCAGCCTCTCGATCCGTCTGTTCGCCAACATGGTGGCCGGCCACGTGATGTTCGAGGTGTTTGCCTCCTTCATCGTCATGCTCGCCGCCGCCGGCACTTTCGGTGTCATCGGTGCCGCCGGGCCGCTCGCCCTGAACGTGGTACTGATGGGCTTCGAGTTGCTTGTCGCCTTCCTGCAGGCCTACGTCTTCGCCATCCTGACCTGCATCTACCTGCACGACGCGGTGCACTTGCACTGAACGCCGCAGACTTTCGCCTCTCTCTGTTTGTGAACTCAAAGAAGGACTGACCAATATGGACGTGCTCGCCGCCAAGGCCATCGGTGCCGGTATCGCTGTGATCGCCCTTGCCGGCGTCGGCATCGGCATTGGCAACATCTTCGCTGCTCTCGTGACCAGCGTTGCTCGCAACCCGTCCGCTCGCGACCAGGTGTTCGGCCTCGGCATTCTCGGCTTCGCGCTGACGGAAGCTGTGGCGCTCTTCGCGCTGCTGATCGCATTCCTCATCCTGTTCACCTGAGACCAGGACGGCCGATGATGCGTCGTTTCAAAGCGGTCAGCAGGGCAGCGATTGCTCCGGTTGGGTTGATGATGCTCTCCTCTGCGGCGCATGCCGCTGAGAAGGGTATGCCTCAGCTCAACTTCGCCAATCCGCTCACGCTGGCCCAGGTCGTCTGGCTCGCGATCATCTTCTTCGCGCTCTACCTTCTGCTTGACCGCTGGGCACTCCCCAAGGTCAGCGAAGTTCTGGATATGCGGGCCTCGAAGATCGCTGCTGACCTGGACGCCGCAAAACAGGCCAAATCGCACGCCGATGCCGCAGTGGCGGAGTTGGTGGCAGCAACGAAAACGGCGCAGGCAGAGGCTCAATCCTCTGTCAGCACCGCCGTTGACGCCGCCAAGGCCACCGCTGCGGCCCAGGCCGCTGAAGCCAACGCCAAGCTTGAGGCGCAGCTGGCCGACGCCGAAAAGCGCATCAACGCCGCCCGCGCCGCTTCAGTGGGAGCACTGCATGATGTGGCATTGACGACCACCGCCGAGTTGGTTGGCCGTCTGTGCGGCTTCGCGCCGGAGCCGGCAACCGTTGAACACGCCGTCGGCCGGGCGCTCGCCGCTCGCGCCGCTTAAGGAACGCTTCCATGGAAGAGCATGAGAGCTTCTTCGCCGATCCACGCAGCTGGGTCGCGATTGCGTTCGTTATTTTCTTCGTGCTGTTCGGCAAGAAGATCTGGGGCTTCATCGCCGCGATGCTCGACAAGCGCGCCGAGACCATCAAGGCCGAGATCGCCGAAGCCAGCCGCCTTCGCACCGAGGCCGAGGCCATGCTGGCCGACGCCAACAAGCGCCGCGAAGCGGCTGTGGCTGAAGCTGCTGCCCTGATCGAAGGTGCCAAGCGTGAGGCCACCCGCCTCGCCGCCCTCGCGGTCACCGAGGCCGAACACGCCGCCCAGCGCCGTGAGAAAATGGCGATGGACCGTATCTCAGCGGCAGAAAAGGCCGCGGTGGACGAGGTCCGCAAAACCGCCGCTGACATCTCCGCCCAAGCCGCTCGCAGCATCATCACCGAAACGATGAGCACAGACGGTAAGTCCGCCATCATCGACACGGCCATCGCGCAGCTGCCGTCGGCCCTGCGCGCCGCCTGATACAAACTTCGTTTCGCGATTGTGCAACGGGCGAGGGGCCATGCTCCTCGCCCGTTTTGCTTTTTCCTGCGGACGAGATTGACGCGGTGACGGTTGACGTGGCCTGACAAGGTTCGTCACCATCCCTCAGCGCATCGGAGTGTTCATCGCCCGTGGAGATCATCCGCGAATTGCCGCTCGACCAGATTCTGCTCGGCGATGCCGTGCGGATGCTGCGCATGCTGCCCACGGCGTCCGTCCACTGTGTCTTTGCCGACCCGCCCTACAATCTACAGCTCCGTGGCGAACTCCGCAGGCCCGATGACAGCCTTGTCGACGGCGTGGACGATGACTGGGACCGCTTCACTGATTTCGCCGCCTATGACGCCTTCACCCGCGAATGGCTGGAAGAATGCCGCCGCGTGCTCCGCAAGGACGGCACGATGTGGGTCATCGGCAGCTATCACAACATCTTCCGAATCGGGGCCATCCTGCAGGAACTCGGCTTCTGGATTCTGAACGATGTGATCTGGCGCAAATCCAACCCAATGCCGAATTTCCGAGGTCGCCGTTTCACCAACGCCCACGAGACGCTGATCTGGGCGGCGCGCGGCCAGGACAGCCGCTACAAATTCAACTACCAGGCCATGAAGTCGCTGAACGACGACCAGCAGATGCGCAGTGACTGGTTCATCCCACTTTGCACCGGGGCCGAGCGCCTGCGCAACGAACATGGCCTCAAATTGCACCCCACGCAGAAGCCCGAGGCGCTGCTGCACCGCATTCTGCTCGCCAGCACCCAGCAGGGTGACATCGTGCTTGACCCGTTCCTCGGCACCGGCACGTCAGCCGCCGTCGCCCGCCGCCTGTCCCGCCACTACATCGGTATTGAGCGCCACCCAGCCTACGTAGAGGCCGCTCTCGGCCGCGTGCGGCGTGTGCGGCCGGTTAGCGACGACGGCGTCACCACCACCCCCACCAAGCGCGAGGCGGTGCGCATCCCCTTCGGCAGCTTCGTTGAAAGCGGAGCACTCCCCGCCGGCACCATCCTGTTCGACCGCATGCGCCGCGTGCAGGCCGTGGTCGTGGCCGATGGCTCCATCAAATCCGGCCAATCCCAGGGGTCCATCCACAAAATCGGGGCCGAAGTGCAGAACGCGCCATCCTGCAATGGCTGGACATTCTGGCACTTCGAACGCGACGGCACGCTCGTCCCTATCGACGTGCTGCGAACGGAACGCCCGACGGACGCACCACCGCCGGAGGCGTGATCACCCTGCCCGCTGCATCCGACCGCTATGCGGGTCCACCGAGAACTTGGCAATCACCCCGCCTTCTGCTGTGGTGAAGACAAATCCAATGGTTTTGTCGTCGTTCACGACAACATTGGCCACCTTCCAATCATGGTTGCCACGCCGCAGCAGCATCGCCTGGGCGATCACCTGAACATCCGCCGCCGAAAGGTTCTTGTCCTTGGCGTCAAAGATCAGACCCATCGCGGGCAGGCCACCCATCGGGCCGCGATGCTCCATCATCGCGCCATGCTCACCTCCGCGCATCATGCCGTGCTCGCCGTCCTGCATCATGCCGCGCATCATGCCTCTCATGCCCTCTTGAGGATGCATCGGCGGCATGCCTTCATGCGGCGCATCGGCCATGGGCGGTGGCGGAGGAGCCGGAACCTGCGCTGCCGCTTGCTGCTGTGCCACCACGGCACCGGCAAGAAAGACGGTAGCGATCAGGCTGGATGTAAGCAGTGTGGATTTTTGCATGATCGGGGACCCTGGTGTGGAAGCGCGGGAAATCTTGACCATGCAAACTATCAGAACACCCCCGCGCGGGCCCGTGACAAAGCGTAAATTATCTCGCAACTTCACCAATGCGCTTGAGCAGCATCCATCGCGCCGCCATCTGCGCATGCGCCAGTGGTGCTCTGCGATACTCCCAAATCGGCGCGCAATCGGCGGCATTGATCACCATGGTGGCGTTGGCCTCAAACACCATCACACGGCCATCAGGCGTCAACGCGAAATCAATCCCGCCATAATCCAGGCCCATCGTCGCCGCGATGTGCGCCAGCGCCTGCATCGCCACGGCGCCCAGCACGCCCGGCATATCCTCCAAAAACCGCCGCTCCTCCGCCCTGTGCTCGGGGCTGTCCGCCATCGCCGAAGTAAAATAATGCACCTTCCAATCGGCCGAGATCGCCAGATGCAGCGGATACAGCGCGCCATCGATGCACATCACCCGATACTTCCGCCACAGGCCATCCATGCCCCGTGCGTCTAGATACTCAATTGCCAGCACATCCCCGCCCGGCAGGCAGTCTAACGCCGCCTCCAGCCCGTCCCGGTCAGTCACCCGCAGAAAATGCCGCCCGGTGTGAAATCCTGGCGTCCGCAGCAACAATGGAAAATCCAAACTCCACGAGGCCCGCAGAGCCGCCTGCGTGGTGCGTTCAGTCACCGGAGCCAACACGCCCTCAATCCCCGCCAGACGTGCCGCATTCGCGTCTCGTGACGTGTTCAGCACAGCCTCCGGCGCGTTGATGACCGGAGCGCTGGTGGAGGCCAATATCACCCGAGCGCGCTCCAGCGCCTCCCCACACAATTCCGCATCACCGATGGCATTCACCACCAGCCGATGCTCCGGCAGCATCTGCGCAGTGTCGTGGAAATCCGCATAAACGGCCGTTACCGCGAACACACGGTCATCAATCCAGTTCTGCGTCACCACGTTGCCGCCGCGCGCCGAGCCAAGCAGGAGCAGCGGCACGCCCACACCCGCGCCGCGATACCGCCGCTTGTGGACGGAATGGCCCATAAAGCCTCGCCGCCAATGCTCCTCCGCCGGATCGCCAAACTCCGCCAGCACACGCGCCATGCCTTGATGCGCCGGCGCGTAATCCGGAGCCACATCCAGCGCCGCCTGATAATGCGCACGCGCCGCCGCACACTCCCCATCATCGGCCAGCGCATTGCCGAGATTGACCCGGCCAAGAGGCTGCCGCGGATGATGCTGTGCGGCCTGCATAAACGCCGAACGTGCAGCCGATCGATGCCCACTCGCCTGCGCCAACGCCGCCAACTCGGTCAGCGCGTCGAAATGCGTGGGGTCGGACCGTAAAATTTCGAGATAGGCTGCCTTCGCCGCCTCATCCACACCCATCGCAGCCAGCGTGCGGGCTCGTTTCAAAGCATCGGGGCTGGAGAGAACGTTTTGGTCCATGCCAGGAGCATCTCACGCGCCGGTAAAGTCAGCGTTAACGCGCCGTGCGGATCTCCGTCTCGGTGGGTGGCGGCGCATAATTATTTCCAAAATGCGTGCGAATGTAATCAACGACATCGGCCACCTGCGAGTCCGACAGCGTCCGCCCAAATGGCGGCATCGCCCGCTGCCCGCGTAGCACCACACCGATTGGATACCCCACGGCCGCCAGCCGCGCGTCATCGGCAAGCGACGGATAAGCCGCAGCCCCCACGGCACCACGCCCATCCGGCATATGGCAGCCCGCGCAGACATGGGTATAGATCGACGCCCCACTTGTCTCCGTGAACCGGAACGGGCTGCCAAACACGCCGTCATCATCCGCCAACGCCGGAGCCGACCAAAGCAAAAGAACGAAAAGCCACCTCATCGCGCCATCACCCGCTGATGCAGCCGCCCAATGGCATCAAGTGACGACAACAACGCCCCTTCCTGCCAAGCCGGAATATACGACGCATGCTCCCCCGCCAGCAGAATGCGCCCATCCATCGCGCACAAATTCCGGTAATGCTTGGCCCGCGCCTCGCTCGACCACTGGCCGTAACATCCCATCGACCACGGCACACGATGCCACCCCACGGCGACGCCATGCTCGAACTCGCTGCGATATTGCGGATGGATCACAGCCCCGAACTCAACCGCTTTCGCAATCCGCTCCGCAGGCGTCATCGCCGTAAACTCATACGCATACGGCCCAAACGGATACGCCCCCAGCAGCACGCCGGGCCCATCCTTGAAGTAATCCGTCGCCGGATACCCAATCGTTGAAATCGGCAGATCGGTGTAGCTGATCCCACCATAAATCGCCTCGTCCTGCTCCCAGAACCGCCGCTTGAACTGTAGCCCGATTTTCATGCCTGGCGCGTACGGCACAGCGCCAATCGCGTCCGCCAGCTTCGGACCCACATTCATCTCGATCTGACTCAGGATCGAAAGCGGAATGGTGCAGAGGCAATAATCCGCGCGAGACTGCCCCATCTCCCCCGTCACCGTATGGCACCAGCTGGCAGTCACCCCCGTCTCATCCTGCCGGATCGCCGTCACCTTGCTGTTCAGCCGGATGAGATCACCAACCTCCCGCGCAAACGCACGCGCGATCATATCCATCCCGCCCACCGGCTGGAACAGTGTGGTTTGGTAATCATAATCCAGCGCCACCGCGAGCGCCCGCCACAGGCCGGATTTCAACACATCCGACGACGACGAAATCACCGACGATTCCGGTTCCGCCGAAAGCCCACCGCCCGGCGGCTTCGCATAGCCACGCCTGCTGCTGGCATATTCGCCCGTGCGATAGCGGCCATCCACCCCCAACGCGCCAAAGCTCCGCAGGGAGAGCAGCAGCCGTTCGCGATCATCCTTCGAGACGGCATCATCGAGCTTGTCCGCATTCACCGCCTTGGCCAGCAGCTCCGCCACCGTGCCGTGATAATCCGCCTGCACTTCCCGATACCGCTGCGGCTTGCCGTCATAGGCGTTCTTGCTGTGCAGATAGGCGTTGTGATTGACCTGAATAAACGGCTCCAGCGCCACGCCGAGGCGCTTGCAGTAATCCAGCATGCCCTTGTGATGATACGGAATACGCCACGGCCCGGGATTGATGTACAGCCCCTCGGCAAACCGGCAATGCTGCGTCTCGCCACCCAGTTCGGTGTAGGTGTCGCCACCCCGGATCGTCCATGTCCGCCCACCTGCGCGGGAGTTGTAGTCGAGCACTTGCACCTTGTAGCCAGCCTTGCGCAGCTCCAACGCCGCCGCCATCCCCGCTACGCCCGCGCCGAGAATGAGCACAGAAGCGCCCTTCGGATCGCCCTCCAGCTTGACCGGCCCGGCGTAATCCGACTCCGCCGCAAACCCCATGCTGGTCATCGCCAAATACACCGCCGACCCTCCGGCGATGGCACCGATCTGGTTCAGCAGGTCGCGGCGGGTGGGAGTTTCGGTCATGCGGAGACGAGATGTCCCAAACTGATCTGCAAACCCACCTTCACCTCCTCCATCACCGGATAGGAATGCGTCTGCCGAATGCCCGGCACCGAGGCCAGCGCGTCGCCCAAAAACCGCCGATACGCGGCCATATCGGGCACCCGCACCTTCAGCAGATAATCGAACCCGCCAGCCACCATATGGCATTCCTCAATCTCGGCAATGCCCGCCACCGCCGCGCGAAACTGCTCAAAGCTCTCGCGCGAAATACGGTCCAGCGACACCTCGATGAACGCCACCAGCCCCAGCCCGACCGACGGGCCAGACACGATGGCGGTGTAGCCGGTGATGACGCCAGATGCCTCCAGATTGCGCACCCGCTCCGTGCAGGCGGTGCCGCTCAGCCCCACCTGCTTGGCCAAGGCCGAGACGGCCATCCGCCCATCCGCCTGCAACGCGTCGAGGATGGCGATATCGATGGCATCCAGCGCCTTCAAACGACTGACCCCATCAGCTCCGCATTGCCCCCCGCCGCCGCCGTGTTGGTGCTCACACACCGCTCGTGCAGCAACCGCCAAACGGGATAGCCGTGCTCATCCGGCGTCACAACCGGAACGATCGGCCCGTCCATCGCCGCCATTCGCTGACACAACGAGGCGAGCGAGGCCCCTGTCGCGTCGCTCAGCACCACATCCGGCCGCGCCGTTTCCGCCGCCACCGAACACCCGGCTGCCCGCACGGCTTCCTCCTGACGCGCCCGCTCCTCCGGTGTTGCCGCATCACAGAACACCGCCCCGCGCGGCAGCATCGCCAACGTGTTGCGCTCCCCGGTCGGGCCAGGAAGCGTGGTCAGCGCGGGCGTGGCAGGCCTGCTCCCCCGCACGAGCCGGTGCAAAATCAGCGGTCCGCCCGCTTTCGGCCCGGTGCCAGACAACCCCTCACCGCCAAACGGCTGCACGCCCACCACGGCACCCACGATGTTGCGATTGACGTAGATGTTGCCTGCATGGATGCGATTGGTGATCAGATCAATCGTGTCATCGATCCGCGAATGAATGCCGTGCGTCAGCCCATAGCCGAGGCCATTCAACCGATCGATCAGCGCAGGCAACATCCCTTCCTGCCAGCGCACCACATGCAGCACCGGCCCGAATATTTCCGCCTTCGGCAGCGCATCGAGTGAAATCTCTAGCACCGCGGGGGCCACGAAATGCCCCACCGGCGGCACCGCACCCGGCGTCGCTCCATGTTCGCGCAGATAGGCCAGCAGCATCGCCTTCGCGCCGACATCGATCACCGGGCCGATATCAGTGGCAAGCTCCGCCGGATCACCCAGCCGCAGCTCCGCCATGGCGCCCTTCAACATCGCCAGCACATGATCGGCAATCTCCGCCTGCACACACAAAATGCGCAGCGCCGAACAACGCTGACCGGCACTGTCGAAGGCGGAGGCGAGCACATCCGTCACCACCTGCTCCGGCTGCGCCGTGCTGTCCACAATCATGGCGTTCAGCCCACCGGTCTCCGCGATCAGCACCGGATTGTCCGCCCGCTGCGCCAGCGTCTGATTGATCAGCCGCGCCACGGCGGTGGAGCCGGTGAACATCACCCCCGCGATCCGGCGATCCCCCACCAGCGCCGCCCCAATGCTCTCACCCGGCCCCGGCAGAAACTGCAACGCCGCACGAGGAATACCAGCCTCATGCGCCAGCTTAACCGCCATATACGCCATCAGCGGCGTCTGCTCAGCAGGCTTGGCCAGCACCGGATTGCCCGAAGCCAACGCCGCTGCAATCTGCCCCACAAAAATCGCCAGCGGAAAGTTCCACGGGCTGATGCACACCACCGGGCCGATGGGATTGAGTGCGTCTGACAAATCCGCCCGCGCCGTCGCCGCATAGAACCGGCAGAAATCCACCGCCTCGCGCAGCTCCCCCACGGCATTGCCCAGCGTCTTGCCCGCCTCCCGCACGGCGAGTGACATCAACGCCGCCTGATGGGCCTCCAGCGCATCGGCCCAGGCATCGAGCAGCGCCGCCCGCTCGGCCACCGGTACACGCCATTTGGCATCCGCCACCGCCTGCTCCGCCATCACCAACGTCGCGTCCTGCACCCGGCCGATCAGAGCACCCGTCGCCGGATTGAACGCCTCCCGCTTCACACCGTCATAAACCGGGGCCACCGTGATGGGTGCCGCAAACGCCATCTCCGGCAGCCCCGCCATCTCCTCCGATAGCGTGCTCAGCACACGCTCATCCACGAGATCAAGCCCCGCCGAATTGCGCCGTCCTGGCAGCATCTCCGCAGGCAGAGGCGTTGCCTTGTTCGGCGTTCCGCCATCGGCCACGCTGCGCGCCACCGGGTCCGCCACCAGCTGATCGAGGTCCACATTCGGATCGACAATCTGGTTCACGAACGACGTGTTCGCCCCGTTCTCCAGCAGTCGCCTCACGAGATAAGCCAGCAACGTCTCATGCGGCCCCACCGGCGCGTAAATCCGGCATGCGCGACCACCAGGGGCGACAATACCGTCATAGACCGCCTCACCCATGCCGTGCAGGCACTGGAACTCATACGCCCGATTGCCTGCCAGCGCCTCGATGGTGGCGATCGTCAGGGCGTTGTGGGTGGCGAATTGCGGATAGATCGCATCCGGGTGTGCCAGCATCGCCCGCGCGCACGCAATATACGAAACATCGGTGTGCGCCTTGCGGGTGAACACCGGATAATCCACCATCCCCTCCACCTGCGCCGCCTTGATCTCACTGTCCCAGTAAGCACCTTTCACCAGCCGGATCATCAGCCGATGCCCTGTCCGCGCGCCGAGATCAGCCACGAAATCAATCACCGCCCGCGCCCGCTTCTGATACGCCTGCACCACAAACCCGATGCCGTTCCACCCCGCAAACGCCGGGTCCTCCGCCAGCGCGTTCAGGATATCGAGCGAGATATCCAGCCGCTCGCTTTCCTCCGCATCGATGTTGAAGCCAATGTCATGCGCCCGCGCCAGCTCCAGCAGCGCCCGCACGCGCGGCAGCAACTCGGTCAGCGTCCGCGCCCGCTGTGCCCGGCTGTAGCGCGGATGCAAAGCCGACAGCTTCACCGAAATGCCCGGCCCCTCGATCACCCCACGCCGCGCCGCCTGCTTGCCAATGGCGCTGATGGCTTCAGCATAAAGCCGGAAATACCGGTCGGCATCGGCGGCGTTCATCGCAGCCTCCCCGAGCATGTCGTACGAGAAACGATACCCCTTCGCCTCCCGCGCCGGGGCATGACCGAGTGCGTCCGCAATCGTCTGCCCCGTCACGAATTGCCGCCCCAGCAGCCGCACCGCCAAATCCGCCGCCCTGCGCACCAACGGAGCGCCACCACGCCGCAACAACCCGGTCAGCGCCGCCCCCAGCCCCTCCGCCGAACTCTCCGGCAGCAGCCGCCCGGTCAGCAACAACCCCCACGACGCCGCATTGACGAACATCGACGGTGAATGCCCGACATGGGCGGACCAATCGCCATGCCCGATCTTGTCCGCAATCAACCGGTCCCGCGTTGCTGCATCCGGCACCCGCAACAGCGCCTCCGCCAGACACATCAGCGCCACGCCCTCGGCACTCGACAGCGAAAACTCATGCATCAACGCATCCACACCCGACGCCCGCCTGCGTGCATGGCGCACCGACCCGGCAAGCGCCTTCGCCCGAGCCTGCACTGCCGCAAGCATCTCCGGCTCCAGCCGCGCCTCCCGCGCCAGATCGAGCACCAGCGCCTCCGGCACGCGCGTGTTGGCGCGAATGGCCTGACGGAGCGGGGATGTGTCGATTGCGAGCATGAGAACCTCTGAAATGAAATAATTCAGGCGATGCAATAGTGAAATATCCTAAATATGATCGAATTTCCAGTGAATTTTTCAATCTAAACCGTGCCACACTCCACCCTCAACCAGAGAGGCCGAACCATGCTGTCACCCACCCTGCAACGCTATCTGCCCATCCTGCTGCTCGTATGTTCAAACGTTTTCATGACCTTCGCGTGGTATGGTCATCTCAAGGGCAAACAACAGCCGCTCTACCTCGCCATCGTCGTCAGTTGGGGTATTGCATTCTTTGAATATTGCCTCGCTGTTCCCGCCAACCGCATCGGGTCCAGCGGCTATTCGGTGGCACAGCTCAAGACCATGCAGGAAGTGATCACGCTTCTGGTCTTTGCCGTCTTCTCCGTGTTGTATCTCAAGCAGCCGCTGGGCTGGAACCACGCCATTGGATTCGCCTTCATCGCCGTGGGCGCATCGTTCATCTTCAAGGATCAACTCTGAATGCAGGCGTTCCGCACCGACCTCGCCACCCGCGAGAGCCAGCTGGCCGAGATCACGCTGGCCCTTGTCGCCACCGCCTCGCCGAACCCGCCCGGTGACACCAATACCATCGCCGCAACCGCAGCACGGCTGTTGCGCGAGCACGTCCCCGGCGTTGAAATCGAGATGCATCGGGGCTCACCAGAAGTCGCCAACGTCGTGGCCCGCATCCACGGCTGCGCGCCGGGGAGGCGCCTGATCTTCAACGGCCATCTCGACACCTATCCCATCGGTGATGCCACCGCCTGGACCACCAATCCCGCCGGAGAACGGATCGACAATCGCCTGTACGGCCGCGGCACCGCCGATATGAAGGGTGGCATCGCGGCCTCCATGGTCGCCCTCTCCGTCCTCGCGGCACATCGCCATCTCTGGTGCGGGGAGGCGGTGCTGACGCTGGCCGGTGACGAGGAAACCATGGGCGTGCTCGGAACACAGCACCTGATCGAGACGGTGCCGCACGCCGTCGGAGATGCGGTGATCGTGGGCGACGCAGGCTCCGCCCAGGTGCTGCGCTTCGGGGAAAAGGGCTTTCTCTGGCTGGAGATCGAGGCCACCGGCAAACCCTCGCACGGGGCGCATGTCCATCTCGGCGTCAGCGCCATCAACCGCCTGCGCGCGGCACTGGATGATTTGTGCAAACTCGTCGATATGCCGCACACATCGCCCGCTGCCGTCACCTCCGCCATCGCCGCCGCCGCCCCGATCTCAGAACCATTGTGCGGAGCGGGCGAGTCGGCCGTGCTCGCCGGTGTCACCGTCAATATCGGCTGGATCGAGGGCGGTACCTCCCTCAACCTCGTGCCCGCCCGCGCCCGCTCCTCCGCCGACATCCGTCTGCCCATCGGTGTCACAACCGCGATGGCGGAGGCAGCACTTGCGGCCACACTCGCCAAACATGAAGGCATCACCTGCAAGATCCTCCGTCGCGTGGAACCGAGCTTCACCGACCCCAACGCCGAGATCATCCGCCACTGTGTCGCTGCCGCCACCGAAATCCTCGGCTCAGCCCCTGCCGTGAACATGCGCGTCGGCGGCTCGGATGCGAGGCTCTATCGTGCCGCTGGTCTGCCCACGATCGTCTACGGCCCCACACCGCACAACATGGGCGGGCCGGATGAGCACGTCATACTCGCCGAGCTTATGCAGATCGCCCAGGTCCATACCCTCGCAGCCCTCAGCTTCCTGCAGCCGACAAAAGCTCAGTGAAACCCCGCCACAAGCTCCACCAACGCACGCGGATCATCCGGCAGCACATCCCCCCGCCACGCCACATGCTGATCCGGGCGGATCAACGCGAACCGCGCCTCATACAGCGCATGCAGCCGGTCATCTGAGGGGGCCAGCACCTTCAACGGAACCGGCACAGCTTCCTGCGCGAACGCCTCCGCCTCTGCCGCACCCCCATTGGTCGCCAGCAGCGTGAAGCCCGCGCCGAAATGGTCATACAGCGACGATCCATCCGCCAGCCATGCATGCGGGGCCAAACAGCCGGGATAGGCGGAAGGCGTATAAACCGTCGTGTCCTCCACCGGCGGCTCGCCCGCATCCTCCATCAAGACCGGCGATCCCGCATAGCGTAGCCCGAGCACCAGACCGAGACTGTGGAACTCCCGATACTTGCTCGCCTGCAGCATCTCGCCCGCCTTCAACCGCGCCGCATCGCCCGCCGGTCCCTGCGCCTCAATGCCGTCCAGCACCAACTGCCCGCCAGTGGCCGCATAGTTCATATTGGCCTCGCGGATCGTGCGCTCATGCACCGGCCGACGTTCCGGCTGATAGCTGGCGAGCAGCCCAGGCCCGCCCCAGCCCTGCAGCGTGGCGGCGATCTTCCATCCGAGATCAACGGCGTCACCAATGCCCATGTTCATGCCAAACCCACCAAACGGCGGATGCAGATGGCAGGCATCGCCCGCCAGGAACACGCGGCCACTGGTGTAGAAATCGGCAACCAGACTGCGCGCCACCCACGGGTCGATGCGCAGCACCTCCATCTCCAAATCGGCGATCCCGGTGCCGCGACGCACCAGATCGGCGGGGTCCAGCGACGCGGGATCAATGTCCCCCGGCAGCTTGGTTGCCATGAAATAGCACAGCCCGTGCTGATCCATCGGCCCCACCACGCCGGGGACCTCCGGGTTCACCAGCCAATACATCAGCGCATCGCCATGAACCTGCCGCCGCATCAGATCCATCGAACGGAATATGATGCTGATGTTCTTCAGCGCCGGGCCATCGCCTTCCAGCTTCGCGCCAATCGCCTCACGCACAAAACTCCGAGCACCATCGGCGCCCACGAGATAGCGCGCCCGAACCGGCGTCACCGCACCCGTCGGCAGATCCCGCAGCTCCGCCCTCACGCCGCCCTCATCCTGCGTGAACGCCGCCAGCTCCGTGGTGAACATCACGCGCACACCGGGCAGCGACACCGCATGCGCGCGCAGCACCTCCTCCAGCGTGTATTGCGGCACCCATTGCGCCTCTTCGCTGTAAAGCTCGCACTTCACGCGACGACCATTGAACGCGTTCTCAAACCGCGTCAGCGCCGGGCCATTCATTCGGGTGGCGAACACAATATTCGGCGGATAATCCGGTGGCACGGGAGAGGCCGCGCGCAACGCATCGGCAATGCCCCAGCGCCGCAGATGCTCTCGCGTGCGCACATTGGTGGTCTTCGCCCGCGGGCTTTGCCCCACCCGCTCATTGCGCTCCACCACCACGCAGGAAACACCGCGATGGCCAAGTTCAATCGCCAGTGACAAGCCCACAGGCCCGCCGCCGGCAATCAGCACCTCACAATCGAGACCGTTCATGCGGCTTCGGTGCCAACCTCATAATTGTGCACAAAATCCGTCGGCGGATTCGGCCCCCACACATAGAACGCATCGTGCGGCGGATGATCGGCGGCAGGCCAGTCGTGATCGACCGGGATGTAGTCGATATCCGACGAATACTCGGCATAGCTCCCCCACGGGTCGCGAATATAGTGGAAGAAGTTCGAGCCCAGCACGTGCCGCCCCAAACCCCAGCCACGCGTGTGCCCGCGATCGAGCATCTGCATCGCCCCCAGCCCCACCTCGTTGATCGAGCTCACGTCCCAGCTCAGATGATGCAACCCCGGCCCACCCGCCTTGGCAAACGCGATCATGTGGTGGTCCGAGCCATGAATGCCGTGCATGAACGCCACGCCCTCACCGGAGCGATCCGACAGCCGCAGCCCCACCACCCGCTCATAAAAGCTGATCGAGCGGCTGATGTCATTGGTGAACAGCAGAATGTGCGCCAGGCGGCGAGGCTGCACAAAAGGGGCCTTCGAGCGCGCGCATGAGCCCACCACGCCGGCAGGGCTGGACGGGTTGGAGACGACCGACTTCTCATTCGGTGAGGTTTTCTCTGCCACCCGGATTTCGAGCAAGGTGCCATCCGGGTCGCGAAACCAGAAGCCATTCGACTCCAAGCCCGGCGGCGGGTCGATCTGGGCCACGCCTTCGCGCTGCATGCGCTTGCGCAATGGCTCCATGTCCTCGGCATAGGCCCCAAGCGAGACATGGCTCAGCTTCTTGCTCGGCCCCTCACCAATGCTGCCCCAGCGATGCGCATGGCCGAAGGTATAGAGGTCAATCCCCTCACCGTTCTCGCGCACATCCAGCCCAAAATCGGAATAGAATTTCTGTGCCACCTTCAGGTCGGGCACGTTGAAATTGAATTGATCAACAGAATGCACGCCAAGCTCGCCCGGGCGGCGCGGTTGTGTCGGCATGTGCCTGATTTGAGTCATGATGTCCCCCTATTGGGCCGCGTCCGGCCGGCTTCTTATTCCGCAGTGCCATGCTGAAGTGGTCGTGCCTGATAAGCCGTTGAGCAATCTGAACCATGTGCCAGCGGTACTGTCTTAGGAGTGAAGGCTGCAACATTTTCACGCAGTTGTCGCTATCGCAGATCGACATGCGATCAGGGGCTTATCGAAGGACTTCAGGCGGACGCGAAAAATTGATCGCCGGTGGCCGCCAGGGTGACTTGAACGGCGTTTATATGCCGCGTAGGCACCAATGCATCTTTGTCGAAACGACCCGATTCGTGCGCGTAAGTGCGGCAGGGCCGGTGTGAATACGATGGTGTGCGGCCATTTCAGGACGCGCCACAAAACGAGGGCCCAAAATGCGCGCGTCACACATTATGCTTTCCGCGGCACTCATCGCTTCCAGCACAGCAGCCAGTGCGGCCACGCTCACGGTCGGCACCGGTGAACAATATGCCTCGCTCGCCAGCGCTGTTGCCACCGCAGCCGCTGGTGACACGATTGACGTTTATGCCAACGCGTCGCCGTATTCCGATCAATACGTGACCATCACCCAGGCACTGACCATCGTGGGCGTCGGGCCAAGCACGCCGGTTTTTACGCAGACGAGCGGCACCGAAATCGGCAACCTGAAGGGCTTTATCGTTGTCAACGCCGGTGCGGCTGACAACGTGACGATCACCAACCTGTCGTTCCAGAACGCCGCCATTTCACTCACCAACGGCGACAATGCTGCCGGTATCCGCTACCAGTCCGGCAATCTGACCGTCAACAACAGCACGTTCATCAGCAATCAGAACGGCATTCTGGCAACGCCAAACGTCGTCGGCACCGGAAGCGTCACAGTCAACAACTCCACCTTCACCGGCAACGGTGTGGCGACGGGTGCGGATGCTGGGTTGGAGCACGCTATCTACGCCGGCCAGCTGGCGCAGCTCACGGTCAACGGCGGCTCCGTCACCGGCACCCTGGTTGGCAGCAACATCAAAAGCCGGGCCGCCAGCACGGCAATCACCAACACCACCATGGATGAAGGTGTCACTGGCACAGCGAGCTATGCCGCAGATTTCTCCAATGGCGGTACGGACGTGTTCAGCGGAAACACGATCATTCAAGACAACAGCACCGGCAATGACACGTTTGTGACCTTTGATGCTGAGGGTTTTGATTACACGGTCAACTCTCTACTGGTTTCCGGCAACACTTTCACCAGCACGGCTGATTTTGCCCATACCGGAGGACTTCCGACCGGTGTGCGCAACGTCAGCACAAGTGTGACTGCCAGCGTGACATGCAATGCGTTCAACGGCGTGCCCAATCTTACCGTGGGCCCGGCAACGCTGAGCAACAACGTCATCAACGGCCCGCTTCCCAGCTGTGCCACGGCGTCGGTGCCGGAGCCTTCGAGTGCCTCCGCCCTGCTGGCCGGGCTGGTGGCATTGGTCCTGGCCGTTGCGATGCGTCGTGGTTCGGGCATATCAACTCCGGCCTGACCTCCCCGCGATAGAAAGGCACTCATCGTAACGCCCGGCCCACCGTCACCTCTTGCCAAGAGAGGCTGGTGCGGGCGGGGGCTACGCTGCCACTAAAGCCAATTGGTCAGCGAGCAGTGTTGCGTTGGGCAGCGTCTCAATGAACGCACGCACGCTGTGCACAGTCTCTGCGTCCTGCCGGAAGACAAGGGCGAGCACGCCATCACCATTACGAGCGATGCGCGCGGTGATCGGTTTGGCACTGTCTGAGATCCGCAAAGCGACCTCAGCACCCACCGTGCAGGGCACATTGGCGTACAACGCCACGCCACCCAATGAGATGTCCTTCACCTCGGCAATGGTTTGCACGCCGCCAGCCTGGCTAAACCCCATGGTTTTGCCGTTGCCGTCGATCCGCTCGTAAAGCCGACCGCTCCCGCCGTTCTGGCGCATGTTGTCGAGGAAATAATCGACCTCGCGGCGCAACTGGCCACAAACGCTGCCAATGCCCTCAGCCGCCTCACCAACACTGCTGCTGGTGTCGCTCGCTTCCGCGGCACCGCGCGCTACATGGCTCATTTCAGCCGTCGTCTCGTCGATCACCACGCCCACGTTTTGTACACTGCGGGCAATCTCGCGGGTCGCGGCACCTTGCTGTTCCACCGCGGCTGCAACGGCTGTGGCGACGAGGCTGACCTGATCGATCACCTCGCTCACCTCGCGAATGCCGCTTACGGCACCATGGGTCGCCGCATTGATCTCCGCCACCTGCGCACTGATTTGATCGGTGGCGCGAGCGGTTTGGGTCGCCAGCAACTTCACTTCGGCCGCCACCACGGCAAATCCCTTGCCAGCCTCACCGGCACGCGCCGCTTCAATGGTGGCATTCAGTGCCAGCAGATTCGTTTGGCCTGCAATATCGGCAATCAACTGAACCACAGCACCCACCTTGGCCACGGCTTCCGACACGCCGGCCACCGCTTTATCGGTAAAACGCGCGCGGTCCACGGCATTTTGCGCCGCTACGGAGGCAATGCCCACTTGGCGCGCAATCTCACTGCCACTCGCCGTCAACTCTTCAGTTGCCGCTGAGATGGAGGCCACATTATGCGCGGCACGCTCAGCCGCTTTCGTGGTTGTGGCTGAGCCGTCACGGGTCCGGTTGGATGCCTCAATGATCCCCTGAGCGGCATTTCGCATTGTGTATGCGGAGTCAGTCAAAGTCCCCATCACACCAGACATCGAGCTGCCAAAATCCTCGGTATGCCGCTCCATCGCGGTGAACGAACGCTGTCGTGCCGCTTCCCGATTGCGGACGTTGTTCTCCAGCCGCAGTTTATCGATGCCTTGCGCGCGGAATGTCTCAAGAGCTCGTGCAAGCTCACCAAACTCATCTTTGCGTGCCGTGCCAGGCACCGCCGTTGCGAGATCACCAGACGCCATCGCTGTGGTTGCCTGTGTGGCCGCGGTCAATGGGCCGAGAAAGCCCCGCGCCACACGCCATGCCGTGGCCCCGACAACCGCAGACACACAGGCCGCGAGAAGAAGCCCCTGCCAGATCAACTCTCGCTGGCTGGCCCTCAAATCCTCGATATAGACGCCCGTCCCCACAGCCCAACTCCAAGGCTTGAACGCGGCGACGAATGTGAGCTTTTCGACCGGCGCGGTCCCCGCAGGCGTTCCCGGGCGCGGCCACATGTAATGCAAAATCCCACTGCCAGAATCTCGCGCCAGCCGGGCCGCTTCCGTAAAGACGGCAAATCCATTTGGGTCACGCATTTCGCTGACGTCATGACCCTCCAGATCAGGACGGAATGGATGCATCACCATCACCGGCGCAAAGCCGCTGATGAAAACGTATTCCGGTCCTTGATAACGGATGCGGCGAACCGCCTCGATCGCGGCCTTCTGCGCGGCCTCCTGCGTCATCACGCCCTGGCGCGCGGCTGCCTCATAGTCCGAGATAATCGACAGCGCGGTATCCACGATCGCGCGCAGCATGCCGATGCGGTCCCGCTCCAACTGAACATACCGGCCATAGCCATCCATCGCACTCACGAACAGCAAGCCAATGAGCGCGATCAACGTCAGAACATGAACACGAACAGCAATCCGCATGGCATCCGAACCCCTTTGACCGCCCCACTCAGCAGGCAACGTAGGGAGTGCGATTTAAGCATTGATTAAAACCGGGCTGCCGCGCCTCCCCACCCGGCACTTCAAATTATCGAGAGGCAAGCCCATCACAAGACAAGATATGTAGACATTCAAACACAATACTCCAACAGTATTACTAGCAGAAAATCTAAATATACGCAGGAAAAATAATAATTCGAATGTTATTTATTAATTTTGCAAAGGAAATATTTTCATTTTTGAAGGAGTTTTCCCGTGAATTATGTTGCAAAACTGGCAATCTTTGCTTGGGAAAGCACCCTTCCAACAAGTAAAACAGACTCCGTTGTTTCGTTTGAGGATGCAGGAGGCGATTCCGTTTTGCTAATGGAATTCTTCCTCACATTGGAAAAACGACTGGGCCAGACCTTGCCAATGGACGGCATAGATCTGTGTATGTGCAAGGCTGACTTCACCAACTTCTTGCGCGCTGTTCTCGCCCCGGCCCCAGCGCCCACTGCCGTTCCACCAGAAAATGCCATCGGGCGAGAGGTTTCGTTGATCGTCATGCTCGACACCAGCGCCTCACGCCGGAAGAAGCACACCCAGCAGGACGCCCCGAAGCGCAGCCAACGCAGTCCGCCTGCACCAATTTGCCCATTCTCTGGCCGGACAAGACCGTGGAGAGTTTGCAGCCCATGTGCTCGCCGGCCGGCTGGCTCAAAGCCATGCCGGATTATCGCTCATCGGGCAATTGGAAGCCAAGCTGATCATCTGCGCGTGATCAGTGGAGACCGAAAGAGCGCCTCTCGCTCTACGACCTAATACGCTCTTTTAAGCGCCGCAGCGGTGCCGTGATTTTCCACGATGTCGATTGGTGCAACGCCTTAACGTCTGCACGCAAGCGATCAATCTCTTGCTGCAGAACGCCCACTTGATCGCCAGAACGTTGAACACGCGCGAGCGGCCACTCCGCCACGCTCACACCGCCATGGGATGCAGCGATCTCAAACAGCCAACCATCTCTGAGGCGAACCTCGTTCACCACAAGCCCAGCCGCCGCAAAAAAATCATTCGTCACCACAGGCGTAAAGCCGGTGAGGTGATAGTCACCGGGATAAGCCTGCGTCCCGTATATTAAGTGCAGCACATCCTTAACCCGCGCCGCATCCGCTTCCTCAGCGTTCATCATCATGTCCACGAGGTGATAAAACGACGGAACGCGGATCCGCAACGTACCAACCGGACTCAAAAGACGCGCCCACTCTGTTAAAGCTGGCAGCGTCTTGGACCGTTCAAAATGTTCCCAAACATCTTGAGCGACCACCTCATCGAAATATCCGCTTGGCAGCATAGGCAAGTCAGTAACATTTGCCACCAAATCTGGTTTATGAAAATCAACGAAATCAACGTTTAAATACCCTGGTCGGATATCAAAACCACATCCAACATTGAGACGCTTCGGGATTGGGCTCGGTAAATTTTGTGACATTGCAGATCCCTCTGATGGAATTCTTTTCATTATAAATATTTATGTATGACCGGCCGAGAAAACACTGCAAGTGTTCGCCAATTGAGACACCGCCTGCAAAAATAAAATGGCTTCCCGGGGCAAATCACTCTTATGGAGACGGTAACGCCATTTTGCAGAAGGGAGGGTGGTGGATGCGGTAGGATTCGAACCTACGACCAATCGATTAAGAGTCGACCGCTCTACCAACTGAGCTACGCATCCACAAACTCACCGCCAAACCACAAGGGCCGAAAGCGGGAGCGGGTGTGTAGCAACGTCGCACGCATTTGCAAAGGGCGTGCGCGCACCCTTGCCCTGCGTTGAGGTCAGAACGTCACCACACCGCGGATCGACTCACCTTTGCGCATCAGTTCGAAGCCCTCGTTGATCTTCTCGAACGGCATCACGTGCGTAACCAGGCTGTCGATGTCGATCTTGCCGTCCATGTACCAATCAACGATGCGCGGCACATCCGTCCGCCCACGCGCTCCACCGAACGCCGAGCCCATCCAGACGCGGCCGGTCACCAGCTGGAACGGCCTTGTGGAGATTTCAGCACCAGAGGGAGCCACGCCGATCACAACCGACTTGCCCCAGCCCTTATGCGCGCATTCCAGCGCCTGACGCATCACCTTCACATTGCCGATGCACTCAAAGCTGTAATCCGCCCCACCTTTTGTGAGGTTGACGAGGTAAGGCACCAGATCGCCCTCCACCTCGGCGGGATTGACAAAATCGGTCATGCCGAACTTCTCGCCCATCGCACGGCGGGCCGGGTTGAGGTCCACGCCCACAATCTGCTCAGCGCCCACCATCCGCAGGCCCTGCACCACGTTCAGCCCGATGCCGCCGAGGCCGAACACCACGCAGCGCGCACCCGGCTCCACCTTGGCGGTGTTGATGACGGCACCGATCCCGGTGGTGACTCCACAGCCGATGTAGCAAACCTTGTCGAACGGCGCGTCCTGGCGGATTTTCGCCAGCGAAATCTCCGGGATCACGGTGAAGTTGGAGAACGTGCTGGTGCCCATGTAATGCATGATCGGCTGGCCATCACACGAGAACCGGCTGGAGCCGTCCGGCATCACGCCGCGCCCCTGGGTGATACGAATTTTCTGACACAGATTGGTCTTGCGGCTGAGACAGTATTCGCACTCCCGGCATTCCGGCGTGTAAAGCGGAATGACGTGATCGCCCTTCTTCAATGACGTCACGCCCTTTCCCACATCAACCACAATCCCCGCGCCCTCATGACCGAGGATGGAGGGGAAAATGCCCTCGGGGTCGGCACCGGACAGGGTGAATTCGTCGGTATGGCAAATGCCAGTGGCTTTGATCTCCACCAGAACCTCGCCCTCGCGCGGGCCTTCAAGGTCAACGGTCTCAAGGCTCAGAGTATGACCAGCCTTGCGGGCAACGGCGGCGCGGGTTTTCATCGTGCGGGCTCCTCGGTGTTGCCCGCAATGTGCCTCAGCCCGGCGGTTCGAGCAATGCGAGCGCCACACATTTGCGCATCATCGAGGGCAGCGCCTCATCGTCCAACACGTTGATCAGACGCAGAAAACCTTCAGCCTGGATCACGTCAACCCGCGCCGCGTGCAGCTGAATCCGAAGCTCGAAATGCGTCAGCCCATGCGTCACCTCGCCCAGATGCCGCCACTTCGCACGCATCGGTGCCTCGTCTTGCACCTCATCCGGCTGCCAGGGAGCCGCACGCCAGACCGGGCCGGGCAATTCGACCATGCCGCCCAACAGCCCCTTCGGCGGCCGAGTGCGCAGCAGCACGCGGCCCTCTGCGTCCACCAGCCAGAAATGCACGCCGTGCCGCACCGGACGCGCCTTCTTCGGCGTCTTGCGTGGCAGCTCCGCCGCAATCCCCTGCGCCCGCCCGGCACAATCGCCCATCCATGGGCAAATGGCGCAGGCGGGGTTGGTCGGCGTGCAGATCGTAGCCCCCAGATCGAACAGGCTCTGCGCGAAATCCGAAGGCCGCGCGCGGGCTGAGGGATCATCGCCCAACCGCGCCGCCCCCTCCGCAATCGCAGGTTTGGAGCCCGGCAACGCCTCGGTGATGGCAAACACGCGAGACACCACGCGCTCCACATTGCCATCGATCGGCACCACCGGAATGCCGAACGCAATCGCCCCCACCGCCGCCGCCGTGTAAGGCCCGATGCCCGGCAAAGCGCGCAGTCCGTCCAGCGTGTCAGGAAACGCACCCAATTCCGTCACGGCGCGGGCGCAGGCATGCAGATTGCGGGCGCGGGCGTAATAACCAAGCCCAGCCCAGGCCTGCATCACCGCCTCACTCTCCGCCGCCGCCAACGCCTGCACCGACGGAAAGCGGGTGAGGAATTTCTCATAATAGGGTATCACGGCGGCCACCGTGGTTTGCTGCAACATGATCTCGCTGAGCCAAACCCGGTATGGGTCGGCCAATTCCCCAGGCCGGGCGCGCCACGGCATGGTGCGGCGATGGCGGTCGTACCAGTCAAGAAGGGGGGCAGCTTTGGGCACGAGAGACGTATGACAAGCGACATGGATGACAGCAAGCCGGTGACGGACAAGGACATGCGCCACGTCTATGGTCCGCGCCCGATGTCCGCCGTGCTGCCGCCCCTCGTGCGCCCTGCCTTCAAGAAGCGCTCCCCCGCCACCGCCCAGGTGCTGCAGGATTGGGAGATCATCGTCGGCCCCGCCATCGCTGGCGTCACCACGCCGCGCAAGCTGTTCACCGGAACGCTCACCATCGCCTGCGTGGGCCCCGTTGCCATGGAATTGCAGCACCTCGCCCCCACGCTGATTGGCCGCATCAACGGCCACATGGGCCACGTCATCGTCTCCCGCCTGCGCTTCGTGCAGGATTTGCAGCCCGCCAAGCCCGCACCACCGCCCCGAAAACCGGCCGATGATGCCGCCGCCGCCGCCGTGGCGGGTCTCCCCGAAGGCCCGCTGCGCGACGCCTTGCACCAACTCGGCCGCATGGTGCTGTCGACTCACAAGCCGGGCAGGCGCTAGAAAATCCCCAATCCAGGAGAACCCGCCATGATCCTCGCCCGCCGCACCCTACTTGCCGCCACCGCCGCCGCCGGAATGCTCACGCGCCAGGCCCGCGCCGCGGACCCGTTGTTCGGTGAAGCCAGCATCGGCGACGCCGCAGCGCCCGTTACCGTCACCGAGTGGTTCTCCCTCACGTGCCCGCACTGCGCCGCCTTCGCCAAGCAATATTTGCCGCAGATCCGCAAAGAGGTGATCGACACCGGCAAGGCCCGCCTCGTGTTCCGAGACTTCCCGCTCGATCAGGTGGCGCTGACCGCCGCCATGGTTGCCCGCAAGCTGCCGGCACAACGCTACGTGCCGTTCATCGAGGCGCTGCTCGCCACCCAGGATCGCTGGGCCTATGCCCGCAACATCAACACCACCGACGAGATCGCCAAAATGGCGGCACTCGCCGGAATGCCGCGCGCCACGTTCGACGGCGTGATCGGTGACACCGCCCTGCGTGACGCCATTCTGGCCGGCCAGAGCGAGGCGGAGAAAACCTATAATGTCGACTCGACCCCCTCGTTCATCTTCAACGGCCCGGGTGCGAAAAACCTGCGCCAGTCCGGGGAGCTGACGCCTGAGGCGTTTGCGAAATTCGTTCAGCAGGCCGCTGGCTGAGCCAGAGTTTGGCCCAGTCTTTGGCTGACAGAGATCAAGGACCAGTCGTTGCCCGCCAGCTTCACCCGTCTGCGCATTGCAGGCTTCAAAAGCTTCGCCGAACCGACAACGATTGACGTCATGCCGGGGCTGACCGGCATCGTCGGCCCGAATGGTTGTGGCAAGTCGAACGTGGTCGAGGCGCTGCGCTGGGCGATGGGCGAAAGCTCCGCCCGCTCCCTGCGCGGCGGTGACATGGATGACGTGATCTTCGCCGGCACCAGCCAGCGCGCCGCCCGCAATCTTGCGGACGTGACGCTGGTGCTGGAGGACACCAAATCCCTCGCCCCGCCGCCCTTCCACGAACTGGACAGCCTGGAGATCACCCGGCGCATCGAGCGCGGCGGCGGCAGCGCCTACCGCATCAACGGGCGCGAGGCGCGCGCGCGGGACGTGCAAACCCTGTTCGCCGACCTCGCATCCGGTGCGCGTGCGTCCGCGATGGTCAGCCAAGGCCGCGTCGGTGCCCTCGTCTCCGCCAAGCCGGAAGAACGTCGCGCCATTTTGGAGGAAGCCGCCGGAATCACCGGCCTGCACGCGCGACGGCACGAGGCTGAACTCAAGTTGCGCGCCGCCGAAACCAATCTCTCCCGCGCCGAGGATCTGCGCGGCCAGCTTGAAAGCCAGTGTGAGGGATTGCGGCGTCAGGCCCGCCAGGCCGCGCGCTACCGTGTGATCTCCGCCAGCATCCGCAATGCCGAGGCGGAATTGCTCTCGCTGCAAAAAGCCCGCGCGGACGCCGGACGCGCCGCAGCGGAGGCGGCTCTCGCACAGGCCAAATCCGCGGTTCTCGACATCTCCGCCACCAACGCTGCCGCCGGAACCGCCGCAGATGCCGCAAGTGAGGCACTGCCCGCCTTGCGTGAAGCCGAGGCTATCGCCCGCACCGCCCTCGAACGCCACCGCCTCGCAGGCGAGCAGATCGAGGCCGAAATCGCCC
>CAIJTR010000204.1 GCA_903823665.1 uncultured Rhodospirillales bacterium
CGATATAGAGCAGGCTGAACACGAATAATGCCACCACAGCCATCACTGGAATGGTCGCAAGGACGCGGCGGAAGAGATAAGCGAGCATTTCGCTTTTTCCTCAGCTCTTCTCGACACCCCAGAATACCGGGAATGGCGATTTCACCACGCCAGAAATATTTTTGCGCCACGAGGTGTACTGCTGGAAGAAACCGGTTGGAATGTAGGTAACGTTCTCGAACGACGCCTTGTTGATATCCACGATGGCCTTTTTTTCCGCCGCGACGTCCGGTGCCGCGTACCAGTCTGCTATGCCCTTTTGCACCGCGTCTGATTTCGGCCACCCAAACCATGCTTTGTCGCCGCCGCAATCCAGGGCCGTGTAAGGTGCTGGGTTGATGCAGTCTGCGCCAGCGTGCCACGTGTGGAAGATGTTCCAGCCGCCCTTGTCGACCGGGTCCTTCTTGGCGCGGATGGTGCCAGTGGTCCCCCAATCCGTGGCAACGTAGTCGACGTTCATGCCAATCTTTGACAAAAGATCAGCAGTGACGTCGCCTTCGGCCTTGGTAATTGCGACGTCCACAGGGACGATGAGCCGGATCTTCTCGCCGTTGTAGCCTGCTTCCTTCAGCAGCTTCTTGGCACCCTCGTAGTCACGCGGACCCTTGAGGATATCGCCTCCCTCCTCGGTGTAGAGCGCGCTGCCCGGCGTGAAAAAGCTCGGGCAAAGCTTCCACAGGCTGGTGTCATCACCCACCACAGCCTGCATGTAATCAGCCTGGCTCAGCGCCATCATCACAGCGCGGCGAACACGCACATCGTTGAACGGTGGGTTCAGGTGGTTGATGCGGAAGCTGCCGATATTGCCCAGCGGATCGCCGATATCGACGTTGAGGTTGCGGTTGCGCTTGAGCAGCGGAACGAGGTCCGCGATTGGGTTTTCCCACCAATCAACCTCGCCGTTCTGCAACGCAGCACCGGCGGTTGCGGCGTCGGCGATAATAACCCATTCTATCCGGTCAAAATTGACCCGCTTGCCACCGGCCAGCCAGTCACCTGCCTCGGGACGAGGTATGTAGCCGGCGAATTTCTCGAACACTGCCTTAGAACCGGGCACCCATTCGGCCGTGCTGAATTTCATTGGGCCTGAACCAACGTATTCCTTGATCAGCTGAAACGGATCAGTTTTTGCGATCCGCTCCGGCATAATCAACGCCATCGGCGCGTTGGACTTTCCGAGCGCAAACAACATTTTGGCGAACGGTTTATTCAGGCGAAACCGCACCGTCAGGTCATCGACGGCCTCAAGAGCATCGAGCCGGCTTTTGATTACCTGGCCCATAGTGTCGCGGACCATCCAGCGGTAGAGAGAGGCGACGACATCCTTCGACGTCACTTTTTCACCATCATGAAAAGTCAGTCCAGACCGCAGCTTGAAGGACCAGACGGTCATATCGGAGTTTACCTCATGGCCTTCGGCCATCTGAGGGCGTGGCGTGTTCGTACTATCGACGCCGTAAAGCGTCTCCCAAATCATCACAGCCGCATTGCGCACGACGTATTGCGTGCCGGCGACGGCATCCAGCGACGACAAATTGGCCTGAGGAATGAACCGAAGCACGCGGGAGCTTTGCGCCAGAGACAGCCGCGGGGCTGCCAGAATGGCACCACCAACTACGGCGGATTGGAGCAATGTGCGACGCTTCATGGAGCAAAATCCTCGTTTTGATGGAACTCTGTCGCGACACAGCAAAGATTGTGCCGGGCCGTGTTACATATGAGTGTAGCGCATGCATGCCATGCCGCAAGCGGCGTCACGAGGGTATCACCGTATCCGGCGGAACGGCTCGCTGGGCTTCCCAAGCCGCATCCTTAAGGCTAGGCAAAGCCATGGATAGCGCTGCCACCCCGCCAAGTTCTAAGTATCCCGGCATGATCAAGCTGGCTCAGCAATTCGCCCGTTTTGGCACCGTGGGGGCAATGGGGTTCGTTGTGGATTTTGCCGTCGTTTCAGCGTTAAAGGGTTCGATTGGGCCTTATCTGGCGGGATATCTTGCGTTCCCGGTCGCTGCGAGTTTCACTTGGCTGTTGAACCGAATTTGGACATTCCGTGGTCAGGGATCGGGGCCATTGCATCGCCAATGGGCAAAATTTCTTGCTGCCAATGCGCTAGGGTTCTTCCTCAATCGTGGCACTTATACGCTTGCGATCCTATTCGTGCCGTTCGCTGCATCACATGTCGTCGTCGCATTGTTGGCGGGCACGTTGGCTGGGATGTTCGTTAATTTTCACCTCTCACGCGCGGTGGTTTTCAAATCATGAGAATCGCCGTCATTATTCCCTGCTTCAATGAAGAAGTATCAATCGCGAACGTTGTGCATGCTTTCAGGGCGGCGCTGCCGAGCGCGGTAATTTACGTCTATGATAACAATTCAACCGACCGGACTGCAGAGGTTGCGACCGAAGCAGGCGCTGCCGTCCGCGTCGAGCGGCAGCAAGGGAAGGGACATGTCGTTGCCCGGGCGTTTGCTGATGTTGAGTCCGACATCTACGTGCTGGTAGACGGTGACGATACATATGATGCGTCAAATGCACCGGCGATGGTCGAAATGCTCTTGAACGAGCGCCTGGATATGGTCACGGGCACCCGCGTGACCACCAGTGAAGCCGCCTATCGTCGTGGCCATGTTCTGGGAAACCGTTTGTTGACCGGCACCGTTCGAATGGCATTTGGCAACCGCATTACCGACATGCTTAGCGGTTACCGTGCCTTCAGCCGCCGCTTTGTAAAGTCGTTTCCGGCGATGGCGGAGGGCTTCGAGACAGAAACCGAGTTCACCGTGCACGCCTTGGAACTATCAATGCCACTAGGTGAGATCGAGACCCCCTACCGAAGCAGACCGCCAGGTTCGGTCTCCAAACTACACACGTATACCGACGGTGCCAGAATTTTCGGCATGATCATATCGCTGATCAAAGACCATAAGCCACGGGAGTTTTTCACTCTCGTCGCTCTAGTGCTGCTTTTAGTAGGCCTCGCGATTGGACTGCCGGTTGTGGTGGAATTTCTAGAGACTCATCTCGTCCCAAGGCTTCCGCGCGCGATCCTTGCGCTCGGATTGATCTTACTCGCGTTCCTCTCCCTCACCAGCGGCTTGGTGCTTGCAAGCGTTGCCCGCGGGCGGAAAGAGGTACGTAGACTGGCTTACCTAGCAATTCCCGCTACGAGAGCGCCGGAAGCATGAAACACATCCGCGCGGCCAGCCTCCTTCCACTAGCGCTACTGGTAGGCACTTCAGCGTTTGCGGCATCGCCCACAACGCCAGCACCTGGTCCCGCACGTATTGTCGGCAGCAGCGAGGCAGGCTGCATCGCTGGGGCGGTGCGACTGCCTGATAATGCACCAGGCATGCAGACGATACGTCTGAAAGAGAGCACCTTCTGGGGCCATCCAGACGTGATACGACATCTTCTCGATCTTGCTCGAACCGCAAAAGCGGCGAGCCTGCCGGATCTCTATATGAACGACATTTCGCTACCGCGAGGCGGTCCGCTCGCTGGTGTCCACGCGAGCCATCAGCGTGGAGTCGATGCGGATGTCTGGCTGGATGTGATCGGACCGCACCCCGTAATACCGGCGTCCGAACGAGAGTTTGAGCCGCAAACCCTTGTTCGTGCTGACGGACGGGGGATCATTCCAGAACGGTGGCACCCTGAGCATGTCACGCTCATCAAGCTTGCGGCAAACCTCCCAGGCGTTGACCGGCTGCTTGTGAACCCGGCGATCAAAAAGCAACTTTGTGAGGTTGTGACCGGTGATCGCAATTGGCTACATAAGGTTCGGCCGTGGTATGGCCATACCGCTCACATGCATCTTCATTTCAGTTGTCCGGCTGGGCAAACTGAATGCATTGACCAGCCACCCGCACCGGCAGGGATTGGTTGTGATGCGAGCTTGGACTGGTGGTTTGCCCAACTCGACTCACCAAAGCCACCACCGCCGAAAACCCCACCACCGCCACCGAAGCCCGTCGTGCTACCCCCGGCATGCCGCGCGATCATGGCGGCTCCATAATGCTGCAGATTGCGGCTGTGTTCACGGCGGGTTTTTGCACGTTTATTAATATGTATGCGCCGCAGGCTTTTCTGCC
>CAIJTR010000205.1 GCA_903823665.1 uncultured Rhodospirillales bacterium
CAGCCTTGGCGGCTTCGAGGGTCGGCTTGGTGTCGCCTTTCAGCGTGATGAAGATGTCGCTGAAATCAACGCCGCCGAGCAGCAGGCCGATGACGGGCGTGAAGAGGTCTTTCACGAGGCTGCCGACGACGCCGGAGAATGCGGCACCGATGATGACGCCGACGGCGAGGTCAACGACGTTGCCCTTCATGATGAAGGCTACAAATTCGTCGATCCAACCTGGTTTCTTGAGGCCTTCTGGAAGTGCCATGACTTGCTCCTTAATTTTGCTGCTAACAAAGAAATCACGAGACCTTAATGGCCACGTAAAGTTTGGTTATCGGCTTAAAGCAGCAAAACTGTGGCAATGCCATCGGGATCCGAACGAATTTCTGCCTTTTTGCGTGCGTTGCAGCAAAATTTTTCGTGTGCGGGGCGGTTGGCGCGGGAGCTTGCTATGGTCCGCCGGCGACATATGCCTTTAGGCTGTCGACCTCCTCTTCCTGCTGGCTGATGCGGGCCTTGACCACATCGCCGATGCTGACAAGGCCGATGATGCGGCCTTGGTCGAGCACGGGGAGGTGGCGGAAGCGGCCGGCTGTCATTCTCGCGGTTGCATCGACGACGGACGTGGATGGCGTGGCTGTGCTGACGTTGCGCGTCATGACCTGCTCGGCATGCAGGTCGAGCGCGCTGGCACCGTGTTCTGCCAGATTGCGGACGATGTCGCGCTCTGAAAGGATGCCGAGCAGTTCACCATTGTTGGCGACAACGACGACCACGCCGATGCGATGGGCGGCAAGCACGTGGGTGACCTCGGCGATGGTGGCAGCGGGGGCAACGGTTGTGACGGACGAGCCCTTGTGCTTCAGGATGGCTGCAATGGTCATGGGGTGGACCTCCTATGCGGACGGTCTCAAGGCCGGGAGAAACCGGCATCATGGCCGCCTCTTCTTAGCGCTATCAGCGTGCGCCCTTTTTAGCGACGGATGCAATAAGCAGTTGCACGGGGGGACGAATTGTATCTAGCCGAGGTTCCGCATGTGCCGTGGTGCAACGTTTGACAAAAATCTGCAAAGTACGTCTGTAAATCCATTGAAATTCATTCATTTCCAGGAAACTCATGGTAAACATTTGAGTGCGACTCGGGGGTGGTAATGGGGTTTTGGCGTGGGGTGAAGCGCAGATTGCGGGCGGCGGTTGTACCGTGCATTTTTCTCGCGCTGGCCGGATATTTTGTCTCTAGCGCGTTTCAGGGCGAGCATGGGCTGAACGCGGCGGCGGATCGCAGCGCGATGCGCGATGCTGCGCGTGCGGACCTCAAGCGTGCCGAGGCTGAGCGCGTTATGTGGGAGCGGCGGGTGTCCGCGATGCGCGCCAACAACCTCGATCGTGATGCGCTTGACGAACGGGCGCGGGCGATGCTGAGCCTTGCTGATCCTGCTGACATCATCGTACTTTATCCGCCGGGTCAGAAATTGTTCTGAAGCAGTCTGGCGTTGATACGCTGACGGTTGAAATCTCCTGTGTTGTTAGGGGCGCGCCGCGACCAAATGTGTCGCGCTCGCGTCGTGTTGCGCAACAAATCTACGCTCAATTTTTGATACATTCCCTGCGTTCAGAGACTTAACTATAATTCAGTTAATATCCTCTATTGCGTTGCAGCATAACGGTTTTTAGCCGTTCGGGCGGCTTGCAGCGCGCGATTTGCACCGCTACGTGTCACGAGGGAACCGCAGGGAGGCAGTCATGGCCCAGGCAGAGACGCGCAAGAAATCCAAGGGGCGCGCTGCGTCCAATCAGGTGCTGACGCAGGACCAGCTGCTGCGCGGCTATCGGGACATGCTGCTGATCCGTCGCTTCGAGGAAAAGGCCGGCCAATTGTATGGCATGGGTCTGATCGGCGGCTTCTGCCATTTGTATATCGGCCAGGAAGCTGTGGTGGTTGGCATTCAGATGGCGCTGGAGCAGGGCGATGAGGTGATCACCTCGTATCGTGACCATGGCCATATGCTGGCGACCGGCATGGAAGCACGCGGCGTGATGGCGGAGTTGACCGGGCGTGAGGGGGGATACTCACGCGGCAAGGGTGGCTCCATGCACATGTTTAGCCGGGAGAAGAATTTCTTCGGCGGGCATGGGATTGTGGGGGCACAGGTTTCGCTGGGGGCGGGCCTCGCGTTTTCCAATTGGTATCGCAAGAATGACCGCGTGGCGGTGACGTATTTTGGTGATGGGGCGAGCAACCAGGGCCAGGTGTTCGAGAGCTTCAACCTCGCCGCCCTGATGAAGCTGCCCTGCATTTTTGTGATCGAGAATAATCGCTACGGCATGGGCACCTCGGTGGAGCGTGCGACTGCGAGCCATGATCTGTCGCAGAACGGCGCACCCTGGGGCATCAAGGGCGTGAAGGTGGACGGCATGGATCTTGAAGCCGTGCATGCGGCGGCCGAGGTGGCGGTTGCTGCGTGTCGTGCGGGCGAAGGTCCGTATTTGATGGAAGTGGAGACCTATCGCTATCGCGGTCATTCAATGTCTGACCCTGCCAAATATCGCACGCGTGATGAGGTGCAGAAGATGCGCACCGAGCATGATGCCATTGAGAGCGTGCGCCATAAGCTGGAGGCACTGGGTGTGGATGCGGCGGCGTTCAAGGGCATTGATGACGAGGTCAAGGCGATTGTGACCGATGCGGCGGAGTTCGCGCAATCCAGCCCCGAGCCGAATGTGTCGCAGCTTTGGACTGACGTTTTGGTGGAGGGCTGAGCCCGTGGGTGTGCAGATTTTGATGCCGGCGCTGTCGCCGACGATGACCGAGGGCAAGCTGTCGCGCTGGCTGAAGAAGGCGGGCGATGATGTGCGGGCGGGCGATGTGATCGCCGAGATCGAGACGGACAAGGCGACGATGGAAGTGGAGGCCGTTGATGAAGGCCGCATCGGCAAGCTTCTTGTGCCAGAGGGCACTGAGGGTGTGGCGGTGAACACGCCGATTGCAGAGTTGGAAGGCGAGGGCGGCAAGATTGCTGCTCCTGAACCCACTCCTGCTCCGGTTGCGGCGGCACCTGTCGTGCATGCGGCGTCGGCTCCTGTGGCGGCGCTGGCTGCGGCTGAAGAGAAGGATTGGGGCCCGACGAAGCCTGTCACGGTGCGTGAGGCGCTGCGCGATGCGATGGCGCTGGAGATGCGCCGGGACGGCGACGTGTTCCTGCTCGGCGAGGAAGTGGCACAGTATCAGGGGGCGTACAAGATCAGCCAGGGTCTGCTGGATGAGTTTGGCCCGCGCCGGATCATCGACACGCCGATCACCGAGCATGGCTTCACCGGCATGGCGGTGGGCGCTGCGATGAACGGGTTGAAGCCGATTGTGGAGTTCATGACATTCAACTTCTCCATGCAGGCGATTGACCAGATCATCAACTCGGCCGCCAAGACGCTTTATATGTCGGGCGGGCAGATGGGATGCCCGATTGTGTTCCGTGGCCCGAACGGGGCGGCGAGCCGCGTTGGGGCGCAGCACAGCCAGTGCTATGCGAGCTGGTATGCGCATTGCCCTGGTTTGAAGGTGGTGGCCCCGTGGTCGGCCGCGGATGCGAAGGGGCTGCTGCGGGCGGCCATTCGTGATCCGAACCCGGTGATATTCCTGGAGAACGAAATTCTCTATGGGCAGACGTTTGAGTGCCCTGTGGATGAGGATTTCATCCTGCCGATTGGCCGCGCGAAGATTGAGCGCGTGGGCACGGATGTGACGATTGTGGCCTTCTCCATCATGGTGGGTGTGGCCATGAAGGCGGCCGAGACTTTGGCGGCGCAGGGGATTTCGGCCGAGGTGATCAATCTGCGCTCGCTGCGGCCGATGGATCACGCGACGATCGTGGCCTCGGTGAAGAAGACCAACCGAATTGTGACGGTGGAAGAGGGCTGGCCCACGGCGGGCATTGGCGCGGAGATCAACATGGTGGTGATTGAGCAGGCGTTCGACTGGCTGGATGCGCCGCCGCAACGGGTCGCGGGCCTCGACATTCCGCTGCCCTATGCCGCCAATCTGGAAAAGCTGTGTCTGCCGCAGCCGGATTGGGTGGTCGATGCCGTGAAGAAGATCATCTGAACTGCCGGATTGGGAGAGAGCACCATGGCCACCAACATCCTGATGCCGGCGCTGAGCCCGACGATGACCGAGGGCACGCTGGCGCGCTGGCTGAAGAACGAGGGCGACGCGATCAAGGCGGGCGACGTGATCGCCGAGATTGAGACGGACAAGGCGACGATGGAGGTTGAGGCCGTCGATGAGGGCGTGCTCGGCAAGATCGTGGTTCCCGCCGGCACGGAAGGTGTGGCGGTGAATGCGGTGATTGCGGTGCTGGTCGATGCGGGCGAGGCGGTGCCTTCTGGGGCTGCTGCTCCGGTGGCGGCTTCTGCGGCGGCTTCTGCGGTGGCTCCGGCTCCGGTCGCGCCTGTTGCGGCGGCTCCCGCTCCGGTCGCCGTGGCTGCTGCTCCCGCTGCTGCCGTTGCAGGGGATCGTGTTGTGGCCTCGCCTTTGGCCAAGCGGATTGCTCAGCAATCGGGCGTTGATCTGCATGGCGTGGTCGGCACCGGCCCTGGCGGGCGGATTGTGAAGGCGGATGTGGAAGCGGCGGCGGCTTCAAAGGGTGCGGCTCCGGCTGTGGCTGCGCCGGTTGCGGTGGCGGTGCCGGCACCGGTGGCGAAGGCTCCGGCCCCGGTGATCACGGCACCGCACACATCGGTTCCGAACAGTTCGATGCGCAAGATTATCTCTCGCCGCCTGACCGAGGCGAAGGCAACGATTCCGCATTTTTATGTGTCGATGGATATCGAGATCGATGCGTTGTTGAAGCTGCGCGCGGATTTGAATGCGCGCTCGCCGAAGGATGGAGCGGGGGCGTTCAAGCTTTCGGTGAATGATCTGATCATCAAGGCGGCGGCGGCGACGTTGCGCCGGGTGCCGAAGGTCAATGCCAGCTATACCGAGGATGCCACGATTTTCTATGACGACGTGGATATCTCGGTGGCCGTTTCGATCGCGGACGGGCTGATCACGCCGATCATTCGCCATGCGGATGTGAAAGGCCTTGCTGTGATCAGCAACGAGATGAAGGAGCTGGCGGTGCGGGCGAAGGCGGGGAAGTTGAAGCCGGAGGAGTTCCAAGGCGGCGGGTTCTCGATCTCGAATATGGGCATGTTTGGCGTTTCTGAGTTCGCGGCGATTATCAATCCGCCGCAGGCTGCGATTTTGGCAGTGGCGGCGGGCACACAGCGGCCGGTGGTGAAGAACGGGGCGCTGGCGATTGCGACGGTCATGACCTGCACGTTGAGTGTGGATCATCGCGTGGTGGATGGGGCACTCGGGGCGGAGTGGCTCGCTGAGTTCAAGAAGATTGTGGAAGACCCGCTGAGTTTGATGCTGTGAGGGGATTGTCATTGCGAGCCCCCGCGTGGGGGCGTGGCAATCCAGGAGCCATGAGCCGCGCTCTACGACCTCTGGATTGCCACGTCGCAAGCGCTCCTCGCAATGACGGTTTGGCGAGGGCGCGATGACGACGGTTCTGCGTGACGCCACGCCGGATGACGCCGCACTGGTTGCGGATTTCGTCCGCAAGCTGGCCGATTATGAGCAGTTGTTGCATGAGGCGGTGGCCACGGATGCTGATTTTGCCAAGGCTTTGGCCGAGGGCAGCATTTCCGTGATCGTGGCTGAGCGTGACGGCGCGCCGGTGGGCTTTGCGCTGTGGTTCAAGACGTTCAGCACGTTCACGGGAAAGCCGGGCGTGTATCTGGAGGATTTGTTTGTGCTGCCGGAGTATCGGAAGCACGGCATCGGGCGGATGTTGTTGCGTGAACTGGCGCGTCGGACGCTTTCCATCGGTGCCACGCGGATGGAGTGGTCAGTGCTGAACTGGAACACGCCTGCGATCGAATTCTATCGGTCCATTGGGGCCAAAGCGCAGAATGAGTGGACGAAGAAGCGCCTCGATGGCGCGGCACTTGCCAATCTTGCAGAGTAGGAGCCAAGCAAATGGCTGATCTGAGTTTCGATGTGGTTGTGGTCGGTGGCGGCCCGGGTGGCTATGTGGCGGCAATCCGTGCTTCGCAGCTGGGGCTTTCGGCGTGCGTGATTGAGCGGGAGAATTTGGGCGGTATTTGCCTCAACTGGGGCTGCATTCCGACCAAGGCGCTGCTGCGCAGTTCTGAGATCAATCATTTGCTGCATCATCTCGGCGATTACGGCTTTTCCGCCGACAACATCAAATTCGACATTCAGGCGGTGGTGAAGCGGTCGAGGGGCGTGGCGAAGCAGCTTTCGTCGGGCGTGGCGCATCTGCTGAAGAAGAACAAGGTGCAGGTGTTCATGGGCTCCGGCAAGCTGGCCGGGAACGGCGTTGTGGCGGTGGAGGCCGAGGGCCGGCCGATCCTGCCGATCAGGGGCAAGCATATCATCCTCGCCACCGGCGCGCGGGCGCGGCAGATCCCTGGCATTGAGGTGGATGGCAAGCTGGTGTGGTCGTATCGGGAGGCGATGGTGCCGCCTGCGATGCCGAAATCATTGCTCGTTGTGGGGTCAGGGGCGATTGGCATCGAGTTCGCCTCGTTCTACCGCAACATGGGCGCTGAGGTGACCGTGGTGGAGGTGATGGACCGCGTGCTGCCGGTGGAGGATGAGGAAATCTCCGCCTTCGCGCGAAAGGCGTTCGAGAAGCAGGGGATGAAGATCCTCACTTCGGCCACCGTGAAGGGGCTGAAGAAGGGTGCGGACAGCGTGACTGTCTCGGTGGAAGTCGGCGGCAAGGTGCAGGAGATCACGGTTGCGCGGGTGATCTCGGCGGTGGGGATTGTCGGCAACGTGGAGAATTTGGGGCTTGAGGGCACCAAGGTGATGGTGGACCGGACGCATGTGCAGATCGATGAGTTCTGCCGCACCGGGGAGCCTGGGGTTTATGCGATTGGCGATCTGTGCGGGCCGCCATGGCTGGCGCACAAGGCGAGCCATGAGGCGGTGATTTGTGTGGAAGCGATTGCGGGCAAGCATCCGCATCCGCTGGACATCACCAATATTCCGGGCTGCACCTATTGCACGCCGCAGGTGGCGAGTGTGGGGCTGACGGAGGCGCGGGCGAAGGCTTTGGGCCATGAGGTTCGGGTGGGACACTTCCCTTTCATCGGCAACGGCAAGGCGATTGCGATGGGTGAGCCGGAGGGCATGGTGAAGACCGTGTTCGACGCCAAGACCGGCGAGTTGCTGGGCGCGCACATGATTGGGGCGGAGGTGACGGAGATGATCCAGGGCTACACCATCGCCCGCACGCTGGAGGCCACCGAGGTGGAGCTGATGCACACGGTATTTCCGCATCCCACCATTTCGGAAACCATGCATGAGGCCGTGCTTGACGCTTATGGCCGTGCCATCCACATGTGAAGTGACGACACGCTCATTCTACTCCGCTGGCTATCCAACGCGCCTTTCTCCGCTTCCGGTGCTCACGGGCAAAACGCCCGCTCCGCGCCGGTTCTCGAAAGACACGCTGGCTCGCTCAGCGCAGCGAATGATCGCACCATCGGCCGCTGTGCAGTAGGATAGGGAATGCGGATCGAAATCGACCACGGCAAGGCGGCCCGGCACCCTGAGAAGGCGCATCGTCCGGACAACCCGATTCAGCGCAAGCCGGATTGGATACGGGTGAAGGCACCCAATCACCCGATTTATCATGAGACGCGAAAGCTGATGCGTGACAATGGGTTGGTGACGGTGTGCGAGGAAGCGGCGTGCCCGAACATTGGCGAGTGCTGGTCACAGCGGCACGCGACCATGATGATCATGGGCGAGGTGTGCACGCGCGCCTGCAGCTTCTGCAACGTGCGCACGGGGATGCCGGATGCGCTGGATGCGACCGAACCTGCGCGGGTGGCCGATGCGGTGGCCAAGCTCGGGCTGCGTCATGTGGTGATCACCTCGGTTGATCGCGATGATCTGGCCGATGGTGGTGCCGCGCATTTCTCCACTGTGATACGCGCCATTCGCGCTGCGGCGGAGGGCACGACGATCGAGGTGTTGACACCCGATTTCCTGCGCAAGCCGGGGGCGATTGAGGTGGTGGCGGAGGCGCGGCCGGATGTGTTCAACCATAATCTGGAAACCGTGCCTCGGCTTTATCCGACGATCCGGCCGGGCGCGCGGTATTTTCAGTCGCTGAGCCTGCTGGCGCGGGTGAAGCAGATTGATCCCTCGATTTTTACCAAGTCGGGCCTGATGGTGGGGTTGGGTGAGGAGCGGATGGAGATTTCGCAGGTGATGGACGATCTGCGGGTGGCGGATGTCGATTTCCTGACGCTGGGCCAGTATTTGCAGCCGACGGTGAAGCATGCGGCGGTGGCGGAGTTTGTGACACCTGAGGCGTTTGCGGATTATGCGTCACTGGCGCGGGCGAAGGGGTTTTTGCTGGTTTCGGCGACCCCGCTGACGCGCAGTTCGTATCACGCCGATGCCGATTTCGCTCAGCTTCAGTCCGCACGCGCGGCACAGCATAAAGCGGCTTGATCCATGCCAACGCACGCCGAGAACAAGGTGCTTCCGCACACGCCTGAACAGGTGTTCGATCTGGTGGCCGATGTGGGCAAATATCCGCAGTTTTTGCCCTGGTGCGTGGCAGCCCGGGTGCGCAGCCGGACGGAGACGGAGCAGGTGGCGGATTTGACCATCGGCTTTGGCCCGTTCCGAGAGAGCTTCACCAGCCGGGTGAAGATGGAGCGGCCTGGGCTGATCCGCGTGTCCTATGAGAATGGACCGTTCAAGTATTTGAACAATCAGTGGAAGTTCAGCGAGGATGCTGGCGGCTGCCGGGTGGATTTCTTTGTGGATTTTGAATTTCGCAGCAGGATTTTGCAATCCGCCATCGGCGTTGTGTTCAACGAGGCGGTGCGGCGGATGGTGAATGCGTTCATCAAGCGCGGCCGTGAGGTTTATGGTGGGCAGCCCCGCGCAAAGCCGCTGGTGGCGGCTCGCATCCAGACGACGGAATAAGACGTAATGTCTGTAGAGACTGATCTGAACGATCTTTTGCAAGATGTGGCGGCGGGAAACCGTGACGCGTTGCGGGCGATTTATTCACGGCAGTCCACCCGTTTGTTTGGAATTGCCATGGCCATTCTGCGTGATCGTGTAGCGGCGGCCGATGTGTTGCAGGAGAGCTTTCTGCGCATTTGGACGCGGGCCGCCCAGTTCGATGCGGCGCGCGGTGATGCGACGTATTGGATGTCGGCGATCGTGCGCTATGCGGCGCTGGATGTGGCACGGTCGCGCGGGCGGGAGATTCCAACGGATGATCCGGGCCTGGGTGACACGATGGTGGAGCCTGAGGCGTTTGAGGCGTTGGCGTCGTCTGAGGAAAACCGGCGACTGCATGATTGTCTGGCCAAGCTTCCGGATGCCAATCGTGAGGGCATTGTGATGGCGTTCGTGCATGGGCTGTCGCATCCGGAGATTGCACTCAAGCTGGATCAGCCTTTGGGGACGGTGAAATCCTGGATCCGGCGCGGGCTGTTGTCGCTGCGGGAGTGTCTGTCATGAGCGGGCTTCCTGTCGATCCGATGGAGTTGGACGCGCTGGCCAGCGAGTATGTGCTGGGCACGCTGGATGCGCGCATGGCCAAGCGGGTGGCGGATGCTTTGCCGTCGCATGTGGCGTTGGCAGCACTGGTGCATGATTGGGAGATGCGGCTGGCTCCGTTGACCGACCTGGCGGTGCCGGAAGCGCCGCCTGCGGATTTGTGGAACCGAATTGAGCAGGCGATTTCGCCCGTTGCGGTGAAGCCTGTTGTGCGGCCTTCGCGGTTCCGGCTGCTGTGGCAGGGCTGGGCGATTGGGGCCACGATTGTGGCGGCGGCTTTGGCTGCTGTGACGGTTCTGCCGGCGCGCACGCCGCCTGCGATGATGACGGTGCTGCTGTCGGACGCGAACCAAACGGCGTGGACGGCTGAGGTGGGCCGCGATGGCGGCATTCATCTGGCGGCGTTGCCTGCGGCGGGTGGGGCTGCGGTGAACACGGCGCCGCCGGACAACAAGGTGCTGGAGTTGTGGCAGTTGCCGCCGGGTGCGACGGCTCCCACGAGCCTTGGCGTGGTGCCGCGTGGGCAGAGCCAGGTGACGGTGGCGCGCCCGGCTGTGGCCCCGGTGCCGGGGATGTTGATCCTGATCAGCCTGGAGCCTTCGGGCGGTGCACCGGATGGGAAACCAACTGGGCCGGTGCTGTTCGTGGGACGGCTTAACCCCGCGGGGCCTGCGATTTAGGGCCTCGCTTGATCGGCTTGGCAGCGTTTTCACGCGGAATTACCGGCGATTTGATTTCGTTATGTTCTGGTTTTGTGCTTTATTGCTAGGATGTCTGCAACCACACTTCCCACCCAGCAACTGACACTTTGGAGCGTGCTCAACGTCATCATTGGCGCGGTGGGCGGCTGGGTTTGGGTTGGGCAGGTGCAGCGCGATGTCGGCCAGCTGCTGATGCACCGGGCGGCGAAGGTGCGGGAGATGTGGCTGCGGTTTGAGGCGGGCAAGCTCCGGCGTCGTCCGGCGACGGCGGCAGTGGCGGCTCCGACGGAGGTTGAAGCTGAGGCTGTGGTCACGGAGCTGCTGCCGGTGGTGGTTGAGAAGCAGCCTCGGGCGAAGAAGCTGCGCCTGCCGTATCGGCATGGCTGGCTGCTGCGGCTCATGGGCTATCATGCGGCGTATCACACCAATCAGCTGCGCGAGTTGCTGGAGCAGCCCAGTTTTGGGGCGTTCCTGGAGGAATTCCCGCACGTGGCGCAACGTCTGCGGCCGATCTGCCGGGCGTTTGCGGTGGATACGGTGCTGCTGCGGCTGCCGCGCAAGGTCCGTGTGCCAAAACCGTTCAAGCCGCGGGTTCGCAAGCCCTCATATATCGACATTCCCTATCGCTGCGGCCCTGATTGGGAGGGGCGCGAATGGGTTATGCGCAAGAGCCGACGGGGCCTTCGTTTTCTGATCGTCAAAAAGTGACACCCGCAGACGGCCGCCCTAATTGTTCCGATATCGCAATATAATGGCACGCGCGTTGCTCTAGAATCATACATTTCTAGAGCACGAACTTTCGACCAATTGATTCCATCTGGTCGAAACGTGCTCTAATGCGCTGGGGCTTGTTCGAGTTGGGTGGCGACGAGTTGGGCGAAGATGCCGTCTTTGGCCATCAAGGACTGGAAGGTGCCGCGCTCGGCGATGCGGCCTTGGTCGAAGACCAGGATTTCGTCGGCATCGCGTACGGTGGAAAGCCGGTGGGCGATGATGAAGGTGGTGCGGCCATGCATCAACGCCGCCAGCGCCCGACTGACGCGGGCTTCGGTGGCGGCGTCCAGCGCCGAGGTGGCCTCGTCGAGAATGAGGATCGGCGGGTCTTTCAGCAGCGCGCGGGCGATGGCGAGGCGTTGGCGCTGGCCGCCGGACAGGGTGACGCCGCGTTCGCCGACCATGGTGTCGTAACCCTGGGCCTGACGGGTGATGAAATCATGGGCTTCCGCGAGGCGGCAGGCTTGTTCGAGTTGGTCCTGCGTGGCATCCGGCCGGCCGATCAGCAGGTTTTCGCGGATGCTGCGGTTGAGCAGCATGGCATCCTGAAACACCACGCCGATGGCCTCGCGCAGGCTTTCGAGGGTGATGTCGCGGATGTCTTGCCCATCGATGGTGATGTGGCCAGAGGTTGGGTCCCATAGCCGTTGCAGCAGCGCCATCGCGGTGGATTTGCCGGCCCCTGTTTGGCCGACGAGGGCCACGGTGGTGCCGGGTTTGGCCACAAAATCAATGCCACCGAGCACGACGGGGGCGTGCGGATAGCCGAAGCGGACGTCCTTGAACTCCACCTCTCCGGGGCCACGGACCAGCCGGACGGCACCGGGTTTTTCCGGCACGGAGGTGGCCGTGTCGATCACCTTGAAGAAGGCGCGCACGTTGGGGGCCTCGAAGAACAGGCGGGAGATGAAGCCCATCGTGCCGTCCAGCCGCCCGATCAGCATTGTGGCGAGGCCGACGAAACTGATGATTTCGCCCACGCCCGCCAGCCCCTTGCTGTGGAGCCATGTTCCGAGGGCGACGATGCCGATGACGGCAATGGTGCTGGCCCCGCGCGTCATCACGCTGGCCACGGCCCACCAGTTCAGCACCGGGAATTGGTAGCTGATGACTTGGCGCGTGGTGTCCTCAAACAGCTGCATCTCTTGCCGAAGCCTGGCGAAGCTCTGCACAACGACGACGTTGGACAGTGCATCCTGTGCCACGCCGATGAGTTTGTATTGATAGTCCTCGGCCTGGGACTGGCCCTGCTCGGTGCGGCCGATGACGATGAAGATCATCACGCAGAACACCAGCACGAGCAGGATCAGTGCGATGGAGAGCCGCCAATTGAGGAAGATAGTCAATGGCAGCATGACAACGAGGGTGGTGAGTGTGGTTTGAGCCTCACGAAAGAAGGTGAGCCAGATGTTGAACATCGCCCCGGCCCCGGAGTTCATGATTTTCATCAGCCGGCCGGATTGCGCCTCACCATGGAAGGATGGCGGCAGGCTGAGGACGTGGGCATAAAACCGCGCCATCGCCTTCAGCCGGTTGCGATGGGCGAGGCGGTCGGCATAGAGGGCGACAAGGATGTTGGCCCCGATCGAGACCGCTCCGATGCCGCCCCACAAGGCGAGAAGCGGGAGGAGGCCTTCTGGATTTGGGCCTGCCACCGTGTCGATGACCCGGCCGAACAGCAGCGGGTCGAGGAACAGCAGGCCTGCCAGCACGAGGTTGGCCGCCGTGAGCAGCCAGCCGAGCGCGCGGTCTGGTCCCAGGATATGCATGACGCGCAGGTAGTTGCGGAGGAATTCCATGCTGGTCGTTTAGCAGGGAATGGCGTGGAACACCCGGCTCGGTTCGATGAATTCATCCTGGGCCGCCACAGTGAGGATCTCGCGTGATCCGGCCTCGGCGGTGCGGCGGAGCAGACCGAAGATGGAGCTTGCGGCAGCGGACAGGGCAGGGGCGACTTCGCCGGATTTCAGGCGGTGGAAGAGGAAAAGGGCCGCGATGGCGTCTCCGGCTCCGTTGACGTGGACGGGCAGCGCGGGGGTGCGCAGCAGGTGGAAGGCACCACTTTCCGCCGCCAGCATGTCGATCTCGCTCTCCGGTGTGGCATCGGTGCGCAGGCTGGTGACGAGGACGATGCGGGGGCCCATTGATTGCAGGCGGGTGATGGCGGCCTTGGTTTCGGCCAGCGTGGTGGTGGGCATGCCCGTGAGATGTTCGAGTTCGAAGCGGTTGGGCGTGGCGATGTCGGCGCGGGCAAGGGCGTGGTCGCGCATGAAGGCGTCGATGCCGGGGCGGACGTAGAGGCCGGTGTCGTCATCGCCGAGCACCGGGTCGCAGCAATAAAGTGCGGCGGGGTTGGCTGCTTTCACGCGTGAGACGGCATCGAGGATGGCTGAGCCGATGCCGACATCTCCCATATAGCCGGACAGCACGGCGGAGCAGGATGGGAACACGCCGCGGGCCTCGATGCCGCTGATGACGGAGGCGATTTGTTCGCCGGTGAAGACCTGGCCTTTCCAATCTCCATAGCCGGTGTGGTTGGAGAACTGCACGGTGTTCACCGCCCAGACCTCTGCGCCCAGGCGTTGGAGTGGGAACACGGCGCTGGCGTTGCCGACATGGCCATAGGCGACCCAGGATTGGATGGAGAGGATGTTCATGCGGGTTCCAGTGCGGCGCGAGCCTTGCCGGCCCGGATTGACCAGCGTTCAACGGTGACGTGCAGCAATTGCGCCAGCAGCACCACGATGGCCAGCGCCACGACGAGGGCGAGTTCATAGGCGAGGCCGGCGGATTGGGTGAGCAGCTTGATCACGGAGTAGCCGATCAGGGCGTGGACGAGATAGAGCGGGAAGCTGATGGCGGCGAGGAAGTCGATCACCGGGTTTGGACGGAACCATCCCCGCATTGCGTAGGCGGTGGAGAAGATGACGAGTGCGGCGGTGTAGTTGCCGGGGGTGTTGGGAAATTGCTCCGGATTGACACCGAGCGCCCAGCCTGACCAGAACAAGGCGAGGCCCGCGCTTACGGCTGCGATCAAGCCTGTTGTTGTGAGCCGACCACGCATGTGGTATGTGAATAGTGTCCCAATGAACATGAACGACAAACAACTGGCGTAAGTGCCGGCGGTCTTCATCGGCGCGGCCAGTGCGAAGCCGGGATAGCGATGGATGGCGACGGTGAAGCCAGAATTCAGCAGCGTGGCGGTGACGGCGACCAGCGCCAATGGCCAAATGCTTCGTTGGCGCAGCTTGAAGGCGAGGATGGCCGAGAGAACGTAGAAGATCATCTCGACCACCAGTGTCCAGTTCACCAAGTCGAACGAACTGACGTGCATCAGGCCTTGGATCAGAAAGGCGTTGGCGAAGATTTTGCGCGGGCTGATGTCAAAGGCGATGCCCCAATACCAGGCGAACCCGGCGATGACGGCCAGCTGGATCAGCATGGCGAGCATGTAGGTGGGGTAGATGCGCAGCAGCCGGGCACGTAGGAAGCCGCGCACACTGTGCTGATCGAGCGACATCGGGATGACGAAGCCGCTGATGAGGAAGAAAATGGCGACACCGAGCGGGCCGAAATTCCAAGGACCGCCGGTGATCACGGTGCGCACCCACTCCGGCATCATTCCCACCAGAGGCGGGGAGAGTGTGGCGGCGGCAACCAGTGGGGCGTCGAACCAGTAAAGGCCGACCCAATGGTTGATCACCACCAGCGGCACGGCGAGTGCGCGCAGCTGGTTGGCGAAGATGATGCGGTTCACTGCGCCGGCTTGGTTATGCGCACCGACCACCATCGACGGGCAGAAGCACGCCGGTGATGAAATTGGAGCTGTCTTCGGCAAGCCACAGGCAGGCATTGGCGATGTCGGCGGGGGTGCTCATGCGGCCAAGCGGGACGGAGGCGATGAATTTGGCGCGCATCTGCGGGCTATCGGGCTGGCCCATGAATTGTTCGAGCAGGGCGGTGGCCCCGATCACCGGGCAGACGGCGTTGACGCGGATGTTGTCAGCGGCGAGTTCGGTGGCCATGCATTGGGTGATGGTGTTCACAGCACCCTTGGTGCCGTTGTACCAGACGAGGCCGGGGCGTGGGCGGATGCCGGCGGTGGAGCTGATGTTGATGATGGAGCCGCCGCGGCCTTGTTTGCGAAATACCGGCACGGCCGATTGCGTCATCCAGAAGATGGATTTCACGTTGACGGCGTAAACGCGGTCGAAGCTTTCTTCGTCCACGTCGAGAATGGGGCCGTTGCGGTGGGTGGTGCCGGCGTTGTTGACGACGATGTCGAGCCCGCCGAAGCGGTCGATCGCGGCCTGCACCATGCGGGCCACGTCCTCGCCTTTGCTGACGTCACCGGCCACGGCGAGGCCGCTTATTTCGCTCGCGACACGTTGAGCTGCCTCGGCGTTGAGGTCGGCCACGACGACATGGGCACCCTCGGCTGCGAACATGCGGGCGATGCCTTCGCCGAAGCCGCCGCCACCACCTGTGACGATGGCGATTTTACCGTGCAGGCGCATGAGGCATATCTCCCGTTGGTTTTGCGCGGAGGCTAGTCACCGGGTGCGTGCTGCGTCAAATTGCCGTCCAATCGATCTTGAGGTGAAACCATGTCTCGTCTTCCCAAGCTGTTCCAGCCCGTGACGTATCGCTCGGTGACCGCGCGCAATCGCATCGTGGTGGCACCGATGTGCCAATACAGCGCGGTGGATGGGCTGGGCGGCGACTGGCATGTGCAGCATCTCGGCAGCCGCTCGGTGGGTGGCGCTGGAATTGTGATGACGGAGGCGACGCATGTTTCCGCCCTCGGCCGCATCACGCCGGGCTGCGTTGGGCTGTGGACGGAAGAGCAGACGGCGCTGATGGCGCGGTTGGTGAAGGTGATCGAGATTGGCGGCGCGGTGCCCGCGATGCAGATTGCCCATGCCGGGCGCAAGGCGAGTTCGAACGTGCCGTGGTTGGGCGGTGCTCCGATTCCGGTGGCCGATGGCGGCTGGCAGCCCTGGGGGCCGAGTTCGCTGAAGTTCAGCGATGCCAGCACTGAGACGCATGTGATGTCGGTGGCCGATATTGCTGAGGTTGTCGGCCAGTTCGCTGCGACCACGCGGATGGCGCGTGAGGCTGGGATGAAAATCATTGAAATCCACGCCGCACATGGCTATCTTCTGCATTCTTTCCTATCGCCGATTTCGAACAACCGCAACGATCAGTATGGGGGCGACTTAAAGGGCCGCGCTCGGGCGTTGATGGAAGTGATTGATGCGGTGCGGGCGGAGTGGCCGGAGGAGCTGCCGCTGTTCGTGCGGCTTTCCTGCGTTGACTGGATGGCGGGCGGATTGACGATTGCGGACAGTGTTGAACTGGCCAAGATGATCAAGGCGACGGGCAAGGTTGATTTGATCGATTGCTCGTCGGGCGGGGTGGCTGCGGTGGGGCCCGTTATTCCGTCACTGCATCCGGGCTATCAGGTGCCGTTTGCCGAGGCGATCCGGCATGGGGCGGAGATTGCCACGGGCGCTGTGGGGCTGATCACGGCACCGGAGCATGCGGAGGAAATTCTCGGCAATGAGCGGGCGGATTTGATTTTTGTGGCGCGGGCGATTTTGGCGGACCCGATCTGGCCGCTGCGGGCTGCGCTGGCGCTGGGGGCACCGCTGGATATTGCGCCGCAATATCTGCGGGCGGGGTTTGGCC
>CAIJTR010000206.1 GCA_903823665.1 uncultured Rhodospirillales bacterium
ATCTCCTCGGCATGAGGCGGGGCATACGGTTTCGGTGCTGCCGGGGACGTTGCTGAGCCGGATTGTGGGGCGCGCCAAGATGTCGGTGAATTCGGCTCATCATCAGGCCGTGCGGGCCGCAGGACCACGTGCGATCGTCAATGCGATTGCACCGGACGGCGTGATCGAGGGGATTGAAGACCCTGCCTACACGTTCTGCCTCGGGGTGCAGTGGCACCCGGAATTTCACATCGATCCCGGTGATCGGGCGATCTTTGATGCGTTGATCGGAGCCTGTGGATGAGCGACGAGATTGACGTGCCAGAAAACGAGGGGCCCGACGTGGAAGATGATGCAGCACCGGATGGGCCGCGCGGGGAGCGGATTGCGAAGTGGCTGGCGCGGGCGGGTGTGGCCAGCAGGCGGGATGCGGAGAAGTTGCTGGCTGAGGGCAAGATCAAGCTGAACAACGAGGTGGTGACGCATCCGGCGACGTTCGTGCAACCGGATGATCTGGTGGTGGTGGACGGCAAGCTGATCGATGCGCCGGACCGGACGCGGTTGTGGCGCTATCACAAGCCGGACGGGCTGGTGACGACCCATCGTGATCCTGAAGGACGGCCCACGGTGTTTCAGAAGCTGCCGCCTTCCCTGCCCCGTGTGGTGAGTGTGGGACGGCTTGATTTGAATTCGGAGGGGCTGCTGCTGCTGACGAATGATGGGGCGCTGGCGCGGCGGCTGGAGCTGCCGAGCAATAACTGGATCCGGCGGTATCGGGTGCGGGTGTTCGGGCGGCCGGAGCCGGCGGAGTTGGCGCTGCTGTCGAAGGGCATCACGATTGAGGGTGTGCGGTATCGCGGGATCGAGGCGGCGCTGGACAGCCGTAAGGGCGACAATTCCTGGATCAGCGTGAGCCTGCAAGAGGGCCGCAATCGCGAAATTCGGCGGGTGATGCAGTATATGGGCCTGCAGGTGACGCGGCTGATCCGGGTGGCGTATGGGCCGTTTCAGTTGGGCGTGCTGGAGCGCGGGGGCGTGGATGAGGTCTCGCCCAAGGTGTTGCGCGAGCAGTTGCCGGCTGAAGCGGTGCCGGTGGTGAAGGCGCGGCGTCCGGCACGGTAGCGTTCAGCCCGGTGCAGTGAGCGCCTCTACCAGGGTTTCGATGTCATCCTCGTCGGTTTGGCCGTGGGTGACGCAGGCTCTGACGACTTCTTGGCCTTCAAACACGGCGACAGAAATCCAGGCCTCACCTGAGGTTACGACGCGGGTGACGATTTCTCTCGCGGTGCTGCCGCCGGACGGCGGGACGGCGCAGAGGACGGCCATTTGGGAGTCGTTGACGATTTTCCACCCATGCGCGTGAAGCGCGGTGCGCAGGCGGGCGATGAGGCTGATTGAGCGCTCCACGTGCGCTGCGTAACCATCCCATCCGGCGGTGGCGAGAGCCAGGAACAGGCGCAGGCCGAGGAAGCGGCGGGACCACTGCATTGAGTTCACGTAGGGGTCGAGATTGGCCTGGTTGCTGGGCATGTAGGTTGTGGAGACCTGAAACACGGCGGGCAGCAAGGCCGGGTCCGCGATCAGGAACATGCCGCAGCCCATGGTGGTGGCGAACCATTTATGGGCGTCGATGGTGACGCTGTCGGCATGCTCGATGCCCTTCAGCAGACGGCGGCGGAAGGGTGACGCAATGACGGCACCGCCCCAGGCGGCATCGACGTGGAACCATGCGCCATGCGTGCGGGCTATTTCCGCGCAGGCTTCCAGCGGGTCGATCATGCCAGCGTTGGTGGTGCCTGCGGTGGCGGCGACCATGACGGGGATGCGGCCTTCTGCACTGTCGGCGGCGAGGGCTGCCTCGAGGATTGAGGCGTCCATCCGGCCCATGCCGTCTGTGCCGACGAGACGCACGCGGGCGCGACCGATGCCGCATTGATGGGCGATTTTGAGCCACGCCAGATGGGAGTCTTTCGAGACATAGAGCACCGGAGCACCCGGGAACGCGCGGGCACCGTATTCGGCGAAATCGGGGCAGGCGCGGGTGAGTGCGCAGAGCAGAGCGGTGGCGTTGGCCTCGGCACCACCGGTGGTGAAGTGACCGGAGGCATCATCGGGAAGACCGGCGCGGGCGGCCACGGCGCGGATGACGTGGGCTTCCATCGCAACCGGCACAGGCGACGTGGTGGCGGTGGCAAGCTGAGGGTTGAACACGGCGGTCAGGCGATCTGCGACCTGGGCCGGGAAGCTGGGCTGTGGGTTGAACAGGCCGAAATAGCGTGGGTGGGTCAGATGAGTGATGCCATCTTCAAGCCGGGCGATCACCCAGGGCAGCACGTCTTCAAGCGGGCGGGGCGTGGCGAAGTCGAACGCCGCCAAAACCTGGTTGAAGCCGGCGCGGTCGAAGCTGGGCGTGACGGAGCCTTGCGCGGCGCGTGCATCCGCAAGGGCGAGCGCTTCCGTTAGCCGATCATCAACCGCGCGCCTTGTGGCCGCGGACGGGAACAGGCCGGTCGCCTGCGCCGCTTCAGTGGGTGCGTATTGCTGCATCGATGCCTACAACGGATGGCGTGACAACAGACTGGTTCAGCCAGTTGGCGAAGACCTGGGCGGCCACGTTGCGCCAGCCCTGGCGGCTGGGCGTGACACCATGCACCAGCGGGAAGGCTTCCAAGGCGCGCGGGTCCATCTGCGCAATGGCACGGTGGCGGAAGGCGATGAGAAGCTGGGTTTCACCCTCGGAGAAATAACCCTGCGGCAGTTCCGGATAGGTGGCGCGGTCACGCCGGAGGAAACGGCGGACATCCCTTCTGTATTCACGCAAGAGATTGGCGTGGGCGTATTCCGGGTGGGCCTGACAGAACAGCCAGGTGGCGCCACGGGTGCGGGCGAACATGCCGATGCCAGATGTGTCGGAGTGGCAGAGAATGTCGTAGCCGGCATATTCGAGGGCCGCCGTTTCAAGGCCGTTCCAGCGCGTATGCGGCAGCGCCACGCTATGGGCCACGCCGGCCATCAACTTATGGCTGGTTTCGACATCGTGCCTGAACACGCCAAAGCATTTGGACGCCAGCGGGGTGCGGGCGATGCCATCGAGGTGCAGAACGGCGGCATGGGCGGCGAGGCAGGAGAACATCGCCGGGATGGCACAGGAATCAGCCCATTCGATGAGGGCCGAAAGCTCGGTCCAATAGCGCTCCAGCCGCAGATCGGCCGCCAGCGGTTCGGTGCCGGTGACGATCAAGGCGTCAGGTGGCTGGCGGTAGAGCGCTTCCATTGTGAGGTAGTTGGCAGCGATATGCGTGCGGCCAGCTTCACCGCGCAACACGCTTGGCAGCGCATACATGCGGATTTCGAGCGGGCGGTCACTGACAGCCGCGTGCAGCAACGAGGTGAACTCCTCCTCGGTGCGGATCAAGGCGCTGTCGGGCATGTTGTTGAGGATGGCCACACGCAGCGGCATGCGCAGCGACGCCTGAACCCGGCCGATGGGTGCGGATTTGGTGACGATGGACATGGGTTATGCGGCCCCTAATGCTTGATCGAGGTCGGCGATAATGTCGTCGGTGTGCTCGATGCCGATGCTCATGCGGATGGTTTCGGGCGAAACCCCGGCGTGAAGTTGTTCTTCGGGTGACATCTGGCGGTGCGTGGTGGAGGCCGGGTGGCAGGCGAGCGTTTTGGTGTCGCCAAGGTTGACGAGCCTGCGGATCATTTTGAGTTCGTTGTAGAACCGCATGCCGCCCTCCATGCCGCCCTGGACGCCGAAGGTGATGAGCGAGCAGGCGCGGCCGTGCAGGTATTTCTGCGTCAGTTCGTAGCTCGGATGGCCGGGGAAGCCTGCGTAGTTGACCCATTGCACGCGCGGATCATCACGCAGAAATTCGGCCACGCGGCGGGCGTTTTCAACGTGCCGGTCCATGCGGACGGCGACGGTCTCGATGCCTTGCAGCAGCAGGAACGCGCTGAGCGGGGCGAGCGAGGCACCGGTGGTGCGCAGATAGACGCTGCGGGCGCGGGCGATGAAGGCTTTGGCCCCAAAATGATCGGCGTAGACCATGCCGTGATAGCTGGCATCGGGCAGGTTGAAGGCCGGGAATTTTTCGGCCTGCGCCTTCCAGTCGAAGCGGCCGGCATCGACGATGATGCCGCCAAGCGTGGTGCCGTGGCCGCCGAGGAATTTGGTAAGCGAGTGGATGACGATGTCGGCGCCGTATTCGATAGGTCGGCACAGGATGGGCGACGGGACGGTGTTATCGACGATCAACGGGATGCCGTGCTTGTGGGCAATTTTGGCGAATGCCTCGATATCGGCGACGTTGCCGGCGGGGTTGCCCACACTTTCGCAGTAGATGGCGCGGGTGTTCTCGTCGATCTGCGCCTCTAGCGAGGCAGCCTGATCGGTCTCGGCGAATTTCACGTGGATGCCGAGGCGCGGGAGGTAGTGCGCGAACATCGTGTGAGTGGTGCCGTAAAGCTGCGGGACGGTGACGATGTTGCGGCCCACGTCAGCGACGTTGAGCATGGCGTAGTGAATGGCGGCCTGGCCGGTTGCCACGCACATGGCCGCAACCCCGCCTTCGAGGCTGGCCACGCGTTCTTCCAGCACCGCGTTGGTGGGATTGCTGATGCGGCTGTAGCGATGGCCCTCGACTTCGAGGTTGAACAAGGCGGCACCGTGTTCGGCACTGTCGAAGCAGTAGGCGGCGGTCTGGTAGATCGGCACAGCGGCTGAGCGCGTGGTCGGATCGGGCTCGTAGCCGCCGTGGACGGCGATGGTTTCACGACGCATCTGGGCTTGCTCCTGGCCTTCGCCTGCCCTGCTGCGCGCAAGGCGGGCGAAGGGTGCTGGGTTCAGCGCTGACGCAGGCTGGGGGCGAACTCGACGAGCATGTCGGCGAAGCTCTGCCACAGCGGCAGGATGCGGTCATCCGGCTGAAGATGGCGGGCGAGTGCGCCGTGGCCCTCGTCGGGGTTGCTGTCGAAGCGGATATGCTCGGACAGGAAGTGGCGGAAGGCCTTCAAAGCTGGGTTGTTGAATTCCGGAGCCTGCAGGAAGGCGCGGAAGGTGCGCTCAAGGCCACCATCTTCGTAGCTGGCAATGCTCAGAGCGCGGGCCATCGGGTCCATGGCGCGGGTGGCTTCGAGGTAGCGGGCACCTGCTGCTTCGAACATGGCGCGCTTGTCGTCAGCGATCGGGCTCAGCAGCAGCAGGCGGCGCATGAACTCGTCATGGTCCACCGGCTCACCGGCTTCGACCACGCCCGGCCACGGCGAAAGGTTGTCGGTGTTGCATTCTTCGCGCTCAAGATGGGCAAGGTTTTCGTCCTCGGGGAACAGCTCACGGGCGACGACGAGGTTCTCACGGAACTGGACGGAGAAGTAATAGTAGGCCCAGGCGACATCGAGGAAGGTTTCCTCGTTCACACTGCTCCACGCGAAATCAGCAATGCGCTCGATCTCATGCGTAAAGGCCGGCTTTACGGTATAGTTCATCACGGTACATCCTTGTTGCGGTAGATGAGGCGGTCAGACGACAGGTTTATACAAAGTTACGATTTTTGAGCCACATGTAGAGAGAAGTGGTTTTACAAATCTTCAATTTCGTTCCTTTTGGCATAGGATCGAACAGGCAAACGTCTTGATCAAATAAGTCTGACCGCAGGCGCGCAACAAGCCTCAAATAGGGCTATTTCTTGGTATTTCGTACAGCTGTGTGTGGGGCGGTGGCGGCGATCTCTCCCCTCAGAGCAGCCCCGCGGAGCAGCAGGCCGACGAGGGCGGACTGGGATGAAACGCCGGTTTGCTGCAGCAGTTTTTTCAAACGGGTGCGGACAGTGCCGATGGGCAGGTTCTCGGTCTCGGCGAAGCTTGCCAGGGTGGCACCGTCGGCCAAGGCCTCTGCAAGGCCGGCGGCGGAGGTGGAGAAGCCGAAGAAGCGGCGGCTCCAGCCCGGGTCGAGCAATAGCGGTGTGCGCAATTCGGCGACCCCGGCGACGACGAGCGAGGTGCCGGCGACCGGATCGACACGCACGAGGATGCTGGCTTCATCGGTGCGGCTGATGAAGCGCAGTTGTTCGGCCACGCAGTTGGTGCCGACGCGAATAATGGCATCGCTCAATGTTTGCTGGTCCCGCGCCCGACGGGCAGTGAGGCGACCCTTGATCAATCGGAACGCACCTTCTGAGGCCAGGAGGACGCCTGCCTCGGCGTTATGATGAAGAACCGCCGCATCTGGCCGCAGGATAAAAACCGGGGTGGCCAGCCCGTCGAGCGCAACGCGCAAGGCGGCGATCAGATTGTCCGGCTGCGGCCTGTGGGATTCGAGATGCTCGATCATGGACGTTCCTGCGTCGTTTTACACGATGGATTATTGCTTTTTGTGACGCATTGGCCCAGCGGGCAATCATAGGTGCGAAGAAGCGTCCGGATCGGACGGGTTGCCCACCCGCCATGCCAGCAATTCGGCAAGCAGAGCAAGCATTTCAGGAATTTGAAATGGCTTGGCGAGCAGCCGCACGGCTGGGTCTGAGGACAGCTCCGCAGGCGTGGAAAACAGCGCAGTTCCGCTCATCAGCACGATGGGCAACGCTGGCCGCAAGGCGCGCGACCATTTGGCCAGTTCAAAGCCGCCACCTGCACCAGAAAGTGTGACATCTGTCAAAAGGAGGTCTACCCAATCGGCTTGCAGGGCGACCATTGCTTCCGCCATGCTGGCAACAGAGATAACTTTATAGTGATTGTTCAGGAGGCAGCGTTGCAGCGCCTGACGGAGCAGGACCTGATCTTCGACGAGCAGGATCTGATACGTATCCATAATCTGCGCCGTCTCAGGAAAAGTTTGCTTGAAAGAGTGACGCTGAATTGATTTGGTAACAAAACAAATCAGATTGTGGTAGATTATGTGAGTAAATCAGCGAGTCGGAACGTCCCGGCAATACTTCTACGATGATCATCTGTTCTGCCGAATGGCATCGCCATCCGGATTTCCTGTCATACAATGGTGTTTAACCGATGGACGCCCATCAAAACGAAGTGTTTCGGCTAAGGGCGCTGCAGCAATACAACATTCTAGACTCGCCACGCGAACCGGCATTTGACGGGATAGTGGGCGTTGCTGCCACGGCGCTGAACATGCCGGTGGCGGCTATTTCGCTTTTAGATCAAGATCGCCAATGGTTTAAGGCCATTTACGGTGCCTCGATCACGCACACCCCTCGCACGGGTGGTCTGTGCTACAGGGCGATCGATCACGCGAATGTGACCATCGTTTCGGATATTCATGCGGATGCGCAGTATACGGACCCGGATTTCATTGCGTTTGACCGAAGCCTGCGATTTTATGCGGCAGCGCCGATTATTGTCCCTGGTGGCGCGTGCATCGGCACGTTGTGCGTGCTCGACCGCAAGCTGCGGCCTGATTTTGGAGCGCGCGAGATTGCTGTGCTTGAAGGGCTGGCTGGTCTGGTCATCACGCAATTGGCGCTGCGGCAGACGCAAATGGCACATGAGCAGGCGATCAATGAGATCGGCCTGATGCGCGATATCTCAAACCTGCTGGCGGACACGTCGCCGCTGGAGGTGGTTCTGGATACCGCGATGGGCAAAATTGCGCGCGCCATGCAAGGGGCGTTTTGCGAGATCTGGGAGCGCGACAGCGCCGAAAATGCGGGTCTGTTGATTGCGATGAAATCGTCCGACGCGGAGCGTGAAGCGCGCTACGCGCCGTTGAACGGTCATGCCGTCACCCGGCTTTCGCTGCCGACGGCACAGGTGCTGTTCAATGATGCACCGGGCCATCTGGTGCATCTGCTGACTGCAGATGACGACGGCCATGCACGACGGCGCTTGGGACGAAGCCTGGGCTTAAAATCGTTGATCGGCTGCTCATTGCAGGCCCATGGCAGCCGCTATGTGGTGATTGTGGCTTATGATACCGAGCGGGCGGACCTGGAGGAGTGCGCGGCAAAGCTCGATCGCCTGTCCGCGACGCTGGAGCCGGTGCTGCATCGCAAGCTGCACGACAAACGGGTGGAATTGCTGAGCTCCGCACTAGAGGCAACGCATGACGGGGTGTGCCTTGCCGCCATTTCGTCGCTCGGAGCGGATCGCCTGACGATTGAGTTCGTGAACGCGGCCTTTACCGCGCAGACCGGGTATGACGCCGCCCAGATCGTTGGCAAGACAACATCGGATATTTTCAGTTTCCCGGAGGGCGAAGGGACCGAGCGAGAGCGGATGCAGACGGCGATGGCAAAACGCCTGCCGGCACGGGGTGAAACGCTGATGCGACGGTCTGATGGGACCACGTTTTGGGCCGAATTTACCCTTGTGCCGCTGAAGGATGGGAACGGCGAGACGACCCATTTCGTGACCATTCAGCGTGACGTGAGCGAGCGGCGTGACGCGGCTGAGGCGGGTTTGAAGCGTGAGCAGGAAATGCAGGCCACGGCAGAGCGGCTGCGGCAAATCACGGACCGGCTTACCCGCACCCAGCGCATCGCCAAGCTTGGCAGCTGGCGGCGTGAGGTGGGCCAGGATGCAATGGAGTGGACCGACGAAGTCTACCCCATGTTCGGCGTGACGCCCGAGACATTTACCCCCGGCGTGGAGGCCTGCTGGGCGCTGATCCACCCCGATGACCGGCAGCTGATCATCGAGCGGATGGCGGCGGTTGATCGCACGGGTATCGGCTATCAGGTGGAGTATCGCACGCTGGGTGCCGACGGCGTGTTGCGCCACGTGTGGACGGATTGCGTGGCCGAGAGGGACGAGCACGGCAAGGCGATCGCGCTGAACGGCTTCATTCAGGACATCACCGCGCGCAAACAATCTGAGGATATGCTCCTGCGGGCGGAAAAGCTGCGCTCCATCGGTCAGTTGACCGGCGGTGTTGCGCATGATTTCAACAATTTGTTGACGGTGATCTCGGTCAATCTGGAGATGCTGGGCGAAGATATGGAACCGGGCTCAGAGCCGGACCAGTTGCGCTGCATGGCGTTGCGGGCCGCGGATAGTGGCGCACAATTGACGACCAGCCTGTTGTCTTTCGCCCGCCGCCAGCCATTGCAGCCAAAGCCGCTTGATTTGGCGAAACTGCTCACGGAATTTCAGGAGATGGCTCGCCATAGCATGGGCGAGCGGCACCCGGTTGTGCTGGAGATCGCGCCGAACCTGCCGCCGTGCCTGATTGACCGCGCGGGATTTGAGGGGGCGATCCTGAACCTTTTGGTGAACAGTCGCGACGCGATGCCCGATGGCGGCGTGGTGACAGTGTGGGCGTCGCAACGCTGCTTTAAGGAGGCGGTCAAGAATATCGGCACTGGGCTTGGGGCGGGCACCTATGTGGTGATTTCGGTAACGGACACCGGCACCGGCATTCCCGCAGAATTGCAGGAGAAGGTGTTCGAACCGTTTTTCACCACCAAGCCAGTGGGCAAGGGCAGCGGGCTTGGGCTGAGTTCGGTGATTGGCTTTGTGCGGCAATCCGGCGGTGAGGTGGAATTGCAGAGCACACCCGGCATGGGCACGTCGGTGCGAATGTATCTTCCGGCGGTGGAGCCCGTTATTTTCGCGTGAATACGGGTTTGACGGTTTATTGTTTTCGCTTTGGCCAACCTATGTGTTCTTGATACGTTCATGACAACCGCAGACACATTCCCGAAACTGACGCTCGATAGCGTGCTCAGAGTCCTCATGGGCACTGTGGCCGGCTGGATGGCGGGCACCCTGCTTCGGCAGGATGTGGGGCAACTGCTGATGCGCCGACTGAGCGATGTGCGGGAGATGTGGATCCGATATCAGGGGGGCACGCTCCGGCGGCGCATCCCACGGGCGGACGGTGTGGTCTCTGCGCTGGACGCGGCTGCAAAGGCTGCGGCGGCCGGAGAACGGGTGCGTGTGACGCCGCAGCGGCTGCCCTTTCAATTCGGCTGGCTGCTCAAGCGGATGGAATACCGCGCATCGCCGTGTAGGGTAAAGTTGCAGGGATTGCTGGAACAGCCTGAGTTTGGGGCGTTTCTGGAGGAATATCCGAGCGTGGCGCGTAAGCTGCGGCCGGTTTGCCGGGCGTTTGCGGTGGACACGGTGCTGCTGCGTCTGCCGCGCAAAATCAGGGTGGTGAAACCGCGCAAGCCTCGGGTTCGCAAACCTTCTTATACCGACATTGAATACCGCTGCGGCCCCGATCTCGACGGCAGGCACTGGGTGCTGCGGCTGAGCCGGAGCGGGCTTCGTTACAAAAGGCTTTGAATACTTGAGGCGTGAATCTGCGCTCTAATCGTTCCGGTTAGCGAACGTTAAGGGTTTTCTGCGGGTTTGCACTTGGGGCTGAGGGTAGCAAGGGTTCACCACGGAGGTCACGGAGAAGAGGAGGACGTGCGCCAGAAATCTCAGCACACGATCGTAAGGCGAGCCCCTCCGTGTCCTCCGTGGCCTTTGTGGTGAAAATTCGTGCTTGTCTTTGTCTCAGATGGCCTTCTCCCAGCACCATTTGGCCACCTGCTCATGCGTTGCGAACCAGACATTATGGGTTTTGATGTGTTCGATCAGCCGTTCGAGCATGGAGATACGCGAGCGGTGGCCGGTGATGTGCGGGTGCATGGTGAGCAGAAACAGCCCGCCCTCGGCGTAGGCTCCGTCAAACTCGGCACGGAAGATCTCCTCGACCCCTGATGGCGTGGTGTGCGGGCGGATGGCGGAGTGGCGCATGAAGCCGAAATAGGGGGCGTCGTCTCTGATCCATTCCGGCGGCAGTTCGACGACGCCGGTGGCCTCGCCGTCATCGGTGAGTTCGTAGGCGTCATCGTCGGCCATCAGCGAGCTGTCATAGAGCAGGCCCATCTCGCGGATGACGCTGAGCGTGTAGGGGCTGAAATCCCAGCTGGCGGTGCGCATGCCAACCGGCGTGCGGCCGGAGAGTTTGCCGAGCACATCGGCGGCACGGAAGGACAGATCGCGTTCCGTGGCGTGATCGAGCTTGGTGTTCAGTTCGTGAATCCAGGAGTGGATGCCGATCTCGTGGCCATCCCCCGCGACACCGCGGACTTCATCGGGATGCAGCAGGGCGGAGACGGCGGGGTAGAAAAAGCTGGCGGGAATGGCGTGCTTTTGGAACAGGGCGCGAATGCGCGGCATGGCGGCACGGGCCCCGTAATGACCCTGGCTGATCCGCATGGGGCTGGCATCGCCATCACGCAGCGGGATGGTTTCATGGTCGGCATCGAATGAGAGGGCCACGGCGCATTTCGCCCCGTTCGGCCAGGCGGCGGGACGAAGCGAGCGACCGGCGCGGGCCTTGGCGACCATGCCGCGCCAGGTCGGCTCCGGCCATTCCCAAGGGTTGGGCGAGTGGGTCGGTTGAGCGTCCATGAGGGGTTCCTTCCGTGTGATGCACGGGCCATGGTGAAGCGGACACGTTTCGGATGGAAGAGCTTTATGACCGATCCTGCGCTGATGACCGCTGATGAGATGCTGGGCCATTTCTCCCGGCTGACGCTGAGCCCAATTGAGGCACTGCAGGCGGTGACGGAACGGGTGGCGCGGCTCAATCCCGGCCTCAATGCGTTCGCGGTGATGAACCCGCAGGCATTGGCCGCCGCGGGGGAGAGCACGCAGCGCTGGCGGGCGGGTCGTCCGATGGGCGGGCTCGATGGGGTGCCGGTGACGGTGAAGGATCTGGTGGATGTGGCGGGGCTGCCGACGCGGCGGGGGTCGCGCGTCACCGATCCTTCGGCGGTGAGTGAGGATGCGCCGCTGGTGGTCGGGCTGAAGGCTGCGGGCGCGGTGATTATCGGCAAGACGACAACGACGGAATATGGCTGGAAATCGCCCGGCGATTGCCCGCTGCATGGGATTACCCGCAATCCCTGGAACACGGCTTACACCCCGGGCGGGTCGAGTTCCGGTGCGGCGTCGGCCTGTGCCGCGAGTTTTGGGCCGTTGCATGTGGGGACGGATGCCGGTGGTTCGATCCGCATTCCGGCGGCGTGGTCGGGCGTGGTGGGGTTGAAGCCGACATTCGGGCGGGTGCCGCAATGGCCGCTTGGTGCATTCGGCGCGGTGGCGGTGGCGGGCCCATTGGCGCGGACGGTGCGCGATACCGCGTTGATGCTGAATGCGATGGCGCGTGCCGATCTGCGTGATCCGTATTGCCTGCCGGATGATGGGCGGGATTGGAGTGCGGATATCGAGGCGGGTGTGGCCGGGATGCGCGTGGCGGTGCTGCGTCATCCTGGGTTTGATGCGCCGGTGGATTGGGAGGGGATCGAGGCGGTGGAGCAGGCGGCGAAAATTCTCGCCGATGCCGGGTGTGAGGTGGAGCAGGCCTCGGCTGATCTACCGGATGTGCGCGAGATTTTCGGCCGGGTGTGGGGGGTGGCGCTGGGCCGCGTGGTGGACGGTGTTCCTGAGGCGCGGCGCTCGATGCTTGATCAGGGGCTGCTGGAGGTGGCAGCACATGTGAGCGGGGTTTCGGCCTCCGAATACATGCAGGCGGAGGCGATGCGGCTTTTGGCCTCCAACACCATGGCGCGGTTTCATCAGAGCTATGATCTGGTGCTGTGCCCAACCGTGCCGGGACCGCCTCCGCTCGCCGATGCGCCGACCACAAATCCGGTGCAGGCGCTGTGGACGGAGTGGGCACCATGGACGTTCGCGTTCAACCTGACGCGTCAGCCGGCGATTTCGGTGCCGATGGGGTTTGGCAAGACTGGGTTGCCACGTAGCGTTCAGCTCGCGGCTGCGATGTATCGCGACGATCTGGTGCTGCGGGCGGCGCGGGCGATTGAGGTCGCAGCGCCGTTTGCGGTGGCGGATTTGGGGTAGTGCTTGATTGGTTTTGTTGGCTGCTCCTGCACAGCCGTGCGTTACTTGAATTGAAAGCTCATGCCTCGATCTCGTTCACGCCCAGGGCTTCAAGCAAGGATCGACGCAATCCAGCGCGTCTGGGGTCGGTGGTATCGCGTGGGCGCGGCAGGTCGATGGTCACGTCCATGGCGATGCGGCCGTGTTCGAGGACAAGCACGCGATCAGCGAGTTGGACTGCCTCATCTACATCGTGGGTGACCAGCAGCACGGCGGGGCGGTGGGTTCGCCATAGTGTTAGCACGAGGGCGTGCATGCGGATGCGGGTGAGAGCATCAAGGGCCGCGAAAGGCTCGTCGAGCAGCAGCAGCTTCGGCGCTCGCACGAGAGCGCGGGCCAACGCGACACGCTGCGCTTCACCACCTGAGAGGGTGAGCGGCCAGGCATCGAGGTGCCCGCCGAGGCCCACTTCCTGCAAAGCGGTTTCCGCACGCTGGCGGGCATCTGCTCCGGTGAGGCCGAGCGTGACGTTCCGCCAAACCGGAAGCCACGGCAGCAGTCGCGGCTCTTGAAACACCACGGCTGTGGGGGCAGGCACCTCAACGGTTGCCCCCGGCGCGGGATCAAGCCCGGCGAGGGTGCGGAGCAGCGTGGTTTTGCCGGAGCCGCTGCGGCCGAGCAGAGCTGTGAAGCTGTCGGGCTCGAGATCGAGATCAAGCCGGTCGAGCACCACGCGCGGGCCGAAGCTGCGGGTGAGGCCTTGGATGTGAACGCCGCTCATGAGCCCTCTCCCCGCACGATGGATTGACGCAAGCTTAGGGTGCGGCGCTCTAAGATGCGAATGGCCGCCGACTGATCTATTGGTCGGACCAAAATGTGGGGCGAGATGTCCTGGAGGATCAATTGCAATTCACAACCCCGGCAAACATTGCGGAGTTCTGCTGTCCCCCGAGGCGCAGAAAGAGCTTCATATTCTCCAGCCCGCCGCTTTTGGAAAAAAATTATCCCTCTGCACCGGTGGTTTGAATGCGTTTCCACACCGACGTTGCTGACAGCCCAACCTGATCGGCGAGATCTAGCATCGGGACTGTGCCGTCCTGCAGCGGCAGTCCCAGCAGCTTGCTGGTCAACCTCATCCATGCCTGCGTCTGCATTCATTCAGTGCCAAACAGCAGGAACCGAAGCGCGTGTCGCGTGGCAGAGCGAGAGTGCGCTTTAAGGGACGAGCCATGTGGAATGGAGCGCGTTGCCGTCCGCCCACGAAAAGCGGGCACGGCGATGGCCACTGTGGTGGAGGTAAAGCCATTCGAGCGTGTCAAACGTCACTGCAATCACCGCGAAATTGGTATAACCAGCCTCATCAGGGACCGGGGCTTGAGGTGGCTCAATCACTTCGCTTCCAGGTGCTGGGCTTATTGCATAATTGGCCCGGCTCGACGGAGCGGATGCAAGCCACGCGGCTCGGGCCACGGCGTCACCGGCGTGCATCTGTGCCTTGGCCGAGAGACGTATCTGCAACTTGGCACGCGCATCATAGACGTGGACGGCAACGCGTGGGGTGTGGGCAATGTCGGTAAGTTTGCCCGAACGCAGATCAGTGTGCAGCATCAGACATCTCGCTGCTGCGTCGAACCGCCGCAACACCATCGTTCGAATGCGCGGGGCCGCATCCGCTCCGACGGTCGCCACGGTGACGGTGCGAAATGCCGAACGCCTGTCAGCAACACCTCGGGCAAATAGGCGAAACGATGTCGCCAGAACGTCCGCGAGGTCCTGGGCGTCGGCAATGTCATCAGCCGGCATGGACGCGGGCGCATCGGTCTGAGGGTTTTGCACTGTGGTGGCAGTCGTGTCGTTTATCATGGCGGTGAGATTGGTGCGCCGCGGCTATGCGCAATGGGACAGGTGGTCGCGGGGACGCAAGGCCGATGATCCCGCTATTTGACCATGTCAATTTGGTGCTCCAGCGGTGCCATTGGCAAGACGTTACGCCGCCGCACCTGAAGACCATGACGGCACCGAGCGCGATGATGATGGCTGGGACCAGAGCAACGCCCGATCATGGTTATTGTGACGGAACGTGATATGATCTAGCCAAACTGGGTTGGTAAGGCCAAAACAGCCTACGAACGCAATCAAACCACTCAGCCGCAGTACCGGCGAACGCTTCCCAGGAACATGAATGGGCAAGGAAATACAATGACGACAACGTCTGGCCACGGGGATGAAGCTCGTCACCTAATCGGAATCGATGCTCTCGATGGATTGGATTTCCCCCATCAACGTCTGGCTCCTTGGCTGGAATTCACGTTTGATGTGTTTCTGGGCGCTGTGTTGTTTATTGAGTTGCTTTTACTCTTTGGCAATACGGCACTTCGGTCTTTATCGGGTTACTCACTGGTGTGGGCCAACGAGGTCGCGGAATATGCCCTGACGAGCCTTGCATTCATTGGTGGGGCAATTGCCTACCATCGTGGCGCACATTTGGTGGTGCGCTTCGGTATTGATCGCCTGCCCGCGAGAATGCGGGAATATGCTGAGTGCGCGCGGCATTATTTTGTATTGCTGGTCGCGATCCTGGGTCTGCAATTCGTGATGCCGATGTGGGCCAGCTCATGGGGCAACCGGACTGTCGTGCTCCAGGTATCCAAAGCGTGGACGCTGGTTCCATTCTTTTTCGGTATGGCATTGACTGTGGTGTTCGCACTCGTGGAAATGCGGCGTCATACACGCAAGGAAAATCTCGTCGCGGCCGTCATTGTTGCCACACTCGCAGCCTGCTGGTTCGTCGGGCAGTATTTCACCGGCCCCTGGGAAGGACCGAACGGGATTGCCTTTGCACTGCTGATGCTGCTGTTCCTGGTCTTCGCCGGCGTGCCGATCGCCTATGTTTTGTCAGTCACCGCCTATGTTTGCCTCTATGGCTCCGGTGAGGCGGATCCTATGGCGGTGTCGTTCGCGATGACGAATGGCATCAGCAGTTTCATCCTGCTTGCTGTTCCCTTCTTTATCCTTGCAGGCAACATTATGACCGATGGCGGATTGACCAAACCGCTGGCGGATTGGGTGACCGCGATGGTCGGGCGCTTCCAGGGCGGGCTGATGCAGGCGCTGGTTGTGGCAATGTACATTTTCTCAGGAATTTCAGGCTCAAAGATCGCCGATGTCGCAGCTGTCGGAACCACACTGAAAGGCATGCTCCGCGAACAGGGCTATGATCCGGCTGAGAGTGGGGCGGTACTTTCAGCTGCGGGCATCATGGGTGAAACAATCCCACCAAGTTTGGTGATGATGGTGCTCGCGTCCATCAGCACATTGTCTGTGGGGGCGTTTTTCATCGCCGGCGTGGTGCCTGCGGCCGTGCTAGGCCTTTGCCTGATGGTGATTGTCTATCTGCGTGCGCGTGCCCTCGATTGGCCGCGTTGTGCGCCTGTGTCCTGGCCGGACCGGGCGAAGATCACTGTGCGGGCACTGCCGGCATTGCTGGTGCCGATCATACTGATCGTAGGCATCGTGGGCGGCATCGCCACAACCACCGAGGTATCGTCGATGGCGGTGGTTTACGCCATTCTGGTCTCGATTTTCATCTATCGCGGACTGAGCTTGCGTTCATTTCTAACCACGCTTGCGGATTCAGGTACCATGGCCGGCATGGTGCTGTTTATGGTCAGTGCCGGCAGTGCATTCTCATGGACGCTGGCCATCAGCGGGCTGCAGATCATCGTCGGCAATTTCGTCGATATGCTCGGCGGCTCGCCCTCCGCATTCATGGCCTTTTCGATTGTCCTGATGGTGGTGATGGGCTCCATTCTGGAGGGCCTGCCGTCCTTGCTGATTTTCGGCCCAATGCTGCTGCATTTGGCCGGCAACTATCATATTGACCCGATGCATTTCGGTATCGTCATCATCATTTCGATGGGTATTGGGACATTCATACCGCCGTTCGGAGTTTGCTACTTCGTGACGTGTTCGGTGATGGAGACAAGCGTCGAGAAGGTAACGCCGCGCTTTCTGCCTTATCTTGCGGTGCTCATCGTCGGTTTGGTGATGATCGCAATGTTCCCGTCGATCAGTTTGTCGCTTCCACATGCGTTCAATCTGAAATAACAGCTTTACGTCCGACCAACAGCCAAATGACCAAACAAGGGAAACGTCCAAAATGAACAAACTGCTGAAATTCGCCACCGCAACGGCGCTGAGCGCATTGCTCTGCTCCATGGCGGGCACTGCAGATGCCCAATCGCCGATCACTTTGAAACTCGCCCATGCGGACTCCGCTGATCTCGCGTCATCGCGCAAAGCGGTGATGGCGGACGCGTTCGCCAAGGAGGTGAATGCAAAGAGTGGCGGCAAAATCAATGTGCAGGTCTTTGGTGCCGCAGCACTTGGCGGCGAGCGCGAAATTGTCGAAGGCGTCAAAAACGGCTTCATCCAGGCTGGTCTGGCATCGGGCGTGATGGCGAACTTCTATCCGCCAGCCATGGTGACAGACATGCCCTATGCTTTCGGGTCCGGCGAGATTGCAGATCGCGTCATGGACGGCCCGTTTGGTGACAAGCTTGCAGCCGACTTCAACGCTGTCACCGGCATGCACAATCTATGCTTTGGCGAGGTTGGCTTCCGCCACTTCAGCACCGGCAAGACTGCGATCCATTCGCCCAAGGACCTTGTTGGCCAGAAAATCCGTGTTCAGGAGACGCCGCTTTATATCACTGAGATGAATGCGCTGGGGGCGCAACCGACACCAATCGCCTTCCCGGAACTCTACACCGCGCTGCAGACCGGCGTTGTGGACGGCGAAGAAAACCCGATCCCGACCATCATCTTTGCCAAACTCTACGAAGTGCAGAAGAATGTCACACTGGATGGTCACAACTACGGCGTTGATTGGTTCGTGGTAAGCGACAAGTTCTACAAATCACTCGCTCCTGATTTGTTGAGCATTGTAACAACCGCGGCAAAGAACGCCTGCGCTGCCGAACGCAAGGTAAATCGGGAGTTTAGCGCGGCCGGTATCAAGACGCTCGAAGCCAAGGGCGTGGCGGTTTATGCGCCGACGACTGCGGAAATGGCGCAGTTCAAGGCGCAAGCCCAGCAACCGGTTGTCGACTGGCTGAAGACCAAGATTGACGCGAAGTGGGTTGATGGCCTGATTGAGGCGACCAAGTAACGCTGCGCAAGAGACTGCAAGCGCGCCGCCAGGGGCTAACTTGGCGGCGTGCCTTATTCATTTTGTGTGGCAAATAAGTTCTGTAGGCGTGCCCGCTCCGCATGGAAGCTCCTTTGCGGACCACCACGCGTCGGCCGGGTCGCGGCACAGAAGCGGATGGCGGGTAGGACGACCCCAAACGGCAGACCCAGCCAATCAGACAGCATCCACATTGCGACGGGCATTGCCGCGACAACTCAGAATGAACATTACCAGATATGCAATGCATATTTTAGCGTGGATGCGTATTTTCCGAACCTTCTGCTATCACTGCGTTTCGTTATTTTTGATGGTGACCTTAGGAAGCGCGAGGCGGGCATGAGTCTCTTTTCCGCAATAACCCAGGTCTTGCGACCGGAGCGATCAAGCGCAGCAAATTGGAACCTGAGCGATGACCAAACAGGCGGAGGCAACTCCTCCGATGCCGGCTATCGCTGCCGCTGCACCACAAATCGCAGCTGAACGTAGACCAGTTACAGCTTCACCGCCAAACACCACCCTGCCAGTGCCGGCAATCAAACTGCAGCAAGTCGAGCCCCGGTCTAGCCGGCGACGTTGGCTGGTCATCATTGGGTTGCCACTGCTTGTCGCGATCGCAGGCATCGCGTGGTGGGGGACCCATCGAACAGCGTCTGTCCAATACGTGACGCAACCATTGTCCAGGGGGGCAATCACCCGTCTGGTCACGGCGACCGGAACGGTAAACCCAGTACTGACGATCATCGTAGGCAGCTATGTATCGGGAGTGATCCAGGAGTTGTCCTGTGACTACAACACCAAAGTCAAAAAAGGCCAGGTCTGTGCCAAGCTTGATCCGCGGCCTTATCAGAGCGTTGTGAACCAGGATCAGGCCAATCTTGATGTGGCGACAGCACAGCTCGAAAAAGACAAAGCGGTTGCGCGCTATACCCAGATCAATTTCGAGCGCAACCGGCAACTCGCCACGCGCAACTATGTGTCGCAGGACATCGCCGACACCGCCCGCAGCGCCAATGAGCAGGCTCGTGCGCAGGTAACGCTTGATGGTGCCACGATCGACCTGCGACGGGCGGAACTTGGGGCGGCCACCGTAAATCTCGGCTACACCAACATCGTCTCTCCGGTGGATGGCACTGTGGTGTCGCGCAATATCACCGTGGGGCAGACCGTGGCTGCAACATTCCAGACGCCCACGCTGTTTCTGATTGCGAGTGACCTCACAAAAATGCAGGTCGATACCAATGTGAGCGAGAGCGATATCGGCTCGGTCAGTGAGAGTGATAAGGCGCATTTCTCGGTAGATGCCTTTCCGGGGCGCGTCTTCGAAGCCTCGGTCGTGCAAGTGCGGCAGTCGCCGCAGACCGTACAGAACGTGGTCACGTATGATGTCGTGGTGGCCGTCGATAACGCCGATCTCGCCCTCAAACCCGGCATGACGGCATCGACGCAAATCGTGACGGATGAGCGTGCGGATGTGCTTCGGGTGCCGGATCAGGCGTTGCGTTATGCGCCGCCCGGTACCGCCGCCGTGAAGGCCGGAGCGGCGCGAATTTGGGTGTTGCGAGACGGTGGGCCGGTGGAAGTCACAGTTGCCACAGGCCTTGATGATGACAGCATGACGGAACTTGTGTCCGGTGACGTCAAGGCAGGCGATCTGGTGATCACGACCGAAATCCGCGCCGCCACGGCCGCTGCTCTCCCGGCACCGAAGCTGTAGCCCTGATGGCCGAAGCGGTCATCCGCGTCGAGAATATCACGCGCACCTATCATGTTGGCGATCAGGACGTGCATGCGCTGGCAGGTGTCAGTCTGCTGATCCAAGACGGCGAGTTCGTCGCCATTATGGGCTCATCGGGGTCTGGGAAATCGACGCTGATGTCGATCCTTGGCTGTCTCGACCGCCCCAATACCGGCACGTATTTCCTCGACGGCGTTGATGTTGCGAAACTCGATGAGCCGGCGCTGGCGCGTATCAGGGGCGAGCGGCTGGGCTTCGTGTTCCAAAGCTTCAACCTCCTTGCTCGCACGAGTGCTTTGGAAAACACCGCGCTGCCGCTGATCTACGCCAGCGCCGGACCCGTCAGCCGCGCGGACCGTGAAGCGCGGGCGCGGGCGTCGCTTGAACTACTTGGCCTTGGCGCGCGCGAGGGCAACACACCCGCGCAATTGTCCGGTGGCCAGCAACAGCGTGTCGCCATCGCACGCGCGCTGATCAACGCGCCCAGTCTGTTGCTGGCCGATGAGCCAACCGGTAATTTGGACACGCGGACGTCGCACGAAATCATGGACACGCTGGTGGCGCTCAACCGGGATCGTGGTGTGACGATCGTGCTCGTCACCCACGAGCCCGACATTGCTGCCTATGCCGGGCGGGTGGTGACGATGCGCGACGGGCTGATTATATCCGACGCCAAGCCCGAGAACCCTGTGGTTGCGTCTGGGGTTGTTCTTGACACCACGTTGTTCGGCACTGCCAGGAACACCGCTCATGACGCGGCATCGGGTGGGCGGGCTGCTTTCGGCGCGCTGGCGGTAATGATCTTCACCGCAGCGGCACAGGCCGTGTTGCGCAACCGCACCCGCTCCGCCCTGACGATGCTGGGCGTGTTCATCGGTGTGGCCGCTCTGATTGTGATGGTATCGGTGGGACAGGGTGGCAATGAGGCCGTGCTCAAGCAGATTCAAAGTTTGGGAACGAACCTGCTGGTGGTGGTGCCGGGTGCCGTCACCTCCGGCGGGCTGCGTGCCGGGGCCGGAAGTGCCTCGGTGATCACAATCAGTGATGCACAGGCGATCCGGCGGGAGGATAACGCCATCGGCAGTGTCAGCTACCTGATCCGGCAATCAGGGCAGATTGAAAACGGCAACAAGAATTGGTCGACGTCCATCGAGGGTGTCAGTCCAAACTTTCCGCCCGTGACCAATTGGCAGATAGCGTCCGGCCGCGCCATCACCGAGGACGATGACAGCCGCGCGGCACTGGTCATCGTCCTCGGCAACACTGTTGCGTTTCAATTGTTTGGTGACATCGAGAGCCCGCTGGGCCGTTTTGTCCAGGCCAAAGGGGTGCCGTTGCGGGTGATCGGCGTGCTCGTGGCGAAAGGGCAGACTGCCTATGGGCAGGATCAGGATGATGTTGTGATGATCCCGTTCAGCACGGGCGAACACAAGGTGATTGGCGTGGCCGCCCCAACCGCCCAGCAGGCACCGCTCAACTGGGTTTATCCAGCGCCGCCCAATCCATACACGCTCACGCCGCGCCTTGCGGGCTTCGTCAACCAACTCTTTCTTCAGGCCGCAAGTGCTGATGCGGTGCAGCCGGCGATCCAGCAGGTGACCGAGACACTGCGCCGTCGGCATCGCATCCCGCCCGACGGCACGGCGGATTTCGCGGTTCGAAACCTCAGCCAGATCGCCGAGACGGCGGCGAGCAGTGGGCGGATCATGGCGCTGCTGCTGGCCGCCGTGGCCTCGATCTCGCTGCTGGTTGGCGGGATCGGGATCATGAACATCCTGCTGGTGTCGGTGACCGAACGAACGCGGGAGATTGGGTTGCGCATGGCCATTGGTGCGAGACGCCTGCATGTGCTGCTGCAATTTCTGACTGAGGCGGTGCTGATGAGCGTCACCGGCGGCGTGACCGGTATTCTGGCCGGGCTTGCTTTGTCGCAAATCATCGGACTGGTCACGGGGTGGCCGGTGCCGACCTCGCCTACCGCGATTGCCGGCGGCTTCCTGTTTTCAGCGGCAGTGGGAATCTTCTTCGGCTACTACCCGGCACGCAAGGCCGCCCGCCTCAATCCGATCGAGGCATTGCGCTATGAGTGAAAGCCTTGGCGTTGCAGAGCGCCACGGCTGGATAAACGGCGACAACGTGAGCGCCAAGAAGAGCCCTACATTTGCAGGGCATTCTGATATGCACGCAGTGAACAGCACGATGTCGCACGATGAAGGCCATGATTTGACGTGCCTGATGCAACGAAGATCGGCACTGGCCGTCGTTGAGCGGATTAACGCTAAGGCATTGAAATGGCGGCGAGGCGGATGGCTGCTATCTGCACCATCAGCTGTCTGTTTGAATCCATTGCACGATGTTACCGCTCACAACGTTCTGAACGAACGGAAGCGATCTTAATAATTTATTTGGCTGGCTGATTTTTGCCTTAAAGCAATTGAAGCGCAGCACTTAACGTTAATTTTTATAAAAAAATGGAACAAAATCAGAAATCAAGAAATATTGATCACAAATAAGTGTGGGATCGAATCTGTTCGTTGCGCACACGGTCACGACCATTGTACAAAGCCTTGAAAAAAAGAAGACCGACGCCAATCCCGCAGGAACCTAGGAGCACGATCGTGGCCACACAGGCTGTCACCCTTACCGTGAATGGTACAAAGCACACTGTAAACGTTGATCCGTCGACGCCCCTGCTTTGGGTTCTGCGCGATGCGCTCGGACTCACGGGCACCAAGTACGGCTGCGGCATTGAGGCCTGTGGGGCCTGCACGGTGCTGGTTGGCGGCGGTGCTGAGAAATCCTGTGAAATGAGCGTCCAGGATGCATCTGGCCAGAATATCACCACCATCGAAGGATTGGCTGCAACGCCGATGCACAAGGTGCAGCTGGCCTGGATTGCCGAGCAGGTACCGCAATGTGGTTACTGCCAGTCCGGCATGATCCTCAAAGCGGTGGAACTTCTCCAGCAGACCAAAACCCCGACTGACGCGCAGATTTCGGCTGCCATGAGCAATCTTTGCGTTTGCGGTACCTATCAGCGCGTGCGCGCTGCCATCCATCGCGCTGCGGCCATGTGAAGGAGACGAGCATCATGAACCAGATCGTATCGCGCCGCTTCTTCCTCTCCGCCACCGCCGCCATGGGCGGTGGGCTGATGGTCGGCATATCCTTCTCCAACACCGCTTTGGCGGCGGCTGGCAGCACGGTGAACGTGTGGGTGACCATCGCGCCGGACGAGAGTGTCACCATCCTGAGCTCCGGCGCAGAGATGGGCCAGGGCGTGCTGTCCAGCATGCCGCAGATCATTGCCGAAGAGTTGCTGGTCGATTGGACCAAGGTCAAAACCGGTGCAGCCCCTTCCGGCAGCCAGTACCTCAACCCCGTCACGCACAGCCAGTCGACCGGCGGCAGCAACAATATCCGCAGCTGGTTCAAGCCGTTGTTGACCATCGGTGCCGCCACGCGGGAGATGCTGGTTTCGGCTGCTGCCCAGAGCTGGGGCGTGCCGGTTTCGCAGTGCAAGGCGGTGCAGGGTGCCGTCATCAACACTGCTACGAACGCGACCTTGACCTATGGCGCGCTGGCGAGCGTTGCTTCCACGCTGCCGGTGCCAACGAGCCCTGCCGTGCTGTCCTCGGCTGGCAGCTACAAACTGATCGGCCAGCCTGTCGCGCGTCCCGATATCCCTTCCAAGACTGACGGCTCGGCAATCTTTGGCATCGATGTGCGTGTGCCAGGCATGATTTACGCGGCGATCAAGCACCCGCCGGTGTTTGGCTCGACAGTGAACGCCATCACCTCAACGCCAGCCGGCGCAAAGTCGGTCAATGTTGGAAACGCGGTGGTGGTCACCGGTGCAACCACCTGGGACGCGTTCCGCAATGCGAAAAGCACGCAGGTGAGCTGGACGGTGCCCGCGGGCAACTCCTCAGCAAGCTCGTCCACGATCCTTGCCAAGGCGACGGCGCTGCTGAAGAACGGCCCCACCACGCCTGCTGAAACCATTGGTGACGTGAAGGCGGGGCTTGCTGCCGCTGCCAAGCAGATCAACGTGACCTACACTCTGCCGTTCGTGCCGCATGCCTGCATGGAAGTGCTGAACTGCACGGCATCAGTCACGGCGACCAGCTGTGAGATCTGGGCACCGACCCAGGGTGCCGATGCCAATCTGCGCACTGCGATCGCTCTGACCGGGCTTTCCGCCGCGCAAATCACCATCCATCCGGTTCTGATGGGCGGGGGTCTTGGCCGCAAGTTCGAGCAGGATTTCATCTCCCAGGCGATCCTGGCCTCCAAGGCACTTGGCGCGCCGGTGCATCTGACCTGGTCGCGGGAGGAGGATTTCAGCAATGACTTCTACCGCCCGATGGCCGTGTGCAGTGTGAACGCGGGCATTGATGCATCCGGTGCCATCACCGCCTGGAACAACCGGATTATCTCACCCTCGGTGATGATGCGGATGTTCCCAGCCTATGTGAAGAACGGGCTGGACACGGTGGCCGTCGCCGGTGCGGTGGCGCTGCCTTACAAGATGGGCTCGCGATACGTTGATTACGCGAACGTGCCTTCCCCCGTGCCGGTCGGCTTCTGGCGGTCGGTCGGTGAGTCGGTGAACAATTTTGTGCTCGAAAGCGCCATCGACGAATTGGCGGCGCTGGCTGGGAAAGACCCTTACGCTTATCGAGCGGCACAGCTGAGTGATGCGCGGGCGTTGGGTGTGCTGAAAGCTGTGGCCGGGATGATTGGCTGGTCCACGAAGCCTGCCACCGGGCACGCCCGCGGCATTGCCGTCAGCGAAGGCTTCGGCAGCTACATTGCCATCGCAATCGAAATGACTGCGGCAACCGCCTCGACTGTCACCGTGACACGGGTGTGCGCTGCGGTGGATTGCGGGACGGTGGTCAACCCCGATACCGTTGTCGCCCAAATCCAGGGTGGCGTGGTGCATGGGTTCAGCTCCGCGCTTTGGGGCAACACACCCATCAGTGGCGGTGCAGCACAGCTTCGCAACTTCGACAACTATGCGCTCACACGCATGGGCAACATGCCACATATCGATGTGCAGATCGTCAACACGCCAGGTGCTCCGCTGGGCGGCATCGGCGAAGTGGGTGTGCCCGCGGTGGCTCCGGCGCTGGCCAACGCCTATTTCGCACTGACCGGCAAGCGCCTGCGCGGATTGCCGCTGAAGATCGTCACACCGATCTATGGTGATGACTGAACACTTTTCTGCCACTGAACGCGGTGCGTTGAACAAATGCACCGCGTTTAGTGTTTTCAGAGATCGGGGTTTTCCCAGGTCAATATCCGGAACGGTGTCCCGTCGCCTGACCGGCGCGGCTGGATAACGGCACGGCGTGTCGCACGCGCACCACTTGGCAACAACGCAATTGCGGTTGCAGCCAATACCGTGTTGGTGGGGTCAGGTGTATCAAAACCCAGGCCAGCCGCTGACAAAGCTGTGCGAAGTTCGGGGGAGGCAAACCGGGCATCGACGCCGGCTTCGTTGTAGACGGACAGGAGCGGGCGCAGACGAGCCAGGATTTGCGGCGTCATTCCAAGCACCAACTCCAATTCACCGACCGTCTCAAACGGGCGGCCTGTCGGGCCGTTGGTTCGCCCGGCCGCGCGATAGGCGGCCTCCTTGGTTCCACCGGCGACTGACAGGCTACCTTGTGTATGCCAGTCAAAGATCGCCCCGGCGAGCTTGCCTGCGGCATCTGGTGCCAAGCCAATCTGGCGCAACAGCGACGCCAGCACCGCCACGGGCGCGGTGTTGGGATTGAGCCGCCCAGTTTCGCTTTCGAGCCTGACTTCAACCGCCGCCGCCCCGACCTGAAATCGATGCACTCGCCCATCGACACCCCATCCCTGCGGCCCGGTTGCTTGCAGGTGAAACAGCGCCTCCGCGATCGCTCCGTCTGCCGCAGCCTCGGCCTCGGCGGCATCTCGCAGGTTTCGGGCGATTTGGGCTTCGGTGCGGCCGGCTGCGGTGAGTTTGGTGCCAAGCAAGGCCAACAGGGCAGCCATCGACATCACGAGCAAGACAGCGAAGCCGCGTTGCCGCCGGACTGTCATGGCGATGGCGTCAACTTCCGGCGCAAAGTGTTGCGCAACGGAGCACTCGGATCATTGGACCCGGACGGTGCCAGACGCATCAACTGTGCGGGCACGGCTGCGGCATTGCCAAGTTGCTCGCGCATATCCTCCGTCACCGCGCGCGCTTGGCGTTGATCCTCGATGACGTGTGGCGTGATGAGAATGATCAGCTCGGTTCGGGCGCGAACATTGTTCTGCCGCCCGGCGAGCAGGCCCACCACCGGCACATCCTTCACACCGGGCAGCCCGTCGTTCCCGGTTGAGGAACTGTCACGGATCAACCCTGCAAGACCGATCGTCTGTCCATCCTGCACAACCACACGCGATGACACGTTGCGCTCGAGGAAGGTTGGTGAATTGATACCGGCTACCTGGCCCTCCGAGCTTACATCACTGACCTCCTGCGAGATTTCGAGAGTGACGAGCCCGCCGGTGTTGATGCGCGGGCGGATCTGCATGATGACGCCGGTTTGTTGGTAGTTGATCGAGTTGATCACCGGAGCACCCGCCGAGATCGTGCTTTGCGATGTCTGCGCCAGATAAGGCACAAGATTTCCCACCTGCAACCGCGCCTGATGGTTGTCCAGCACCATAAGTTGCGGGGAGGACAGCACCTTGACGGTGGTGATGGCCTGCAGCGCATTGATGGCAAAGGGCGCACCGCCCAGTCCGCGCCCGCCGAGGAAGAAGCCGGGAAACTGGCTGTTCAGGGCAATTTGCTGCGGGCTGGAAATGGTCTGATTGCCGGTGCTAAGCGCGCCGTTGATCCCGCCGGACCGGAAGAAGAACTGCGTGCCATATTGCAGATCGTCGTTGAGGGTCACCTCGGCGATGGTGGCATCGATGCGAACCTGACGCGGCAGAATGTCGAGCTTACGGAGCATGGCTGCAACCGATTCGTGCTCCTGCGCTGTAGCGTAAACCATGATTGCGCTGTTCTGCTCATTGGGAATGATGCGCATGCCGTCCACATTCGCACCGCTGCCACTTCCGGATGGATCAAGGCCGCCCAGCAGCGGATTGCCACCAGCGGCGGGGACAGGTGCCGCAGCAGCACCACCGATAACACCGGCGTTGGCGTCTCCTGCGGCGGCGATCCCGCTGCTTCCCGCCAACCCACCAGCCGCAGCGCCTGCATTGCTGCCTGTAATTCCACCACTGCCGCGGGAAAGTGAATTGGCAGAGCCAGATTGGCCAGTGCCGAAGCTGCTCGCCTGACTGTGCGGCTGGGCGGTCACGTTGTTTGGCGTGAACGCAAGCTGAAGCATGTAGCCGATGTCGTTTGAATCGCTGTTCTGCAGATATGTCACCTGCCAGGTACGGATGGTTTGCCTGCGCAACCTCTCTAGCAAATCGTAGACCCGGCGCGCTTCGTCCAACGCGCGTGGCTGGGCGGCGATGACCAGCACGGCGCTGATCCGGTCCATTGGCACGATCCGCACCGGAGCGGTGCTGCCCTGCCGCCCGGCGTCTCCCTGACCTGAGCGGTTGGACGCCAGCGCGTCCTGCAAGGCCGCCGCCACATCCCGCACGCTGCCGGTTCCAACCGGCAACAGCGCGTAGCTTTGCCCTGCCAGCGTATCGACATCGAATGAACGCACCATGGCGACAAGCGCATCGCGGGTGTCCGCGTCACTTGAGATGATGACGGCATTGCGGCCCGGCTCTGCCGAAATCCGACCAGTGGTGCCTGCAAACGGCTGCAGGGTGCGGGCGAGTTGCTCGGCGGAGGCGTAGCGAAGCTGCACCACGACACTTCCTGCAGCAGTGGCCCCAACGCTCCCTGCGGCGGCGGGCAGCACGCGATAAAGGCCGTCCGTCTGGCTCAGTGTCGCGCCGTTTTGTGCGAGCAGGGCTTGTAGCACCGGAAGCAATTGCGAGCGCGACAATGGCTTGGAGGTCCGCAGCGTGATGCTACCATGGACAGCGGGGTCGATGACGTAGTTGACCCCCAGAATGCTTCCCAGCACCTGCGTCACAACCTCACGAATATCGGTGTCGGCGAAATCGAGGGAGATGTCACCCACGGTGCCGGTGGTGGTCCCCGCCGGTTCGCTCGGTGAGACGCCGCGCGCAAACACCGGCGGTGCCTGCCCGGAGCGCGGGCCAATCGATCCACCAATGCGGGCACTTGCCCCGTTCGTACCCTCCGGCACCTCTGGCAATGGGTCAAGCTCCAGCGCCTGCATGTGCGGGTTGATGTTGGCGGGTGGAACGCAGCTTGCAAGAAGCAGCAACAGCACCAGGAAAAGGCGGGATATTGTCATGGGGCCCTGGGTGGTTGTCCGCCACTGACTGTGGCGGATGGAAGCACGTTGGTGATCATACCCGGCAGCGCCAGTTGGTTGGGATCGATGGCGGGTTGGGGATGAGATTCGAATTCTGTGCGCAGCACGCGCCGGCCGGTTGGACCGTCGAGCGTGACCGAACCGCGAGCAATCGACCAGACAACCTCATTCTCCAAACGGTCACCCTCTGAAAGCCGTATCGCCCGCCCGCCCCCTTGCGGTGCGAAAATGGCCTGACGTCCGTTGGGCGAAAGCACAATCGCGGTCAACCGGGGCGGACCATCACTTCTCTTGGCATCGGGCGAAGCTGGGGATGGGGGACGACGATTTGGACTGAACAACGGGCGGGCCAGGGCCTGGTCGACCATGGAGGCATTGCGGTCGGTTTGCATCGCATTGGTGGCGCGGGCCACCTGCATTTGCGGTGGTGTCATCTTGCCCATGTGTGGCGTGGTCAATTCAGTGTGCAGCAGGAACCCGAGGCCCGCGGAAATGGCCAGGAGTGCTATCCATGCAGCCCGGATCATGGCGCGGATCCAGCGCGCAAGGCGGTGACTGTGAGGCTGCCGTCCAAGGGTGCCGCATCGTGGTCAGCGTGCCCCTGCAACACCCGCAACTGCAGGTCATCCACCAGCATACGCGGCGTGGCTTGGTCGAATGCCCGCAGCAGCGCGATCATCTGACCCCATGGCCCACTGACCGAGACGCGCAGACTGATCCTCCGGTATGAGGTGGGGCCACCCGGTGTTTCAGTGGGGAGCGCTTCGATGCTCGCGAGTGTAACACCCGCCTGTGCAGCCATGGCCTGCACCCGACCAAGCAGACCAGCAGAGGCGATTGCATCGGTGGCACCTTCGAGCAACGACTGCGCGTCTCCACTGGGGCCTGATGCTGCGGATTTCCGCAGAACTGGGAGACTTTGCGCCAAGGCCGCCATCCGGCCGGCAAGCGCCTGCTTCTGATCCAATGTCACGGCCCGCGCGTCATATAGCGACCAAATCGGCGCGACGCCGCCGAACCACAGCAGCAGTGCCGCCAGCAACGCCAGCGCCCATGCCAATATTCGTCCCCGTGTGCCGTCTGGTAAATTGACCACTGCCTAGGGCTTCACCACAGCGCGAATGGCAAAAAGTTCAACGGATGCCGTGTCGGCGCGGGTGACTGGTGCCGCGAATGCCACCGCTTGCAATGCGGACTCATCAGACAGAAGCCCAACAAGACGTGCGGCATTGTGGGATTGGCCTCTGAACTCCAAGGCAGTGCCGCGCAGAGACAATTCGGTGAGGAACGTATCGTCAGGCAAAGCTGCGGTGACGGTTGCGATCACGCTGATCGGATTGGCACCACCCGACCGCATGCTGGCAAGGGCTGCCTCCCCATCTCGTGCCGCAAGCAACCCACGCCGCAGCGTCTCAGCCTCTCCAGCCGCTGGGCGAAGCGCCGCAATAGACGTATCGGTTGCGGCAATGCTGGCTTCCTGGAGGTAGAGCGGCACCGCAATGACAGCGAGAGCGAGTGCTGCCGCAAGCCCCGCCGAGAGACGCAGTGCTGCACCGTCAAAACTGCCGCGCCGGATCAGCACATTGTGGAGCGGGATCACGCACCAGTCACCATGCGCTGCTTGAGCGGCCACTGCATTTGGTTTGAGGCCAAAACTGGTTATCGTTGCCAATGCGGGCGGAATTGGGATCAGGTTCAGTCGCACCACGATCTGCCCGCTTGCGGTGTCGCGGCGAACGAGATTGTGGCTCCACAAAACCTCATCGGCAGAGAACGGACTAAGCCGGTCCATATCCAGCCGTAGAACGCTTTCAAGCTGCGCTTCCGCAGCGAGCGGCAGATGCACCATTCGTTCAAGAAGCCAGCCTGCGCCCAAGCGCAAGGTCAGGCTGGCTTTGCCGATCATTTGCCGCGTTCGCGCGGCATTTGCGCCATCCGGCGACACGCGGCCCAGTGATGTCTCTCGCCCACGCTTCCGGCGGACAAGGTGGAATGATTCATCATCCGCCAGATCAACAATGATCCCATCGCCCAGCGCGGGCTGCTTGCCGGAATGCCTGCTGGACAGTCCTGCCAGCAAATTCCGGCCCCACCAGCGGAGAAATTCCGTCAGCATTAGTGTTTTTGTGCCCCTGCAAAATGACGGTAAAGACTTGTAATTCTACGGGACTGTTTCGCAACAATAAAGTGGTTTGCCGGTCATTTCTCAGAGAGCACAGATCATTCCATGCGCTCGCGCAGGGGGCGGGCGACAATATCCGGCCAATGCCGCCTGTCTCCGTCAGGAAAGGTCAGCCGGATCCGAATGAGGGCTGGCAGTTCCTGGCCCTGCCAGACGGATTTCCACGAACCGTCCCAGTAGGCGAAGTCGAGGCCTTCGATGTGGTCGAGCAGGATTGTCTCATCCCACTGCGCGTCTGCTTGGGTTTTTGTCTCCCTCAGGATCAAACGAGCTTTACCGTCCCAGCCGAGCGCCACGACACCGGGCGACGTCACTCCGCTGACAAAGCTCATGCGGCCGGAGGTGCCAGCAAGCGGCGGTGGGCCTCCATCGTGGCCAGGGGCCATTTCGCTGATGAGGCCTCGGATGATGCGTTCGGTTGATTCAAACGCGGCCGTGTCGGCGGCAGTCTGCTCGGTGTGCTCGACGGCCATCATGCCGAAGCGGCTGCCTTGCGCCAGGCCACCGACGAGAAGGCCGAGCACCACCAGAGCCACCAGGATTTCGAGCAGGGTGAAGCCGGCTTCGCGTGATTGGTGCTGCGTGGTCATCGCACCCTGCCGTCCCGCCCTGCCAGCCTGCGCGTGGCAAGCTGCACATGACCCGGACGCCCCCACGCATCCCATTCAATGTCTACAACGACGTCGAACAGTGAAGCAGCGGCGTCCCCACCCACACGCCGTGCCACACGTTCGCGCCAATGAAACCCACCGCCATCGTCGCCCTCGCGCACACCGGGGACAAGCGGCTGGCCTACACCAATAGCGGCCAGATGCGAGCGTGCGTGCGAGAGAGCTTCGATATTGCGCGAGGCTATGGCAACGCTGCGCATTCCGGTTTCAACACCTTCGACCAAAGCGGCAAGCACCAATGCCGCAATGGCCAGCGCCACCATTGCCTCCAGCAAAGTAAAGCCCGATTGCGAATTACGGCGCATGCTGAACTTGCACGCGCCCACTCCGCCGCGCGACATCAATGATCCATCGCGCCTCACCAGCCGAAACCTCAACGGCACCTCCGGTGGCACTGCCATCAGGCAGAAAGGCCAGCGTCGTACCACCATCCGGCCGCAGGACACGCAATGCGAACGCACCGGGCGCGCTCAGCATTCCTGCAATCTGCAGCCGAGTGCCATCCGGCGCCACGGTGACGGGCACGGCTCGGTTGCCCGCGATGGCCTGCCCGCGCGCAGCGCGCAACGCCTCTGCCAACTGACTCGCACGGGCGTGAAGCTGAGCGCCCTGATTCAGGCCTGGGCGGTTCAATGCAACCATTGCAAACACCAAAGCGAGCACCGCCAGCACAACCAGCATCTCGATCAGGGTGAACCCGGCCGCCGATATCCGGCGCGAGGGATCAACTGGCAAGGTCGTTCAAGCTCAACATCGCGCTGAGCAAAGTGGCAACGATCGCCGCCACCACTCCACCCATGATGATGGTGATCGCGGGCACGAGGGCCGCGAGCAGACGCTGCACGGCCATACGGGTGCGGTCCTCATGGATCGCAGCGGCGCGCAAAGCCATTGGGCCCAACTCGGCATTTTCCTCGCCGAGCCTCAGCAACTGTGTTGTGCGCACCGGAAACACACGTGCTTCGGCGAGCTTGATCGCCATCCCAGCTCCACTTGCGGCGGCTTCGGTTGCATCGGTGATGGCAGACGCGGCACACCGGTTCAGCATCACCCCGGCCACGATGCGCAAAGCCACAATCAGTGGAACGCCGTTGCCAAGTAGGGTTCCGAGCGTGCGGGTGAAGCGCGCTGCCAGTGCCTCTCTCAGCAGATTGCCGATCACGGGCAGCGATAGCAGCAGACGATCCGCCGCAAACGCCACCGCCGGATTGCGCAACGCAGCTTTGCCCAGCAGCCACCCAACACATACACCAAGCAGCACCAGAAAACCGTCATCGGCAATGAAATCACCGGTGGCGACCAGGAATGTCGCACTTGCCGGCAGGGATGCGCCGGCGGCTGCAAACAGCGGAATGAATTGGGGCAAAACCTGCGTTAGAATCAGAATAATGGCGGCGACGGACGCAACCAGCAGGATCGCCGGATAGATCATCGCGGTGCGCACTGTGGCCGCCAAAGCGCGGTCACGTTCCATGGCGTCGGCAAGCCCGGCGAGTGCCGCCGCCAGACTGCCACCGGCCTCACCGGCCTGGACCATGCCAAGATAAAGCGGTGAGAAATTGCGGGGTTGGCCAGCCAAAGCCTTGGCGAACGGCGCACCGTTGCGGACCTGATCGCGCAACAGACCAGCACTTGCGGCCGCGCGCCGGTTGGCGGCGGTCTCTCCGAGATAGCGCAGCGCACGATCCAAATCCTGCCCGGCCGCAAGCATGAGCGCCAGTTCGCGGGTGAGTTCAGTGACCTCCCCCACGCCAAGCTTTGGTATTCCCTTTGCGCCCCGGATGCCGGTTTGCACGGGCGCATCACCCACCCGCACCGGCAGGCGACCTTCGCGCCGCAAGGCAGCAACGGCCGCGGCCTGATCAGTCGCCTCGATCACCCCCTGCTGCTCGATTCCGGCTGCATCAATGGCGTGAAAGTGAAACCGGGCCATGGGCCTAGCCGTCGGCCTGAATGCTGCGGACCAGTTCCTCGATCGTGGTCTCACCGGCCAGTGCCGCATCAAGCCCAGCGTCGAACATGGTGTGCATGCCCCCGGCGCGACCGCTTGCCTCGATCTCATCATGGCTGGCGCGCCCGTAAATCAGCCGGCTCGTTTCCTGGTCCGGCATCAGAAATTCGGCAATGGCAAGACGGCCGCGATAGCCGGTGTGCCGGCATTGCGGGCAGCCCGCAGCGTGCCACAGCGTGAGGGGACGCCGTGTGGTGCGCGCCTCCAACCCGAACCGGTCAACAACCGAGGCAGGAGCCGGCACTTCGCTGCGACATGCGGTGCAAAGGCGGCGCACCAGGCGCTGTGCCAAAATGCCGCGCAGCACAGCGGTAAGCAAATAGTCTTCAATGCCCATGTCGCGCAGCCGGGTGATGGTGGCGGCGGCGGAGTTGGTGTGCAGCGTTGACAGCACCAAATGGCCGGTCAACGCCGCCTGGACCGCAATTTGCGCCGTCTCCAGATCGCGGATTTCGCCCACCATGATCACATCAGGATCTTGCCGCAAAATGGCCCGCAGCAGGCTCGGAAAGCTGAGCCCAATCGTCGGGCGCACCTGAATCTGGTTGATGCCGCCAAGATGGTATTCGATCGGGTCCTCAACGGTGACGATCTTCCGGCTCGTGGCGTTGAGCGCGAGCAGCCCGGTGTAGAGCGTGGTGGTTTTTCCGCTGCCAGTGGGGCCGGTGACCAGCACGATCCCGTTCGGCAATTTGAGCGACTGCGCCAGGCGTTCGGTGACGGCTTCTGACAGACCCAGCCTGCCGAAATCAAACGCCACCGCATTGCGGTCCAGCACACGGAGCACCACCGTCTCGCCCCAGAGCGATGGGATGGTGGACACGCGGAAATCCACGTCATGGCCCCGCACCGCCAGGCGAATACGACCATCCTGCGGCAAGCGGCGCTCTGCAATGTCCAGCCGCGCCATGATCTTGATCCGCGAGACGATGGCAGCCGCGAGGTGGAAGGGCGGGGCCTCGACCTCGTGCAGTTCGCCGTCATATCGATAGCGGACCCGCAGCCGGTCCTCGAACGGTTCGACATGTATATCGCTCGCCTGCGTCTCCACTGCCCTCGCAATCATCTGATTTACAAGGCGAATAACAGGTGCCTCGCTCGCCTGGTCGCGTAGGCGTTCGGCATCGTCTTCCAGCGCATCTTTGGCGGCAGGGCCGGTTTCAGCCAGCGCCGTGGCGTCGTCCGAATAGAGCCGCGCCAAAGCCGCTTCGAGCTCGATTGGAACGGCCAAGACAGTCTTGATGCGCAGCCCCGTGGCGCGAGCGGCCGCCGCCGGTGTGAAATCATCGAGCGGGTCAACGACTGCCAACGTTAATTCAGCATGATCATGTGCAAGGGGGGCCGCACGCGCGGCGCGCAGAAAGGCTGGGCGGAGTCGGTCTGGCAGAACGGGGGATAACGGATAGTCCGCCGGCCCCACGATCGCCTTGCCGCAGACGCGGGCGAGAGCTTCGGCCACGGCGCGTTCGCTGACCAGACCGAGCTGGATCAAAACCGCGTCCAGCCGTTGCCCCGAATCCCGCGCGACGGACTGGCCCCGTTCAAGCCCGCGCGCATCCAAGGCACCAGACGCTTGCAGCTCCGCGGCAAATTTGGAAAGGGACGCCGCTGTTCCAGCGGGTGCTCGAGCGACATCGTTCAAGCGGCTCGCCTCCCCCATCCCTCCAGCTCCCACCTGCGACATGCCTACCAGACACGGCGACATTTTCCGCGACGCTGACACATTAGCCGATATACCGGAACATTTGTATTCTTGACCCGTAACGATGGGTTGATCGCATGCAAGCGCGGCGAATTTGGATGATTGCTCGTCAAATGCCAATGACGACCGAACGATCCGGAAAGTCTATTTCATGCTGCCTGTTGATCAGGTCGTGTCAGGCAGCGAATAAATGGCATACGGGCAAAACGCAGCGTTCGAGCGCGCGACCCGTGACAATAAGCTCCCAGCAGCAGCGACTATGGTAGCCAGTTATGTCCGGGAGTGGCGTGCCACGCTCGACGAAGATGAGCACCATGTCCAAGTCATAGCCCTATGATCAGTCGAAGGCTTTGGAATTCCCAGAGTGCTTTATCCGGCGAGGTCTGCGGAGACCCGGTGTGGCCACCCTATGGTGAGTGCCGTCAACCAGCCAGAAGCTCACGCGCCGATGTCGGCGTGGTGGCGGCACGGAGCGCACCCGCAACAGATTGATCGCGCAACCGGCGCGAAAACGCCGCCAGCGCCGCCAGATGATCCGCATCTCCAGCCTTCGGACTGAGCAGCATTACAATCAGGTCGACCGGTTTACCGTCAATTGCGTCGAACGGCACCGGCTTGTCCAACCGCGCGAACAGCGCGAACATCCCCGGCAGTGCTTCGATCCGTGCGTGTGGCATGGCGAGGCCTCCGCCAAAGCCGGTACTTCCAAGCGTTTCGCGCGCCGCGAGTGCCGCCAAAATAATTGGCTCATTTATCCCCGTTGCCTTGGCAGCCCGTTGTGCGAGCTTTGTCAGCAAAGCACCTTTCGTGGCGGCCTGAACTCCGAGAAAAATCCGCGATTCGTTCAACAAATCAATGACAAGACTTGGCGGCTTCACTCGGTTTCTTCCTCGGGCTGTTCCATCATGGCGAGACGATACCCAACACCCGTTTCGGTCAAAATCATACAAGGACGCTCTGGATCTGCCTCAATCTTTTGCCGGATTTGCCTGACATAGACGCGAAGTTGCTGAGGATCGCCGCCGGCCCCCCAAAGCTTGGTCAGGATTGCGCGATGTGTCAGCACGCGGCCGGCATTAGCGACCATCAGCGTCAGAATATCGTATTCGCGGGGCGATAAATGAACCTCGCGATCCGCGACGCGCACGACACGTCGCACCAAATCGACTGTAAGCCGACCACTGCGAAATACCGGGAGCACACCGTCTTGCGCCAGACGGTGACGCAGCGCGGTGCGCAGGCGCGCGACCAGTTCGGCCATGCCGAACGGCTTGGTGACGTAGTCGTCGGCACCAAGGTCAAGCGCGTCCACTTTTCCGCGCTCGTCGTCGCGGACAGACAGCACGACGATCGGCACGGCCGAAGCGTTTCGTATCGTGCGCAAGACGTCGACACCTTCGATATCCGGCAGGCCAAGGTCGAGGAGGACGATATCGGGGCTATCCCGTGACGCCATCGCGACCGCTTCGCCGCCATCGACCGCCTCGATCGTGCGATAGCCGGCGGCGGCAAGACCGGTCCGCAGCAGACGCCGGATTGCCGGCTCGTCATCCACGATCAGCACCAGCGCGCTCATGACGATTGCTCCGAGAGATTGGGGAACCGCAGCGAAAACACCGCGCCACTCCGATCCGACCGATTGGCGGCGGTTATCATCCCTCCCATTGCTTCGACGAAGCCTCGGCAGATGGCAAGGCCGAGACCTGTGCCCGCTCCGGTGCGATCGGCGGCATGAACTCGAAAGAACTTGTCGAAAATCCGTTCCAGCAGTTCGGCCGGGATGCCTGGCCCTTCGTCGATTACCTGTAATTCGACCCATCGTGCCGCTCTGTCGGACCATCCCCTCAGCGTCACGGTCGTTCCGGGCGGGGCATATTTCGTTGCGTTATCCAGGAGGTTGAACAGAATTTGCTCCAATAAAACCGCGTCCAGAGGCAACAAAGGTAGACCCGCCTGGAGCGCAAGGGCCACTTTATGGTGCCCCAGTATTTTGGCGGCGCGCGTGAGCGTGCTGCCAATCACTTCGCCAAGATCGACAGGCTCCTGGCGTTTCGTCATCGCGCCCGATTCGAGCCGTGTCATATCCAGAAGGTTCGCCACGAACCGGCCCATGCGTTCCGCTTCATCGGCGATCGTTGTCAACAGCTCCGATCTCGCCTCGGCATCGAGTTTTCCCTCGAAGCTTTGCAGCGTGCTGACGGAGCCGACAATCGCGGACAGCGGAGTCCGGAGATCGTGAGATATCGAGGTCAGCATGGCCTCGCGCAGCCGTTCAGTCTCGGACCGAAGGCGCGACCGCTCGACATCCTCTGCCAGATGAATCCTCTCGATCGAAACCACCGCCTGATCGCCAAGCGCGTCGAGCAACCGGCGCTCGTCGGGCGTGAGAACAGGCGCGCGCGTATCTGTCCCTCCCGCTGCGCGATCGATGCCGACAATGGCAACTGGGCCCTTCGCGGTACGTAGCGGCAGAAACAGCCTTGGCGCGCCGGGCAGCGTGTCCGATCCTCGCCCGGCGGGACGATTGGCCTCCCAGCTCCAACGCGCCGCCGCCATATCCGCGTCATCCATCTCATCCTCTGGCGGATAGGCGCCGCGCAGCGCCAGTGTCTCGCTGCCCGGCGCATCAGGCAGAAGAATGACAACTCGGACGTTGAGCATCGTCGCAACCTGATAGGCGATCGCCCATAGAAGGTCATCGAGGCTAGCAATGGCGGCGAGCTTGCGGCTGAACTGATAGAGGTTCTCGGTCGTCCGGGCGCGATCCCGCGCGGCCACCGCTTGTTCGCGCGCGCGCGCGGCGAGATTGCTGCCAGCCAATGCGGCGAGCGTGAAGAAAATCAGCGTCATCACATTCTCAGGATCGTCGATCGTGAACGTGTAGAGCGGCGGCAGGAAGAAGAAGTTATAGGCCAGCACGCTCAGCAGACAGGCGAACAAAGAAGGCCACAGGCCGACCCGCACCGCGGTCGCCAAAACCGCGATCAGGAATACCATGCTGATGCTGGAGACATTGAGCACCTGGCGAAGCGCCATCCCAATCACAACAGCGGCACCAACCGCGCCGGCGGCCCCGAGATAGGTGACAATGCCAGGCCGCGGCCCCTGGTGCCGCGCGATCGAAGCGCCCTTGGCCACGTCGTCGGAGATGCCGATCACGTGAACCGGAATATCACGGGCGGCAGCGATCACGCCCCTGGAGATCGACCCTTGCCACCAAGGCCGCCGCTCCCGGCAACCGACCACGATCTGGGTGAAATTGTTCGCACGGGCATAGGCGATCACGTCCTTCGCAACATCGGTGCCGGGGATGGTTGCGATGTCCGCGCCGAGCTCCTCGGCCAGTCGCAGCGTTTCAGCGATGCTGTCATGATCGATGCCCGACGGCGCGGCACCCCGTGCGGCATCGACATGGATCGCGGTCCAGGATGCCCGCAGGCGCTCCGCCATGCGCTTGCCGTAGCGAACCAATGCCGTGCCGCCGCGACGGTCGATGCAGACAAGAATACGGTCCCCGGCGGCCCAAGGGCCTTGGATCGCATGGCTCCGCATATGGTCCAGCAACTGTGCGTCGACCCGCTGCGCGGTGCGGCGGAGTGCCAGCTCGCGCAGGGCTGTCAGATTGCCGGGGGAGAAATAATGGCCGATCGCGCGGGTCGCGGTCTTGTGCACATATACCTTGCCATCGCGTAGGCGTTGGATGAGATCGTCCGGGGTCAGGTCCACGAGTTCGATCTCGTCGGCCTGGTCGATCACATTGTCTGGCAAGGTCTCGCGGACGCGAATCCGTGTTATCTGAGCCACTACGTCATTCAGGCTCTCAATGTGCTGAATGTTGACTGTCGAATAGACATCGATGCCGGCCGCAAGAAGCTCTTGGACGTCGAGGTAGCGTTTCGGGTGCCGGCTCCCCGGGGCATTGGTGTGCGCGAGTTCATCGACGAGAACCAATCGCGGCCGCCGCGCCAGAATGGCGTCGAGATCCATCTCCTCGAGCACATGGCCCCGGTATTCGACCTTCCTCCGCAAGATCACCGGAAGCCCTTCCAACAGGGCGTCCGTCTCGGCGCGACCATGCGTTTCGATCACACCGGCGACAAGGTCGACGCCTTCGCGCAGGCGCTGGTGCGCCGCGGCCAGCATAGCGTAGGTCTTCCCCACGCCGGGTGCGGCACCGAGAAAAACCTTCAGCCGGCCGCGCGCATCCCGTTTCGCTGACTTCAGCAGCGCGTCAGGGGATGGACGGCCATCGCGATCGGAAAAGCTGCTGTCAGTCATCCCGCCAGGTCACTTTTTGAGATCATCCAGGGCCAGATTCAATGCCAGCACATTCACGCGAGGCTCCCCTAGTATACCGAGCAGCCGGCCTTCCGTATGCGAGGCCACGAGCGCCGTGATCGTCGCCTCGGGAACGCCACGGGCCCTGGCAACACGAGGTGCCTGGAATGCAGCCGCACTGGGCGTGATATCGGGATCGAGCCCGCTGCCTGACGTTGTCACCAGATCGGCCGGAAGCTGGACCCCGGGATTTTCCGATTTGAGTTTGGCGGCATCCTCCATGACTCTGTCGACCAGGGCCTTAGACGTGGGCGCGAGATTGGAGCCCGAGGAATTCGCGGCGTTGTAGGGGGCAGCGACCGTCTTGGAGCTGTCGTTCGGATCGGCGGTTGTCGTCGCCGACGGGCGACCATGGAAATAAGTGTCGCCGGTAAAACTCTGTCCGATGAGGCTGGAGCCGATGACCTTGCCGTCGCGCGCGACGATGCTGCCTGCCGCCTGGCGCGGAAACAGCGCGCCGGCCAAGCCGGTCATGGCCAGGGGATAGGCAAGTCCGGTGATGACGGTCATGAGAACGATCATCACCAGGGCGGGACGAAGATGGGTGATCACGGCGGGTTTCCTTAAGCAAGACCAAGATGGCTGACGACGAGGTCGATGACCTTGATGCCCACGAACGGGGCTGCGATCCCGCCCAGTCCGTAGATCAGCAGGTTTCGGCCGAGAAGGGCACTCGCCCCGATGGAGCGATAGCGGACCCCGCGCAAGGCGAGCGGGATCAAGGCGACGATGATCAAGGCGTTGAAGATGATCGCCGACAGAATGGCGCTTTGTGGACTGGCCAGCCCCATCACGTTCAGGGCACCAAGCTGGGGATAAAAGGCCAGGAACATCGCCGGGATGATGGCGAAATACTTGGCCACGTCATTTGCGATGCTGAACGTCGTCAACGCGCCGCGCGTCATCAAAAGTTGTTTGCCAATCTCGACGATCTCGATGAGCTTGGTCGGATCGCTATCCAAATCCACCATGTTGCCGGCCTCGCGGGCCGCCATGGTGCCGGTGTTCATCGCCACGCCCACATCGGCCTGTGCCAGGGCGGGCGCATCATTGGTGCCATCGCCGCACATCGCGACGAGCTTGCCATGCGCCTGCTCCGATCGGATCAACTTCAGCTTATCCTCCGGCGTCGCCTGGGCCAGGAAGTCATCTACGCCTGCCTCGGCGGCGATCGCGGCGGCTGTCAGCGGATTGTCGCCCGTGATCATCACCGTGCGGATGCCCATGCGCCGCAGTTCGCCGAAGCGTTCGCGGATGCCGCCTTTGACGATGTCTTTCAGATAAATGACCCCGAGCAGACGATGCCCATCCGCGACGGCGAGTGGCGTCCCGCCTGCCTTAGCGATGCTATCAGCGATGGACTGTACTTCGCGCACCACGGTCTCGCTGGCCGGCCTCGTCTCCAGTGTGGCGGCACGAACATGGGCGAGGATCGCATCCACCGCGCCCTTTCGGATGGACTTGCCGTCAAAGTCCACGCCGCTCATTCGCGTCTGCGCCGTGAACGGCACGAACACGGCATTGAGCGGCGCAAGATCGCGCCCGCGCAGACCATGTTTTTCCTTGGCCAGCACCACGATCGACCGGCCTTCAGGTGTCTCGTCGCTCAGCGACGACATCTGCGCCGCGTCGGCGAGTTCCGTCGCTGTCACGCCCGAAACGGGCAGGAATTCGCTCGCCTGCCGGTTGCCCAGCGTTATCGTGCCAGTCTTGTCGAGCAGCAATGTGTCGACATCGCCCGCCGCCTCGACCGCGCGCCCTGACATCGCCAGCACATTGAAACGCACCAGGCGATCCATGCCGGCGATGCCGATCGCGGACAGAAGGGCACCAATGGTTGTCGGAATGAGGGTCACGAACAGGGCCACCAGCACCAGCACCGGGATACTTCCCCCCGCGTAGGTCGCAAAGCTCGGCAAAGTCGCCACCGCGAGGATGAAGACCAGCGTAAGGCCGGCGAGCAGAATGTTCAGAGCAATCTCATTCGGTGTCTTCTGCCGGGTGGCGCCTTCCACCAGCGCGATCATGCGATCGATGAAGGTCGAGCCCTGGGCCGCGGTGATACGCACCTTGATTATGTCGCTGACGACGGTCGTACCGCCGGTGACGGCGGAACGGTCGCCACCGCTTTCCCGGATGACCGGCGCGGACTCACCGGTGATCGCGGCCTCGTTCACCGATGCCACGCCCTCGATCACCTCCCCGTCGCTGGGGATCAACTCGCCCGCCTCGACCCGCACGACGTCGCCGACGCGCAATTCCGTCGCGGACACCGTTTCCAGCGCGCCATCGTTCTTATAGCGATACGCCATCGCGTCGGATTTGGTTCGGCGCAGCGACGCGGCCTGAGCCTTGCCGCGCCCTTCGGCAACGGCTTCGGCGAAATTTGCGAACAGGACGGTGAACCAAAGCCAGAGATTGATCTGGATGGCAAAACCCAGATCGGGCAGCCCGGACAGCGCGTCGCGCATCAGCAGGATCGTTGTAAGTGTAGACACGACTTCGACGACGAACATCACCGGGTTGCGCCACATGACGCGCGGATCGAGCTTTCGGAATGCCTGCCCCAGGGCCGTCGTGAGAATGGCCCGGCCCAGCATGGCCGCGGACGTGCGATTGGACATAACCGGTCTCCAATTCAAAAGGTTTGACCGGCGGCGAGCGCGAAATGCTCGACGATCGGACCAAGGGCCAGGGCGGGGAAGAAGGTCAGGCCGCCGACAATCAGGATCACGCCGATCGCCAGTCCGACGAACATCGGCCCATCGGTAGGGAAGGTGCCCGCGGACGGCGGCACTGTCTTCTTCGCAGCCATCGAACCCGCGATGGCGAGGGCTGGGATGATGACAAAGAAGCGGCCGATCATCATGCCGATGCCCAAGGTCGTGTTCCAGAACGGTGTGTTGGCTGATAGTCCGGCGAAGGCGCTGCCGTTATTGCCGGCCGCCGAGACATAGGCGTAAAGTGCTTCGGAGAACCCATGCGGACCGCTCGCAGAGAGCGCCGAAGTGCCGGCCTCGATCACCACCGCGACCGCGGTGAAGCCGAGCATCACCAGCGGCAGGCAAAGGATGGCGAGCATCGTCATCTTCACCTCCTTCGCCTCGATCTTTTTTCCAAGGAATTCCGGCGTGCGCCCGACCATCAGCCCGGCGACAAAGACGGCGACGATGGCGAACAGCAGAAAGCCATATAGGCCCGAGCCGACGCCGCCGAAGATGATCTCGCCCAGCATGATATTGATCATCGGCATCATGCCACCAAGCGGCATGAAGCTTTCAATCATGGCATTCACCGCACCGCAGGACGCATCGGTTGTCACTGTCGCGAACAACACGGATTGGGCGATCCCGAACCGGACCTCCTTGCCCTCCATGTTGCCCATTCCGCCATCGACGCCCAGAGCGGTCAGGATCGGGTTGCCGGACGCTTCCGCCCAATAGGTGACGGAGACACCGGCAAGGAAAAGCAGGCCCATTGCCGCGAAGATCGCCCATCCCTGGCGCTCGTTGCCGACCATCCGGCCAAACATGTTGGTCAGTGCCGCCCCCAGGGCGAAGATCGAAATCATCTGCAAAAAGTCGACCAGGGCGGTGGGATTTTCGAATGGGTGCGCGGAGTTCGCGTTGAAAAAGCCGCCGCCATTGGTGCCCAGCATCTTGATGGCTTCCTGCGACGCAACCGGCCCAACGGCGATGCTCTGCTTGGCACCTTCAAGCGTGGTGGCATCGATGGTGCCTGCCAGGGTCTGCGGCACGCCCTGCGAGACGAGAAACAGCGTGAAGACAATACAGAGCGGGATCAGCGCGTAGAGCGTCACCCGGGTCAGATCGACCCAGAAATTGCCGATCGACTTCACTGATCGGCGCGAGAACCCGCGCACGAAGGCCATCGCTATCGCGATCCCGGCGGCGGCCGACATGAAGTTCTGCACCGTGAGGGCCACCATCTGGGAGGCGTAGCTCATGGTACTTTCGCCGCCATAGGACTGCCAGTTGGTGTTCGTCAGGAACGAGACCGCGGTATTGTAGGCGAGGTCCGGCGCGATCGTATCCTGGCCCGCCGGATTGAACGGCAGGAAGGTCTGCGAACGTAAGATGCCATAGGCAAGGAGGAAGCCCATGACCTTGAAGATCAGCATGGCGGTGGCGTAGCCGACCCACCCCTGCTCATCGCTCGCCCGGATGCCACAGAGTGCGTAGACGCCACGCTCCAGCGGCACCAGCACCGGGGACAGAAAATTCCGGCCACCTGTCGCCAATGACATCAGAAAGCCACCAAACGGGCGCGTCAGGGCGATGATGATGGCGCAAAAAAGTGCGATCTGGATCCAGCCGTTGAAGGTCATGCGAGGTGCCTCAGAATTTCTCGGGACGCAGGAGCGCGAACACCAGATAGGCGAACAAGCCGACGGTCACGGCACCGCCGAGGATGTAATCGAATGTCATGGCAGGGCCCTCACAGCCGGTCGCAAAGGCGGACAAAGCCGAGGCAGGCGGCAAATCCGCCGACACCCAGGAGAAGATAAGCGACATCGAGCATGGCGGTCCTCGGAACAGTTTCAGTCACCGTCATGATCGACGTCGGCGCATAGGATTTCGAGATGGGGCCGATGCCGCCTGCATAGGAATCTCATAGGAGCGGCGCATTCCCGGTGCGCTGGCTGCGCGTGGCTAAGGCAAGCTCAGCGTGTCAGCCGAGAGCTGAAACAATGAACATCCTGACCAACCGCGACGTCCAGAATTCCCGCTTCGTTGGCTGACCACTTCAGAACCGCGTTGATATGTCCAAGCGATTTCGCCACGGTCTTGTGAGCGGACTGCGGGCGTCCAGCTCGGCCAGGCTTCTCCTGTAACCAGGTCTTGAATTTGGTCGCATCGATGTTGTCGATTTCGTGAGGGGCCTTCTATCCGATTTCACGCTCGAATTCACGCACCGACGCACGCATCTCGGCCTCGGATATCCGAGTCGTCGAGCGGTCAGAGAGGCGCACACGGTCGCACCTGACAAGGTCCTCTTTTCGGACCTCATCAATGGGGATGCCCAGAACATTGGCGCGAGTCTCGTGCTTCATGATGTCGAAGATATTCGAGATGCGCGCTCTGAACAGAGCCCCACGTGGCTGACCGATTCTGCGGTCGGTCGTGCGCAGGGTTTTGACGACGTGTGTCCCGAGGACACCCACGAGTTCGACGGGAGTTTTAACGCGTGCGTAGGGGGTCAATCTGCGTCTGATGATGAAGGCCAATTTGGCGTCCCGTGTACCACCAAGGTGTGACACTGGCCGATTTTTGGGGTCAAATTACCCAATAAAATCAATATCTTGCAGGTCTGGCGTCCCGTAGGGGATTCGAACCCCTGTTAGCGCCGTGAGAGGGCGCCGTCCTAGGCCTCTAGACGAACGGGACATCTCCGAGAACGCGCGTTTTAGGGCAACGCTTTCACAACATCAAGCACTCTTCGCATTGGCCTTGATGGCAGCGTCTCTGCGGCCGGTGCGACAGGCGTCAGAGCAGAAGCGCACTTCGTCCCACACTTTCTCCCATTTCTTGCGCCAGGCGAACGGACGGCCGCAGGCCGCGCAGGGCTTGCTGGGCAGATCCGCCTTGGCGCGCATCTTGGCCATCAATGCGAAAGGCCGCTGCGCAGCACCACCTGGCCCTGCTTGAGGTCGAGCACCACGATCCGGTCTGGCCCACCGCCTTGCAGCAGCAGGCTCAGCCGGTCCCCGGCCGAGGTGATCTGGGCGATGCGCGTGCCCTCCGGCTCGTCGAGCACGCTGGGGGCCGTAGGTTTGGTCACCGCAAGGCGCTGGGTGATGGTCATGATCAGCACCACGAGGCCCACTACAATCATTGTTGTCATCACGGCTATGGAAATCTTCAGCGCCCGCATCATCAATCCCTTCGACGGCACCCCTGCCCTTGCGGCACGGATGCGACTATCTGTGGCCGATGTCATCCGAAACCAGCGCCGAGACAAGCCCGCATATCCTGACTGCCCCTCCCGATGCCGTTGGAGAGCGGGTGGACCGTTTTTTGGCCGATGGCATAGGCGGTCTGTCGCGCAGTCGGGTGAAGCAATTCATCGAGGAAGGCCGGGTGCAGCGCGACGGCCAGTTGGTGACCCAGCCGTCCGAGGCGGTGCGGGCAGGTTCGATCTATACGCTGCTGCCGCCGGTGCCGGTGGCAGCCCAGCCCTCCGCGCAGAGCATTGCATTTCCAATTCTGTATGAGGACGATGATCTGATCGTGCTCGACAAGCCAGCGGGCCTTGTGGTGCATCCCGCCCCTGGCAATGAGGATGGCACCCTGGTCAACGCGCTGCTGGCGCATTGCGGCGACACGCTGCCGGGCATTGGCGGCGAGCGCAGGCCGGGCATCGTCCACCGGCTCGACAAGGACACCTCCGGCGTGATGGTGGTGGCAAAAACCGAGCTGGCGCTGGCCGCGCTTTCGACTGCGTTCGCCAATCGCGACCTCGACCGCGCTTACCTCGCGTTGTGCTGGGGTCTGCCCAATCCGTCCTTCGGCAGCATTGAGGGCGATATTGGACGGGATGCACGGGACCGCAAGCGCATGGCCGTGGTGACACGCGGAGGCAAGCCGGCACTGACACATTACAAAAGCCTCAACACCGCCGAGGGCTCGGTGAGCCTATTGGAATGCAAGCTCGCCACCGGGCGGACGCATCAAATTCGTGTGCATTTGTCCACCGCGGGTCATCCGATTGTGGGCGATCCGGTTTATCTCCGGCGTATTCCAGCGGCCGCTAAGTCCCTCAATCCTGCGGCGCGCGGATTATTGCTCGACTTCCCACGACAGGCGCTGCACGCGGCCCGGCTGGGCTTCGCGCACCCCCGCACTGGGGCAGCTCTCGCCTTTCAGACGAAGGTGCCAGATGACATGCAAAGCCTCCTCGACGCGTTGAACTTATCCGGAAGTTAATCAAGACTTAATGAGTCCTGTTTATTGACGCAGCGCGCAAAATTCGGTAGATAATGGTCCCTGCGGCGGGGTTGGATGCACCGTCGCGCGCTGCCAAGCTGAACGCTGCCGTCAGGGGCTTCGGCCTGGGACACCGGCGAAATTCGCATCAACCCCCGGCATAAAGCCGGATCTCGCCTTCATCTGCCGCGCCAATCTGGGTGGCAAGGTTTGGGCAGACGAAAGGAGCCTTCTGTGGTCTCTGCCGTCATCAATGTTGCCCCAGAGGGCAACCTCACGCGGTATCTTCAGGAAATCCGCAAATTTCCTATGCTCTCCTTCGAGGAGGAGATGGAGTTGTCGAAACGCTGGCGCGACCACGAGGACATGCCGGCAGCACACAAGCTGGTGACGTCACATCTGCGTCTCGTGGCCAAAATCGCCATGGGCTATCGTGGCTATGGCCTGCCGGTCGGCGAGCTGATCAGCGAAGGCAATGTCGGCATGATGCAGGCCGTCAAACGCTTCGATCCTGAGCGCGGTTTCCGACTTGCCACCTACGCTATGTGGTGGATCCGTGCCGCCATTCAAGAATACATCCTGCACAGCTGGTCGCTGGTGAAAATGGGTACCACGGCTTCGCAGAAGAAGCTGTTCTTCAATCTGCGCAGGCTGAAGGGCCAGATGCAGGCCATTGATGACGGTGATCTGCAGCCGGAACAGGTGGCCAAAATCGCCCACGCGCTGGCCGTGCCGGAGCAGGATGTGGTGAGCATGAACCGTCGCCTGTCCGCGCCGGATCACAGCCTCAACGCACCGGTGCGCGCGGACAGTGAAGGTGAGTGGCAGGATTGGCTGGTCGATGAAGGCGAAAGCCAGGAGACTGAGCTTGCCGAACGCGAGGAGCTGTCAGGCCGCAAGGCGCTGCTCAACGGGGCATTGTCGTCGCTGAATGAGCGCGAACGGCACATCCTCATCGAGCGTCGCTTGAAGGACAATCCGACAACGCTGGAAGACCTGTCGCAGCAATACAACATCTCACGTGAGCGGGTGCGTCAGATCGAGGTGCGTGCGTTCGAGAAGCTGCAGAAGGCGATGCACACCCAGGTGGCCGAACAACGCAAGGCAGCCCGCGCCGCAGCCTAAACGCTGATCGCCTGCGTTGTTGTGAGGAACGCGCCCCCCCCCGGTAAGAGCAAGGCTTGCCGGGGGTTTTCTTAGCAAATTGAGGCCCGCGGGACGACGGAGGACCTTAATCCGCTGAACTCCACTCCTCGGCTAGCGCATCACGCCGTTTCTGCAGACGGGCGATTTCCATCCGGATCTTTGCCTCACCGATCAGACCGATGAAGAACGGCAGGATCTGCGCGAGCAACCAGCCCAAGGCCTGCGCGGACCAGGCAATGGCCAGCGTGCGGATGTCTGTGATGAGCAGCCAGACATCCTCCATGCCGTGGGCCGTGTGCCATAGTGATACGAAGGGCGCGCAGGAACCAGCAAAGCCGAACAGCACCACAGCGCGCGTGACCGCACGCCCCTGCTCGCGATCGGCTACGAATGACAGCAGCGTCGGCATCAACAGAAGCACCCCGAGCACAGCGGTGGGTGTAGCCACAATAAACAGCACGCCGCACGCAACGCCCTGCAGCCAGGTTGAGATGTTGGCGGCTCCGGGATTTCGGGGTGCAACAGGCTTGCTTGCCATCAGCCGCGCACCGCAAACATGACCGATGCAGCCATCGCAATCACACCAAACGCCGCGGCAATTTCCTGCCCGGTGTTGCGGGAGACAATAGCACGCGCGTCGCCTTGTTCGGCAAGCAAGCGCAAGGCCCGATCGATACCGGAAATCTCAGCCTGACTGGCAGCGGCGGCCTCGCTGTCCAGCGCAAGGCCCTGGGCATCCTGCAAAACCATCAGCATACCCGGCAACTGCCCCGCCTCAGCGGCAGCGACCAAAGCCGCCTCCCGAGATTGCCTCGTCGCCCGGCTCTGCCATTGACGAAGGCCAGGCTTTGCCGCTCGCAGTATATGGGCGGCGAGCCTGGGCCAGGCCCGCGTCACCTGCAATTCGCCCAGCCGCGTGACCACCCGCAACTGGGCCATACCGTGCTCACCAGGCGGATCAATGGCCGGGTCCTCGGTGCGCGCCAAGATGGTGAAATCATCATCCATCCGGCCCTGATATCGCGCCGAGATAAAACCGGCGATTTCCCGGTCGACGATGTTCTCGGCAGACGCGGTCACCATATTCTCCATTGCCATCAACAAATCGTTGAGGCGCACAACACACTGTCCGGCCAGCATTGGTGACAGGCATGGCTGGTGTGAATTGAGGCTATACCGCAGACGCGCCATGCCGCCCGACCAACCGGCTATGCGCAGCGTCATGCGCATCTGCCTCGCATCCAGCCGCATGACTGCGGCATTTGAAGCGTTCGGATGAAGATCAACCCAGGTCGCGATGGCCTCGACAGCGATCATCGCCTCAAGGCGGCCCATCATCGCAGCGTTGGCAGCTTCAGCGGCGAGCATTGGGCCGACGCCATCGGGAAACAGCGCCACCCCGCGCCAGCACAGCGGAGCAAGCGGGTCGAGGGTGGCAACCGCGGTCATCAACAGCAATCCGTCCGCACGAACGGCATCAATGGAGGTCTCGGCATCCCTGCTTCGCACCGCGTCTTCAATTGCCGTGGCGGCTGTGTGATCGTTGAGGATACGCCGGAGCCAGGCGGCCACAGCCTGACTGCGCAGAAGCCTCACCGCGGCCTCCGGCTCCGAGGCCAAAGCAGCCGCGAGCCCACGTGCCTCCCACACCGACTGGCTGCCAACATCGAGCTTCCGGCTGGCCCGCGGCGCCGGGCGGGCGGCAACACGGCGCGCACGGGCCGCCATCGGATCGGCCAGTAAGGACGGCAACGGACGGTGGTCGGGGTCTTCGGCCAGCATCACCCGGGCGAGATCGGCGATGGCTGCTGAAACCCGCAGTCCCTCGGTCAATGCGCTGAAGCTGCCACGATCAAGCTTGCGGCGGATGACGGTTTCGTCGTCCAGCCCCTCCATCGGCATCCGGCCGCTTGCCAGCGCCAGCATGAGCACACCCAGCGCATACACATCATCCGCAATGCTACCCCCACCTCGCCCGGCACGATGGCACATGGCGCTGTAGGGCGGCTCGAATGCAGCGGGTTGCAGAAACGCTGGAGGAGCCGACCAGCCGCCGCCAAAGCTCACCGGATGGCCGGCGCGACTGCGAAACACATTGTTCGGCCTGATGGCGCGATGGGTCACGCCGACGTTGTCCAGCTGATCGAGCAACAAGGCAGCGGGCCTGATGAGATGAACCAACAGATCAGTCTCGCTCCAAGGAACGATGGACTGCGCTGCATCCGGCCACACCGCAGGCCCAGGCGGCTGCGGGCAAACCACGAACCAGGCATAGCCTCCGCCAGCAGAAGCCGCCCGGCCATGGGCCACGGGCTGCATATCATAGTCGAACTTTGCCCCCGCCAGCGCCGTGAATGCCAACGGGCGCGGGGGTGCCATGGGGCCCACCTGCACTGCCATGAGATCCCGCTTCACACCAGAGCGCACAGATGGCATGCGATCGACCACCGCGAAGCAAGACTGGCCACCGCCAAACTCCGTGAGCGGAGCCGAGAGGTCCACGGCATAACTGCCACTGATCAGCAGTTCGGCAGGGTTGGTTTGGATGGGCGAAGGTTCAGCCATGGCCCCGGCATCAAGTGACCGGGTGAACATGACGCAAACTGGTTAACCGGCAATGAATCCGGAGAGGGCTCGGCTTGCCTGGGGCTGAGCCGTCAGATTGTCGAGCGCCTCGGCCAGGGTTTCATAGATGCCGACCGTGGTGCCGCAGGCGGTTTTCCACAGCGTCAGCCCGTCCTGCCCACAGCCAATGCCCCAGCTCGCCCATTTCGAATCTCGGCCGTAGACCAGCAGAAACTCGCCGCAGCCATCCGGCTCCGGTGGCTCGAAGGCGATGCGCGCATATCCGGCGGCAGAAATCGCACTGGCACGATCATGCGCCGTAATGCGGTCACGCGGCGTGAAGCGATGCACCTCGCGTGTGTTTTTCTTCGTCGGTTGGCCGGGAAACGCCAAAATCTGAGCTGACGCCTCGCGTGAATTCACCCTCAACATCAACCCCTCCTCCCACATCAGCCAACCTCTTTAGACGATGAAGGCCGGATGGGATAGCGGTTGCCGGGCGGCACGAGACACTTTTGTAAAGACTTCTTTACAACTTTAACGCAACCGGATCGTTTTACCCCTCGAACGGGTCACGCATCATAATGGTATCGTCACGCTCCGGCCCGGTGGTGAGCAGAATGATCGGGGCCTCGATCAGCTCCTCGATACGGCGAATATACTTCACCGCGTCTGCCGGGAGCTCCGCCGTGCTGCGCGCCCCCTTGGTGGTGCCGGACCATCCCGGCAGCGTCTCCCACACCGGCTGTGCGGCCGCCTGGGCGCGCATCGCTGCCGGCAGGTAGCTGTAGTGCGCGCCATTGATGGTGTAGCCGGTGCAGATGCGCAGCTCCTTCAGGCCATCCAGCACGTCGATCTTGGTCATCACGATGCCCTGAATACCGCCCACCTTGATGGCCTGACGCACCAACGCCGCATCAAACCAGCCACAACGACGCGGACGGCCTGTTACCGTGCCAAACTCCCGCCCACGTTCGCCTAGCAAGCGGCCCGTCTCGTCATGCAGTTCCGACGGGAACGGGCCGGAGCCAACGCGCGTGCAATAGGCCTTGGCAATGCCCAGCACAAAGCCCAAAGCCGATGGAGCGAAACCCGAACCAGCAGCAGCCGTCGCCGCCACCGTGTTAGAACTGGTCACATAAGGATACGTGCCGTGGTCAACGTCAAGCATAACCGCCTGCGCGCCTTCAAATAAAATGCGCTTGCCCGCACGGCGCGCCTCATCCAACCGCTCCCACACCGGCTCGGCGTAAGGAAGAATCTCCGGTGCCCACGCCAGCAGCTGATCCAGCAGCACCTGCTTGTCGAATGTCGGAGCGCCCAGACCCGCCAGCAGCGTGTTGTGATGCAGCAGCAGCTCATCAAGCTTATCCGATAGCGTTTCCGGCTCGGCCAGATCGCACACCCGAATGGCCCGGCGGGCCACCTTGTCCTCATAGGCCGGGCCGATGCCGCGACCGGTGGTGCCGATTTTCTTCTCACCGCGCGCCGTCTCACGTGCCCGGTCGATGGCAGCGTGCAACGGCAAAATGAGCGTGGCGTTCTCGGCGAGGCGCAAAGTCTCCGGCGTCACCGTCAGGCCCTGGGCGCGCACACGGGCGATCTCGGCCAGCAGCGCCTCGGGATCGACCACCACGCCATTGCCGATAATGCCCATCTTGCCGCGCACCAGCCCGCTCGGCAGCAGCGACAGCTTGTAGGTTTGATTGCCCACCACCAGCGTATGGCCGGCATTATGGCCACCCTGGAACCGAACAACGAGATCGGCGCGGCTGGCAAGCCAGTCCACCACCTTGCCCTTGCCCTCATCGCCCCATTGCGCGCCGATGACGGTGACATTGGCCATATGCTTCTACTCCGCTGAGAGGGCGACCAAGTGGCCCTCGATCAAAACATGGGTGCAACCAAGGCGCGCCGCCTCAGCCTTTGGGTCGGCATCCGCAGACAGGCCTGCCACTGTGACGTGGCCGCCCTGCCGCAGCAAACGCCCATCCTCACCCACCGGCACATAGCAGCGCGGTCTTGGAATGCGGGGTGGGGCCGCGCGCAGCACAGCATCTGGATAAAGTGTCAGGCCCGTGGCGGGCTCGTTCTCTCCACAGATATAACGCCCGCCGCGGCCAAGCTCTTCATGCCGCCCCGGCGCATAAATCGTGAAGCACACGCCGGTGTGGTATTTCAGACCACGAAACTCCACCGGGTCGATGGTCAGCTTCAATTCCGGCATCCGGGCGTGGATCGCCGCCGCCGTGTCAGCCAAACGCTGCGCCAAAGCACGAGCGACCGGCGGCAGCTTCGCGTCGGCCAGCGCCTGCAACGCGCGCGGTGCCGGACCAGCGGCGAGCAGCAAATCCGTCAGCGTCTCAGCCAACGATCCGCCATGCTCGGCCACACCCGCCGCATCCTTGCGATCCAACGCACGAGCCAGCAGCGAGCGCGTGGCCTGCGAAACCCCGGCCTCATCCAGCAAAGCCGGCACCAACGGCGGCATGGTGAGGTCGAAACTCAACCGCGTCAGCCCCAGTGCCGCCAGCGCCTCCGCCCCCACCACCACAATCTCGGCATCCGCCTGCGGAGTGTCCGGCCCGATCAGCTCAATCCCGGCCTGACTGATCTGCCGGTCCGGATGAAGCTGATCGGCACGCACCAGCAGGCACTGCCCTGAATAGGAAAGCCGCAGCGGGCGGGCAGCGGCGGCCATGCGGGTGGCGGCGATGCGGGCAATCTGCGGCGTCATGTCGGCGCGCACTGCCATCATGCGGTGACTGTCCGGGTCCATCAGGCGAAACACCTGATCGGCCATGGCGGCACCCGTCGCCGCCAGCAGACTGTCCTCAAATTCCAGCATCGGTGGGGACACACGCTGATAGCCGTGGCCTGCAAAAATCTCCATCACGCGGCCCACCGCCGCCGCTTCCGTCTCGGCATCCGGCGGCAACAGATCGCGCAGGCCTGCGGGCAGCAGGGCCGCATTGGGGGGAAGATCGTCTGTCATATGCGGGGGTCGAGCGCCTTCAGCCTTGGACGAGGTCGCCTATAGCACCGCGCCGTCCTGTCACAAACCGCGGGGCGTGAGGGTCAGCCCAGCGCGGTTGCAATCAGAATGATGGCCCCCGAGCCGCCCAGCGCCGCGTGGATCAACAGCACCATGCCGCGCGAAGAGCCCAGCCGCGCATAGGTCGTGCGCATCACCACCCCCAGCACCAGCGCCGTACCTGCCAGCCCCATCGCCTCCCAGGCGAGGGTGGAGGTGTGCCGGCCAATCGCCGCGTAGATCGTCAGCACCAGCGCCGAGGTGCCCAACAAGTCATGCAGGCTGCGCAGGCCGGAACTGGCCCGGCTGCCATCTGCGCGCATCGCCTTCGCCAGGAACGAAACGCCAAGCATCACCGTGATGAAAAACAACCCTGCCGCAAGCTGAGACATCAATCCTTCCCCATCGCCCCACGATCAATCATGGCCACCCCCGCAGACGCCGTACTTCGCCAGCAGCGACGTGAACGAGGCGTATGCGAACGCACAGGCCAAGATCAACCTCGACACGCCGACGCTGTCGCGCTTCTACGTGCGCCTGCATGACGAGAGCCACAACTGCTGGGTGCCGCCGGGCGGCAGCGCCGTCAGCTGCCCGCAGAGCGCGGCTGCCATGCTGGCGGCCATCCAGGCCTTCATCGGCGGCATCAATCCCACGCCCGTGGACCCCGCGCTGGTGCTGTCCAAGGCACTGACGCTCTATGACGGCACGATCGCCTCGGGCGGCAACCGCTACGACACCGGCGTGATCGCCAGGTGGCAGTTCAAGGAGGGTTCGGCCGATCCCACCACGAGGATTGCCGACGACACCAGCGGTGTCGACCCGGCGATGAACCTGACGCTGAATGGCGATTTCAGCTGGGTCGGCGGCTGGGGCGTGAGCTTCGGCCCCAATGGCGGCGAAGCGCGCGCTGGCGCGGCCAGCCGCAAGCTCTACGACCAGATCACCAAGAGCGGTGAGTACAGCGTCGAGTTATGGGCGGCGCCCGCCAACGTCGCGCAGCAGGACGCCTACATCGCCAGCTATTCCGGCGGCACAGCGGCGCGCAACTTCACGTTCTCGCAGTACGCCTACCAGTACGAACTGTTCGGACGCTCCAGCGTCACCGACGGCAACGGCATGCCTTCGGTCCTGACGCGCGACACCGACCGCGATGCGCAGGCCTCGCTCCAGCACCTGGTGCTCACCTATGACCCGGTGCGCGGCCGGCGCCTGTACGTCAACGGCAACTACACCGGCGATGTCGATGCCGCTGTCGGCGGCACGCTCGGCAGCTGGGACGACACCTTCGTCTTCCTGCTCGGGCGCGAGACTTCCGGTGCCAACAAGTGGGCCGGCACGGTGCGCTTCGCCGCGGTCTACAACCGCGCGCTGACACCCGACCAGGTGCAGCAGAATTTCGCGGCCGGCGTCGGCGAGCGTTACTTCCTGCTGTTCAACGTCAGTGCGCTCACCGGCGTGAACCAGGCCTACGTGATGTTCGAGGTCAGCCGCTACGACACCTACAGCTACCTCTTCAACAAGCCGGTGTTCATCAGCCTCTATCCGGCCGCGAAGCCCGGCAGCATCGTCATCAAGGGCATGCGCATCGGCATCAATGGCGCCGAGGCGCGCGTTGGCCAGGCCTACGCCAACCTCGACACGACGGTCACCGACGCCAACTACACCGCCGGCGTCGGCCAGCGGCTCTCCGCCATCGGCACCGTGATCGGCCTGGAGAAGGGGCCGGCCTCCGACCTGTTCTTCCTCAGCTTCGACCAGATCGGCAACCAGGCGCATGTGCGCACCGAGCCGGCCCAGCCGCCGCCGGCGACGCCGGCCGACAAGCCCGAGAGTTCGCAGTACGGCGTGCGCGTGTTCAGCGAGATCAATGCCTCGCTGGCCGGCATCACCGGCATCCCGGTAGGGACCGCCGCGGTGCAGTCGACCTACAACCTGGTCGAGCAGCAGTTGCCGACGGTGCCGCTGGC
>CAIJTR010000207.1 GCA_903823665.1 uncultured Rhodospirillales bacterium
CGGCCGCGTCACAATGCGCACCGCCAATTTCAATGATCTGGCCGTCCACCGTCACAATCTTTAAACCGAGCAGGTTATTCGCTGTCACCCCGTAGCGGAGGCAATGCGCACCGCCAGAGTTCATCATCACATTCCCGCCGATCATGCATGCTAACTGGCTCGATGGATCAGGCGCGTAGAAGAATTGCTCAGCCGATACCGCATTGGTAATGCCGATATTTGTTACGCCCGCTTGAACAACCGCCAGCCTGTCGGCGTAGTCAATCTCCAAAATAGCGTTCATTCGCATCATGCCTAGCACAACCGAATCGGCCATCGGCAAAGCGCCACCGCACAGGCTGGTTCCTGCGCCGCGCGGCACCACGCGAACGCCCTCACGGTGACAGAACGCCATCACGGCCGCCACCTGCTCAGTCGTCTCAGGCAAAGCGACAGCGAGAGGAGGCTGCCGATATGCCGAAAGCCCGTCCGTTTCATATGGCTTCAGCCGGAGTTCTTCGCCGATAACACCCGTCGGCGGCAAAATTGCCAGCAGTCCGGCCAGGATCGCCTCTCGGCGAGCCATCACGCCAGGCTTTGGCTCATATTGCGCTATCACTTGGCCACCCCAGTTCTCGATCGCATACTGAATAGTGATGTGCCGTTGAATGGCCGGTTACGCAAGATGGCCTAGGCCCGATAGCAAAAAGGCCTGCGGTTTTGATGCCGCAGACCCTTTTGCTCGAACCAGTGGTTGGCCGAACTTAGCCCTGACGGGCCTTCATCCGAGGGTTCTTCTTGTTGATGACATAGACGCGCCCACGGCGACGCACCACGCGACAATTCTTATCGCGGATTTTTGCCGATTTGAGGCTGTTACGAACTTTCATGAGACTGCGCCCTGCGAACCTGAAATGAGGCGCGGGAGATACGTGTAGAGACCACGCATGTCAACGTATAGCTGCTGCTCAGTTGACGTTGGCCGGTTCTAAGCCGATGTCCACGTCCGAATGGAGACCAAAATGTCCGAAGTCAGCACGCCCACAAAGGCAGCAAACGCATATACGGCGATGGGGTTCCTGGCGATGTGCTTCGCGGTCGTGGGACTGGTGGGGTTGTTCGCCCTGTTCGCCGCCCCCTTGCCGCTCCAACGCGCGATCGCACGCGAGCAGACACTGGATGAGGTTTTGATCGCCTTGCACAGCTCTCAGCCCCAGGCAGGACTCGTCGCGCTAAAGGATCGGTTGGACGATTCAGCTGCTGCTTTCACCCCGCTGCCGGCCAATGTCGACGAAGCGGTTGCTCACGAACGGGTGGCCATGCGGGCACGGCTTCAGGCAGAATCGAATGCAGTCTCATCCCGGATGCAGTTGATGATTGCCGTTGTGACTGCGATGGCGGCGGTGTTTGGAGCGGCCATAATCGGGTTTGGTAGGCGTTGAAGCCCGATTAACAAGCCATAAAACGCAATCGAGGGCCCCAGATCACTGGAGCCCTCCATTGTCAGGCGGATCGGAGCGGCCGACCTGCTTTATTAGGCAGCCACCGTCGACGTGATCGAGGCGGAAACCCAGGTCAAACCAGTCATCCTGGCCATGAGACAATGAGACACTGGATCACCTCCTTTCTGTTGTTAAACCGAGAACGTGCACACATCGGCGGGCAAGTGCAAGTACGATCCATGCGCCACTCCAGCCTTACAAACCATGAGCGACAGAGAAACTCATCAAACCCGCTCGATCATGAGCGCAATGCCTTGCCCAACCCCAATGCACATAGTGGCAATTGCGCGCTTACCACCCTGCGTTTCCAGTGCGTTAAGCGCCGTCATCACCAACCGCGCTCCAGACGCCCCCAGTGGATGACCAAGTGCGATGGCACCGCCCTGAGGATTAACCCGCGCATCATCATCGGCGAGCCCCAACTGGCGCAGCACAGCCAGACCTTGGCTCGCAAACGCTTCATTGAGCTCAATCACGTCGATATCTCCGAGCGTGAATCCGGTCTTGTTCAGCAGCCTCTGCACGGCAGGTGCCGGGCCAATGCCCATAATGCGAGGCGGCACCCCCGCCGTCGCCATGCCAACAATGCGTCCCCGTGGCGTTAGGCCATGATGCGCCGCGGCGCTTTCGCTGGCTAAAATCAACGCCGCAGCACCGTCATTCACGCCAGAAGCGTTCCCCGCGGTGACGGACCCACCCTGCCGGAAAGGCGCCTTCAGTTTGTTCAGCATCTCCAGCGTGGTGTCACCCCGTGGATGCTCATCGGTCTCGACCACAACATCACCCTTGCGCGTTTTGATGGTCAGGGGTGCGATCTCGCGGGCAAAGAAGCCATTCTCCTGCGCCGCTTTGCATTTCTGTTGACTACGCAGGGCAAACGCATCTTGATCGGCGCGGCTTATCTGGAAGTCTTCGGCCACGTTCTCAGCCGTTTCGGGCATAGAATCGACACCATACATTGTCTTCATCAAACCGTTGACGAAACGCCAACCGATCGTGGTGTCATAAATTTCGACTGAGCGCCCAAAGGCCTCAGTTGATTTGCCCTGCACAAACGGGGCCCGGGTCATGCTCTCAACACCCCCAGCCAACATCAAGCTAGCATCACCGGAGCGAATCGCCCTGGCTGCCGTTCCAACCGCATCCAGGCCTGAGCCGCAAAGACGGTTGAGAGTGGCACCGGGCACTTCCACCGGGTATCCGGCCAGGAGCGTCGCCATATGTGCGACGTTGCGATTGTCCTCGCCCGCCTGATTTGCGCAACCAAAGTAGCAATCATCCAGGGCCGCCCAATCCACGCTGGCATGGCGCTCCCGCAGAACGCGCAGCGGATGTGCAGCAAGGTCATCCGCCCGGATATCCTTCAATGCCCCTGCGTAACGGCCAATCGGAGTGCGAGCGTAATCACAGATGAAGGCGTCGGTCACAGCGTTGTCCCCGGATAAATTTGCTGCCGCCCAAACTAAACGCGAAAATCCGGCGCGCCAACTTAGATGCGTGAGAGGAGTCCAGCCTTGGGACCGATAACATAAACGAGCTGGGTCGCTACGATCACCGCGAGGCTAAGCAGCGGGCTGATCACGCAAAGCGCTGCACCAGCTGCGTACAGCGTTTGGGCCACCACAATGCGGCGCTCTACCGCCCGGATAAGCTCCGGCTCAGTATTGCCTAGTAACTTGTAGGACACCGCCACCCGCCAACTGGCAAACAGGATCAAGCCAAGCACCAAAATATTGGCCCAATAAATTACTAAAGCCGAGCGTAGCGTGATGAACTCCGCCATCAACGCTGTCGAGAAAGGCATCAGCGTCACACCGGCGAGGAATGCTAAGTGGATCCAAGTAAGGTCACGCGAGCTGCGTTCAATCAAATTAAGCTGGGTCTGCTGACCAACCCAAAAGATGCCCAGCGTCATGAAGCTGCCTAGATATATCAGCAGGCGCGGAGCCATTACCAACAATGCCGACAGCAATTCCCTCTCGTTATGAACTGTGCTGGCGACCGGGGTATGTAGATCTAAAACAAGCAAGGTCATTGCCACCGCGAACACCCCGTCGCTCAGGGCGGCAAGACGTTCGCGGCTTTGGCCTGCGACAAGGTTATACGGTTTCTCGGTCATGCCGCCAAAATTACATCATGTCAGTTCATATACCAGCCATGGCTGACAACAATTGACTGGCCCGTGAGTGCATTGGTCTTGGCAGCAGCAAACAGCAAAACGCAATCCGCCACGTCGTCTACCGTCGTAAACTCGCCGTCCACGGTCTCTTTGAGCATGATATTTTTAATCACTTCTGCTTCAGTGATGCCGAGCGCCTTGGCTTGCTCCGGAATCTGCTTCTCAACCAGCGGGGTGCGCACAAATCCTGGGCATACCACGCCGGTCCGGACATTATGGGCAGCGCCCTCTTTGGCCACGGTACGTGCCAACCCAAGCAGACCATGCTTCGCGGTCACGTAAGCAGATTTCAGCAGCGAAGCCTCCTTCGAGTGCGCCGAGCCAATATAGACGATGCTACCGCCACCTGTTTTGTACATCGAACGCACGCACGCGCGCGTGGTCAGGAACGCACCATCGAGATGGATTGCCATCATCTTTTTCCAGTCGGAGAACGGATAATCCTCGATTGGATGGACGATCTGAATGCCTGCGTTACTCACCAACACGTCCACTCGCCCGTAGGCAGCAATAACGGCAGCAACTCCAGCCTCAACCTGTTCCTCTGAGCTGACGTCCATGGCGACCGCCATACCTTTGATACCGAGGGTCGTAAACTCATCGACAGTCGCCTGGGCGTTCGCGAGCATGAGATCCGCGATAACAACAGTCGCACCCTCTTCGCCGAAGCGCTTCGCGATTTCCTTGCCAATCCCACTGGCCGCACCAGTGATGATCGCAATTTTGTTCTCCAGCTGAGCCATTTGGCTTCTCCCGTTTTGAAGTGTTCAGGCGAGGTAGTCGTGGACGACCGTGCCAAGGTTAAGCGTCAAATCAGCCTTGATGTGAGTGGCTGATATCACCTCAAGGACAGGCAGGTCAGCGACAGGCGCAAGAGCATGCGGGCGAAGGTCCAAAGCCGCTGGCCCAGTCCAAGCACCGTGCAGATTTACGTCGCCCAAAGTGTAGCGTACCAGTTCGCAAATCCGAGGTGTGCCATCCACGTGAGGGATGATCTTAAGCAGAAATCCCGGAGCTTGCAGCGCCGCGATGGCGGTCTGGTCAGCTAATGTTTTGTATTTATAGCCCATTGTAGCGGTTGCTACTCGCAACGGGCCATAATCCAACGTGCCAATCAACGTGTCCGCGACCACATGCAAAGTGGGAGCCGCGAGCTTTTTGGGAAAGCCCCAAAGTTCACGTCCACCAGCGATGGGGGGTTCGTCGTCAAGATACATAGCGTGAGTGTATCCACCATGCTCCCCATTGAATGTCACCGGTATAACCTGACCGCTTTCGGTATAGTCACCGAAACCTGTGCTGTCGGGCATGCGGATAAACTCGTACTTTACAAGCGGCTCAGGAGCCACGAGCGGTGCAGGGAGAACCCGGGCGATTGCTTCCGGGTCAGTGCGATATGTGATGATCAGGTATTCCCGGTTGACGAAACGATATGGGCCAGGCGGAAACGCTGGGCTGGTCAGCGGCATCGCAAAAGCACGTGCCTTCACGTCGATAATGCTCATCGTTGAACCTTCTCCGGTTTGCGGGGCATCGGGGCACCCAACTCCGCCACAAGAATGTCATGCATAACATCGAACACTCGGGTGCCAACCTTTCGAGGAATAGGCGCGAGCCATGGCGCAGCGTCCAGGGTCGTCTGTGCGTCCCTTAACCCATCCTGCCAGCGCGCCAGCATCGTGCCGCGGCTGAATTCGTAATCTTTAGCACCACCCTGAGGCTCGAACGGCCGGTAAATCAACTGCACAATGTCCATCTCGGTCACGCAGCCGAGCGGTTCTAGGAATTTCGCCTCCGCCAAAGCGCGGATCTCCGGTGGAAGTACCTGCCATAAATCATGAGCATGGGACCGGATATTATGAAGAGCTTCAAAAGCCTGAGTTGCCGCCCGAGTGCGGCTCGCATAGCGGATATCTTTCTCGCGCTCCGATACCTCGTCCAACGTCTCAGGGAGTTTTCCATAGGCTTGAAAAAGATCGACCTGGAACGTGAGGCGGCTGATCCGCGGCTCGTACTCAAGGACATGGCGCAAGGGCGTGTTGGATACCAGTCCGCCATCCCAATAAAATTGACCATCAATTTCGACCCCTGGAAAGCCCGGCGGCAGTGCCCCGCTGGCCATAATATGCTCGGGTTGGATGCGGACAGTGTGATTATCAAAATAGGCGAATTGGCCAGTTTGTATGTTTACCGCGCCAACACTGAACCGCATCTCGCGAGAGTTTATGCGATCAAAATCGACAAATGATTCAAGCGTGCTGCGCAAGGCGCCCGTGTCGTAAAAGCTCGTTGGCTTTGCTCCACAAATCCAGGCCCAGGGCGTCCTTGGCGCAAAAAAACCAGGTTGGCCAAATAGAATCGCGCTCGCCGCGCCGGCCTGTCGATCTCCACCTGAAATAAAATGAGAAACCGGCCAGACACTCGCCGGCGTTGTAATTTTTTCCCAGAACAATCGTAATTTACCCACGCGCTGTGTTGGTTGGTTTCCTGCAATAATCGCCGCGTTAATTGCGCCGATAGAGATCCCAGCGATCCATTTTGGTAGATATGGCGAATCTGCCAAAGCTTCATAGACGCCAGCTTGGTAGCTCCCGAGAGCACCACCACCCTGAAGAACAAGTGCAACCTCTTTGTCATACCTGGCTGCAGACTTTGTCGTGGCTTTGGCCATACGCATCAATCTCCTACTCAAACAACGATGTCGAACTCTGGCAACGATGTCGAACTCTGGCGGATTTGTCACATGATGCTTTAGCGATTTTCACCTACGTGGCGGTCCAGCCATGCGCCTTGAAGCTCGGCAGCCGCTTATAAATCCCGCTCCAATACGCGTGTAGCTCCATTACAGCAGCCCTGTCATCGGTCATAACGATTGGACTCGGAGTTGCGTCCCATAATTCCATTTATCAAATCTAATAAATACTCCAATAATAAAAAAATTTTTATAATAAAAATACAATTGTAAATTTTTTATTGTTCATTCATGTTTTGCATAGGAGTTATTAAATGAAAAATGGAGTGGCCAATGAGTGCAAGCATGCATCCGATTTCCAATCAAAAATTTCTGGATTCAAAATTTAACGTTACCAAATCTCCGGAACAACTTCATGGAATTGATGTAACGCACGGAATCTTGCTTTCAATCGGTCTTGCAGCACCATTTTGGGCTATGATTGCAGTCGTTTTTTTAACTTAGATATTTTCCGTTAGGGCATTCTCACTGCTGTAATCAGACCTTGGCTCTGATTACAGCGCCCAAAACGGCAACTTTGTCAGCGATACCTCGGAAACGCATGCCTCGCTTAAGATCTCTTTGAGCCAAAACCGAAGGCAGTGCTGCTGCAATTATCGTCCGCGGAAATGATCCTCTCCCAGCATCACAAAGGGCAAGCCCCATTTTGGCGAGTTCCGGCCGAGCGAGACGGGCACGATGCGGATCTTGAATAACCTGCTCCCTACTAAGGCCGTGCGCCGTCAAAACGTCATCCGGAAGCATGCATCTATCCCGCCTTGCCCATGCGACTACATTTGCGAGCTGCGTCGCCACGCCATAAGCTGTTCCAAGTTTACGGAGCCGATCAATCTGCTCCCCATTGGCACCAAGAACCCGGCCAGCGGCAACCGCCCACCCACCTGCACTGTCAGCGAGGTACCGGTGCCAACTCGCAAGGTCTGGCATTGCGTCGTCCGCCTCTGTCTCCCGGGCTGCTATCATAGCCAGCAAGTCATCCTGATCGAGCGCCCGTTGCGCCACCGCGTCGCCCAAGGGGCCAGCAACATCGTGATTCCGACGCACGCCCTGAACCGTCTCGCGCCACCACTGTAGGCGGATCAACGCCAACATCGGCTGGCTAGTCACCTCGCGGGCGCGCGCAATTTCATGGTTGAACGCGGAGAGTAAAAACAACGTATTACGCCGCTCAGGCGGTGCAAATAAACAGGCTAGGAATCGGTCAGGATCATTCCTTCGCACCAAATTGACAATATTCTTCATCGCTGTCACGTGGCATGCGTTAATACGGCGTGCAAGCTTGACGCGTCTGCTCCGCAGCCATAGCTACGCAGTGGACTAAATGCCGAATCAGCCCGGAGCAAAACCCCATGGCCTTTGAACTCCCGCCTCTTCCCTATAGCACCGCGGCACTCGCCTCTGCCGGCATGTGCCAGGAAACGCTTGAACTGCATCACGGCAAGCATCACCAGGCATACGTGACCGCGCTGAATGGCTTTGTTGAGAAGTCGACCGATCTGCAGGGCAAAACCCTTGAGGAGATCGTCGCATTTTCTAAGGGTAAAGTCGACATCGCACCCGTTTTCAACAACGCTGGTCAGCATTGGAACCATATCTTATTCTGGGAGAACATGTCGCCAACAGGCGGTCATATCCCGGGCAAGCTTGAAGCCAAAATCATCGCCGATTTCGGTTCAGTCGCAGCCTTCAAAGACACGTTCAAAACAGCTGCC
>CAIJTR010000208.1 GCA_903823665.1 uncultured Rhodospirillales bacterium
CCCTACACGACGCCTTCCGATCTATGGCAGCTTGCGCATCATCAACGTCGCGCAGTTTGACCGGGCCAAGTGCCTCGATGTCTTCTCGCAGCATCTTGCCGGCGCGATCAGACAGGTTGGTGAAGAACATATCGCGCAGCTTATCGGATGCACCTTTCAATGCCAGCGGCAGCTTGTCCTTTTCAACGACGCGCAACAGCGCCTGGATGGACGCGCCCGAGAGGCGTTGGAGATCGTCGAAGGTGAACATGAGCGACTTGATCTTCTCCGCCGCCTCCCGGTTACGCTCCTCCAATGCTGCGATGAACCGTGCCTCCGCTCCACGGTCAAGATTGTTGAAGATATCAGCCATCATCTCATGGGCATCGCGTCGGGTGCTGCGCGCGAGGTTGGACATGAACTCGGCGCGCAATGTGCGCTCAACACCGTCGAGCACGTCTTTTTGCACGCTCTCCATTCGCAGCATTCGCATCACCACTTCCATGGCGAAGCTGTCCGGCAGCAGCGCCAGCACGCGGGCGGCGTGATCGGACCGGATCTTTGAGATCACCACGGCCACCGTTTGCGGGTATTCGTTCTTGAGGTAATTGGCGAGCACCGCCTCGTTCACGTTGCCGAGTTTGTCCCACATTGTGCGACCGGCTGGACCGCGGATTTCTTCCATGATCTGTGCCACGCGATCACGTGGCAGTGTTTTCATCAGCAGGCGCTCGGTGTTTTCAAAGCTGCCGACGACATTGCCTGAGCTGCCCATGCTCTCGGCAAACTCGATGCAAAGCCGCTCGATCACGTCTGCCTTGATTGCACCAAGCTGCGCCATGGCACCGGAGATTTCGCGAATTTCTTCCTCATGCATGAGCCCGAACAGGCGGGAGCATTGCTCCTCTCCGAGTGCGAGCATAAGTGTTGCCGCTTTCTGCGGTCCGCTCATCGTGCTGGGGTCATCGGTCTTGCGCATCACGAAGCCTCCTGATGCATCCAGGCGCGCATGATCGACATGCTCTCTTCGGGATGCTTGTCGACAAGCTCTGCCACCCGGCGGATGGAGGAGGCGCGCAACTGGCCTTCGACATTGGCGAGATTGACCAGACTATCATCGTCAAGTGCGCTCGTAAGCTCGGTGCCGCTTCCGCTGCGTGCCTGCGAAGGAGCGGGCAGGGCCTGTTGCCGCCCACCAAACGGAAGCATCTCCCCCACGGGGCGGCCGTCTTGGCCGATGGCTGTGGCAAGGCTGCTGCCATCGGCACCTTGGAGCAGTGCTGTTGTGACCGGGTTGACGGTGAGCCTGCCGATCATGGGCCGGAGCACGAGCAGGATGGCGAGCAGTGCCAGCACGCCGTACATACCAGCCTGCAGGAGTTGGAGAATGTCTGCTTTGCCGAGGCCCATGAAGAGTGCGGCGGGCTGGCCCGTATCACCCGTTTCCGGATCGAGCACGAAGCGAAGTGACACGACCTCAACCTTGTCACCGCGTTTTTCGTCATACCCAACGGCGCTGCGGACAAGCTTGCTGATGCGATCCAGTTCTTCGGCGGGCCGCTCCTTCCACACCATGCTGCCGTCATCGGCCTTGGCCATGATCCCATCAACCATCACTGCGAGGCTCAGCTTGGCAATTTTGGGCTGGTCGTGGACGATGGTGCGCACCGTTTTGGCAATTTCGTAGTTTGTTGTCTCTTCCTGGCGTTGTTCGGAGGTGCCGGCGTTGTTCGCCCCTGCATCGGCATTGGGCAGGTTGTTTTGCACGGACACGCTGCCGGTGGCCTCGGTCGATTTGTTGTTGTTGGTGACGGTTTGGGTGCTGCGGACGACCTGACCATCAGGATCGTAGTGCTCCTGTGTTTCGTGCACCTGGTCATAGTCGAAATCGATGCTCGCCTCGGCGCGCACGCGACCGGGGCCGAGGCTGCGTTCGAGCATTTCCTCGACCGCGCGGGCAAGACGGGATTCGGCGGCGAGGCGGCGGCTGTCTCCGGCGGCATCAGCGGCGGGGCCCGTTGGCTCTCCGGCGCGGGCCAGCAGATTGCCGCGTGTGTCGGTCAGCGCGATGTTCTGCGGGCGTAGACCCGGCACGGCGGCGGCGACGAGGTTGAGAATGGCGCGGGTGCCCTCATTGTCGAGCCTCGTTGTGCCGGCCATGGCAATCTGAATGGAGGCTTGCGCATCCTGTCGGTCCCTGGCGAAGGGTTCGCGTTTTGGCAGAACAAGATGCACACGTGCCGCTTTGACACCCTGGATGCCGCGAATGGTGCGTGCCAGTTCCCCCTCCAGCGCGCGTGCCTGGTTGATTGACTGCTGGAATTGGCTGGCGGTGAGATTGTCACCACGATCAAAAATCTCGTAGCCAATGGAGCCGCCGGTGGGCAGACCTTCCTTGGCGAGCAACAGCCGAGCGTTTGCAACCTGGTCAGCAGAGACGAGGACCTGATTGCCGCCCGGCCCGATTTGGTGGGCGATTTTCTGCCGCTCCAGCACATCAACGATCTGGCCAGCCTCCCGCAGGTCGAGATCGCTGTAGAGCAACGCCATCCGCTCGCTTGGGCCATGCATGGCGAGGACCGTGAGCAGGCCCATCATTGCGAAGGCCACGGCAGCCATGGCGATGAGCCTGCCGGCACCAAGGCTCTTTAGACCTAACAGCAGCGCGTTCATGCTTGCTCTGCATTCTGCAGGCGTGTGCTGGCGTGGCGGTTGAAGATTCGCATCGCACCTCCTGCATTCCGGCTGTTTTGCCGTGTCCCGAGGTTAGGCGTCGTAAGTTTCCAAATGGTTAACGCGCGACGTCCCGGCAATTTTTGCCGGGGTCTGACGCGATCAGTTCAACACGGATTGCACATTGGTGAATGGTGTTGTGACCTTGCCCATTTGCAGGTTCAGCGTGTTGCCACTTACCGAGACGCCGGTGGCTTGACCGATCGCATCGAATGGGATGTTCGTGGCTGCGCCCGTGCTGTCAACTGCGTTGACGGAGACTTTGTAATCGCCATCCGGCTCGCTGGCTCCAGCGCTGCTCTTGGCATTCCAGCTCCAATTGTTGACGCCGGACGTAGCTGAAACCGTGCTTTGGCTGAGCAACGTACCGGCGCTGTTGGCAACGGAGACTACAACGTTCTGGTTGGACGGGACTGAGAACTGGATCTGCCCGCTGCCATTTTGCACCGGCATGTCGGAATTAGCGACCGCCACGGTATGGCCGACGACCGACGAGCCTTGTAGCAACTGCCCGGACTGCGTGAGTTGAATGAGCTGGGTGAGGCTCGAGTTGGTGCTGATCTGCTGTTCAACCCCGGAGAACTGCACAAGCTCGGTGGTGAACTGGCTGGTGTCCAACGGGCTGGTTGGATCTTGGTTTTTGAGCTGCGTCATCAGCATTTTGAGGAATGTGTTCTCGTTACCGGTCAATTGAGCTGCAGCGTTGGAGGAGGTGGTGGCTGAGGATGTGCCGTTGGAGGCCGTCAGCGCCGCGAGGTTTGAGGCGGCCTGCGACGCGGCACCGGAAAGGCCCGGTGTGGTGAGGCCGGTGGTGAGGGTGTTGCTCATCTTAGTGGGCTCCTGTCTGCAGCGTGTTGGTCGGTTCAGGCGGTGATGTTCAAGCCGGCGAAGGATATGCCGGACAGGGCTGTTCTTCCCGATGAAGGCAGAAAAGCGGGCTGTATTGCAGCACGGTTTGGCTGTGTGGAGACGTTCTGTTGTGATGTGCCGCCGCCTTGGCGGGGTTGGCGTGGATTGGCGTCATTTTGGCTATCATTCGCGAAACTCATTGAGCCAGACTGTGATTGCGACGAGGCACCGGGATCGGCGCTGGTGCTTTGTGGCTGCGCGAGATGGAAGCTCACAACCCGATCTGCTGTTGGCAGGCCTGCTCGGTCCAGTGCTGCTGTGAGGTTTGTGTGGTCTTGCTGGAGCAGGGCCAGTGTGTGGGGATTTTCTGCTGTCAGCCGAACCGTGGTGGTCCCTCCTTTTGGCTGGTCGATGTTGATATCCACACGGCCAAGCTGGTCAGGAGTCAGTTGCAGGGTGATATGCCGCGCGCCTTCTGTGGTGCCGAGATGCAGCAGGACCGGAGCCAGTTGGGCGGCGGGAGTTGCCGCCAACGGCGCTGGCTGAGTGGGCAGGCTCGCCGATGCTGTGATCTGCGATTGGGCGATGGTGGTGGTGATTGCGGGAAGAGCTGACACAACAGCGGATTGCGACGTACTGAGTGCCATAGGCGCGGATGGCAAACGCATCGTGTCGGTGGTGGGGGGTATTGCTGGCGTATTCGGAATCATGCTGTCGAGTTTTGCGATCTGGCCGTCTGGAGCATTGGATGGGGTGGCGGCGTTCATCGTCGTGTTATGGTGGCCTTCGACCACGACCGGCGCCCCTGTGGCTGTGCCGCCAACTGCTTTGGGCAGGTCAGCTTGTTTGCCATCCGGTGCGCTGATTTTGGATGTGATCGGAGTGGGCATGGGCTGTGGCAGGATAGTGCCCACGACCGGTTGATCCGGTGCGCTGACCTCGCTCTTGAAATGTTTTGCCTGCGTGGGATGTGGAACGGAGGCGTGTGGCGCTGCGGCCTGGAGAGTGGGCTGCTTTTGATCGGCTGATGTTGCCGTGGCCGTTGGTATGGCAGGCGTGATGGCAGCAGCGTTGGGGTTTACTGTGGCCGGTAACGCATTGACCAGATTCGCCAGGGCTGTTGCGAAATTGTCCAGAGTGACCTCGGAGTTTGGAGCTTTCCCATTTTGGCTTTGCACCGCGGTCGTCGTTGCTAAGGCCGTGGTCGTGGCCGTGGTGGCGGCTGCGTGGGCTCCGTGCGGTGTGGACGGCGATGCGCTGGCTTGGATGGGCATAGGCGGCGTTCCTCTCAGCCCCGCAAAACGGCGCGGCGTGTGTCCGCTGTCATCGCAAGCTCCGGGCCAGCGACGATTTGCCGGCAAATGGCCTGATTTCTGGAGAGTTGCTGCGTGTTGCCCGCAACCGACCGGCACATTCAGCCTATGACCCGGCAGATGCTGCCGGGCGTGCTTTGCCGGGCGGTGAGGCTGCTGCGGCCCACACGACGGGGCGCTGCGGCGGTTTTACTGAGGATTGTTCGGTATTCTTGCGATGACGAGGCTGGCACGGAATGTGAGTGGTGAGGTGATCAAGGGGTCTGGCAGGGGATGCTTCCGTCCAGGCCCGCCCTATCACACGCCGCGGCCTTCTGGCTGCGGCACAATCGAGGAGACCGGCTATGTCCTTGTTCGGAGCGATGAACACCGCCATCAGCGGGCTGAATGCTCAGTCTGACGCATTTACCAATATCAGTGACAACGTCGCCAACAGCCAAACCGTTGGCTACAAGCAGGTGGACACGGCATTTAAGGATTATCTGACGACCAGTAATGCTGCGACAAATCAATCCGGCTGGGTGACTGCTGTTCCGCAATACATGAACAATGTTCAGGGAACGGTTGCGAAATCGGATGACCCGTTGGCGATGGCGATTTCAGGTCAGGGCTTCTTTCCGGTCAGTCAAGCCACGACCAGCCCAACCGGCCAGACCACCTTCGCCGCCACATCGTATTTCACCCGCAATGGCGATTTTCAGCTCAATGCCGCTGGCTACATGGTCAACAGCGCTGGAATGTATCTCAACGGCTGGTCGGTCAACCCCACAACAGGGACGATCAATCAGAACGGGATGGCACCAATTCAGGTGAGCCAGACGGTGTTTAACCCGGTTGCCACGTCGCAACTCAATCTTTCAGCCAACCTGCCTGCAACCCCTACCACCGGCTCGCCGATTTCGTCGCAGGTGACGGTGTATGACGGGCTCGGCACGGCGCATAACGTCAATCTCACGTGGTCGCAGAACGCTACCAACAACTGGACCGTGACTGTTGCATCACCGGACGATGTGACAACGCCTGCGGTGGTCAACACCGCGCAGGTCGATTTCGGATCGACCAGCGGCAATCCGGTAGCCCCTGGAACCGTTGGAAGTTTGAGCAATGCGACTGGAAGCGTAACGGCTGCGGCCTATGGCGCGAATGCACAGGCCAATCTGGGCGTAACCATGAATTTTGGTCAGGGCGTGCAGACGATTGCTATCAATCTTGGCAATTTCGGCTCGTCCACTGGGCTTACCCAATATGCCGGCACGAACTACGCGCTGAACGGGCTTTCGCAAAACGGCGTGCCACCGGGCAGTTTCTCGTCGATCTCCACAAGTGCGGCAGGGGATGTCTCGGTGAACTACAGCAACGGCCAGTCCAAGGTCGTTGCGCGGGTGCCGGTTATTACTTTCTCCTCGCCAAACAGTCTGCAGTCGCAGAACGGCCAAGCTTACACGGCGACACTAGCGAGTGGCTCCGCGCTTGCTCAGTCGGCCGGCACGAATGGTGCGGGCACATTGGCGATCGGTGCGGTGGAATCGTCAAACGTCGATATCGCTTCAGAATTTAGTAAGCTTATTGTGGCACAGCAGGCCTACTCAGCGAATACCAAGCTGGTGACGACGGCGGATCAGTTGCTGCAGCAAACACTCAACATGAAGCAGTGACGCAGGCGAAGGAGAGGCCTTGCGTGTGGATGCGGTTTGGGTTGGCCAAAAAGGATAATGCGCAATGAGTTTGGACACCGCGTTGCAAATCGCCTCTGCTGGGCTTGCCAACGTCACCAGCAACATGGCGGTTATCTCCAACAACGTGGCCAACGCGGCGACGGTGGATTATTCGAAGGAGGTTGGCACTCAGACATCGCTCGTCGTCGGTGGGCTGGCCAGCGGCGTTCTCACCGGTCCGGTGCAGCGTGAGATTGATCTTCAGCTGCAAAAGGAAAGTTTTCAGCAGGGTGCCTTGGTCGCCGGGTTGCAGACGCAGCAAAATGCGCTCGCCACCATCGACTCCGTGCAGGGGACCCCAGGTGCGGGTACGGATCTGGGCAGCATGGTGGGCCAATTGCAAAACGCGTTCAGCAGCCTGCAATCTGACCCATCGAGCTCCGCATCGCAGAGCGCGGTGGTGAACGCGGCGAGTGCGCTGTGCGGACAGATCAACGCGCTGAGCCAATCTTACAGTTCTGCACGGACGAATGCGCAGTCTGACCTGGGCTACAGCATCGGAAATCTGAACACAGCACTTTCCACGGCTGCCGCCCTGACCGGCCAGATCATTGTGGGCAAACAAGCTGGGCAGAGCACAGCAATTTTGGAGAACCAGCGAGACGCTGCGATGCACACAATGTCGTCGCTGGCCGGGTTCAGCTTTATTGAGCAGCCCAATGGCGGGTTGATCGCGAGCACGAATGGTGGGCTTTCGCTGACCATCACCCAGCCCGCGCCACAGTTTAGTGTGGCGCAGGTGACACCGTCCCCGCAGAATTACTATCCTGGTGGCGGCCTGCTGCCGATCACGTTGAATGGCTCTGACGTGACGACGCAGCTCAATGGTGGCCAAATCGGTGCTGACATCAAGCTGCGTGATCAGACCTTGCCCGGCTATCAAGGCGAGCTTGATGAGTTTGCCGCGTCACTGCAGCAGCGCGTCAGTGCGCAGGGGCTGCAGTTGTTCACTCAGCCTAGCGGCGGCACC
>CAIJTR010000209.1 GCA_903823665.1 uncultured Rhodospirillales bacterium
AATCTGGCAGAGTCGTCGCCGACAATGGCATTGGTTAAATTTGGCGTGGTCTCATTTAGTCAATCGTAATTCACTCATTAATTTCTTCAAAAATTTGTGAACATTACAAGAAATCAGAGATAAAAATCAGGCAGATAAAAAACCTTCAAGAAATCGGCGAAGTAATTTTCCTAGCATTTCCTTATTGTAGCCCCCCTCCTGTATGATTACGGATTTTAAGTTAAGCCCAGCGATCAATGCTCCGGCGCGGGCAAAAGCGTCCTCAGTCACGGCCAAGAATTGCAACGGTTCGTGCTCGGATGCGTCAAACCCTAAGCTAATAACGAGCGCGTCACTTTCAAACTTTTTTATGGACGTTATGAGGTATTCAATTGCTTCCAGCCAACCAGCGTCAGCTGTATTTCGGGCTAGCGGTAAATTTATATTGCAGCCAAATCCATCTCCCCCCCCTAATTCGTCAACGTGGCCGACGTACCAAGGGTAATAGCCATTTGGGTCTCCATGAACCGAGGCAAAAAGAACGTCTGCCCTATCCCAGAATATTCCCTGCGTCCCGTTCCCATGATGACTATCAATGTCAATGATTGCGACTTTTTTCGCACCAAGTAGGCGAAGTTGTTCGGCAGCAACGGCGGCGTTGTTTAAGTAGCAATGGCCTCCTGCGCGCTCCATATAGGCATGGTGCCCTGGAGGGCGCGTCAAAGCGTACGTCGGATGTCCATCGGCTACATTGTTTGCGGCAGCGATTGCACAGGATGCGGCAGCAAAGGCAGATGGCCATGTCGTTGCGGTGATGGGGCAGGACGCGTCCGCGACGAACCAGCCTACTTGGCCCATGATTGTGCTTGCGGGTTTTGCGCCCTGATTGAACATTTCTGGTGTCGGGTGCACATTCGGGACCATTTCCGACCCGCCATCAAACATTGCATTCCAGGCCGTCGGCCCGTCACTCAAGAATGCGAGGTAATTGGCACTGTGGACCGCGTTAATTGCCCGAGTGTCCACCAGACCAGGCAAATTGATTTCGAGGCCCATCTCATTGCACGCAGCCAGTAATATCTCAGCGCGTTCGGGCACTTCAAAGTTCTGTCGTACGCGGCCGCGTTGAAGGAAAAACTGTGGTGAGTGGCTAAGTTGGATGGGGTCCCAAAATACTTTCATCATTTTTGTTTCCGGTAGAGCACGTGGGGCGCAAGTGCATGGCCTGTCGGAATACGGGGGTGGATGAAGTCTCCACCTACGTCGTAGATCATGCCGAGTTTCTCCATAATGCAGCGAGATGGTATGTTGATAGCCGCGGTGAATGCGACAATTTCTGATAAACCTAACCTGCTGAAACCGTCAGTCATCGTGGCTTGTGCTGCTTCAGCGCAATAGCCGTGCCTCCAATATGCGTCGCTTAATGTCCAAACGGCTTCGATGGTCGGAGCACAGGGTAAATAATCGGGAACAGTTGACAGCCCCACAAAACCAATAAGCTCGCTGGTTTTAAGAATTTCAACGGCCCAAATGCCGAAGCCATGTTTGTCGATATGGGCTTGTGATCGTGCGATCCATGCGTCTGATTGTTCGCGATTGCGAGTAAGGTGGAAATACCGCATTACCTGCGGATTTCCAACGATTTCGGCCAGTGGACGTCGGTCTGTATCCTGCCAGCCACGTAATATTAGTCTGTTGGTCCGAATCACAGCGCAAGTATCTGTCGTGCTGTAGCTAAAATGTCCGCCTTGTCATTGTTTGCGATACGAGTCTCGTCTACGAGCGCTCCTCCCATGCCGATAAACGCCGACCCTGCATTAAAATAGTTGGGTATGTCAGGGACCACAATTCCACCGGTAGGACAAAAAGGGACACTTGGAAAAATGCTTGTGAGCGCTTTGATGTGCGTCGGACCTCCGACAGACGATGCTGGAAATATTTTTACAACGTCTGCACCAGCAGCCAATGCCAGCCGCACCTCGGTGGGCGTTATTGCCCCGAGAAATAGCGCAACGCCAGCGGCGAGGCATGGCGCGCTCAATGTCGGATCAATCCATGGAGCCACAATGAATGAGGCACCTGCTGCTATGCAATCCTTTGCGGCGTTCGCGTCAGCAACTGTTCCTGCGCCGATAATGATGCCTGGTTCGCCTGATAATTCTGCGATGAGATCGCACGCTCCTGGGATGGTCATCGTTATTTCGAAGACGCTCATCCCCGCCTCACGCAGCCATAATATTGCCTTTCGTGCATGTTCAAGACGTATGGTGCGAACAACTGGTACAATCCGAGCGTGGCGTAGACGCTCAATCACAATTTTTTTGGTCATGTTTGGCAACCCCTTGGGCAATTATCCTGACATATCTGGTGGGGGTGGAAAAGCTGCAAGCGATAGTGTTGCCGGACCCAACGAGTACTTAAAAATATGAAATTATATAAAAATATCAAACATGACATATTGCTACAAAACTCAAATAGAAAAATTAATATGAAATAAATAAAGAAAATCTGGCAGCCTGTCGGATTGGGGTATTAAGCTTTTTTCGGCCAGCAGCTATGAACCGGTTTAAGGCGACATTCATCCCCTTCAACCGTGACCAAGCCTTCCTCCTGCCTCCTGACCTGAAGGGTAAGCGTCCGATAGAGGCATTTTGCGGATTATGCCGTGTTTGGTGAGCCTGTGCGGGTTGAGCGTTGGGCTTCGTCAGCCATCACTCGTTCGATCATGTCATCATCACATTGTTGATCGACGAGGAACTGGCGGATGCCGCCTTTCCAGGTCCGGATATCAGCGA
>CAIJTR010000210.1 GCA_903823665.1 uncultured Rhodospirillales bacterium
CGACCAGATGGAATCATCTGGTCTAAAGTTCGTGCTCTAGAAATGTATGATTCTAGAGCAACTTAGCCGCGATCATATTGAGCCGAACCGGTTCAATATGATCGGGCGTTGCTCTAGCGATGTCACGAGACGCTGGGGCTTGCATCGCCGCGCATTTGCACCGATTTCTGGTGGAATGTTCGCAGGAGTGTCACATGGCCAACATCGAGATCTATACCCAGGATTGGTGCCCCTATTGCACGCGGGCCAAGGCGTTGCTGACCCAGAAGGGGGCTGCGTTCCGCGAGATTGAGGCGCCGGGTGGGTCGAAGGAGAGGGCTGAGAGCCAGCAACGCTCCGGGCGGACTTCGGTGCCGCAGATCTTCATTGATGGAAAGCATGTTGGTGGGTGTGACGACCTGGTGGCGCTGGACCGTGCAGGCCGGCTCGACGCGCTGCTTGCGGCATGAGGCTTGCGTGAATTCGGCATTATCGCCACATCTTACCGGATGACCATGACACGCAGGCTGCCCGGATGATCCATTATTCATTGCAATGCACACAGGCGCATGAGTTCGATGGCTGGTTCGCCAGTTCCGCCGGATTTGACGCGCAGGTGGCGCGCGGGCTGGTGGAGTGCCCGGTCTGTGGCGATGCCAAAATCACGCGTGGGCTCATGGCGCCTGCGGTGCCGAAGAAGGGCAACGCCAAGCGCGCCGTGGCGGTCCAGCCGCCTGCGCAGCCGCAAACCCAATCCATGGCCGTGACCGGCGAGCAGGTGCCGGCCCAGGTGCGCGCGGCATTGCAAAAGCTGCGCTCCGAGATCGAGCGCAACTGCGATTATGTGGGCGATCAGTTCGCCCAGGAGGCCCGGCGCATTCATGAGGGCGAGGTGGAGGCGCGCGGTATCTACGGCGAGACCACGCCCGAGCAGGCCGAGGCGCTGGCGGAGGATGGCATTGCCGTTGCCCGCATTCCTTGGGTTCCGCGGGCTGACGGTTAAGCGGTGAGCCTGGAGTCGGTCCGCGCGCATCTGGCCGCAGCCGCACCGGATGTCGCGATCATTGAATTGGACGAGGTGACGGCGACCGTGGCGCAGGCGGCGGCGGGGCATGGCGTGGAGCCCGGGCAGATTGCCAAGACGCTGGCGCTGCGGGTGGGCGAGGCGGTGGTGCTGGTGGTGGCGTGTGGCACGGCGCGGCTCGACAACAAGAAGGTGAAGGCAGCGTTCGGTGTGAAGCCGCGCATGCTCGACGCGGAGGAGGTGGTGCGCCTGACCGGCCATCCAGTCGGCGGCGTCTGCCCGTTCGGGCTGGCGACACCGCTCACCGTTTACTGTGATGTGTCGCTGCGGGCGTTTGACGAGGTGGTGCCCGCTGCCGGTTCGATCAACAGCGCCATGCGGATCAATCCGCAACGGATGGCTGAGATCGTGGGAGCATCCTGGGTAGATGTTTGCCAGGACTTGACGGGCTGAGCAGTTCTACTTCGAGCTTGTCGGCTGATCACAGCAAAGTCTAATTTAGACGGGCTGCACCACAAGGAGTTCGAGGCGATGGCGTTTCATCTCGATCAGTATCTTTCACGCATTGGCTATAGCGGCCCCATCAATGCTGATCTCACAACGCTCTCCGGCATTCATGCGGCGCATGTGAATGCCATTCCGTTCGAGGGAATTGACCCGCTGGTTGGCAGGCCGGTGAAGCTCGATCTCGCGTCGCTGCACGACAAGCTCATCATGGGTAAGCGCGGCGGCTATTGCTTTGAGCAGAACGCCATTCTGAAAGCGGCACTGGAGCAGATTGGCTTCACGGTGACGGGTCTTGCTGGGCGGGTGCGCTGGATGTCTCCGCCGGACGCGCCGCTGGGGCCGCGCAATCACATGCTTTTGAAGGTTGATCTGCCGGAGGGTGCGTTCCTGGCGGATGTCGGGTTCGGCGCGTGCCTGCTGGAGACGCCGCTGCGGCTTGCTGCGGGTGTTGAGCAATCGACGGGGATGGGGACATTTCGGCTGTCTGAGGAAGCCGGGCTTTACACGTTGCACGCGATGCAGCCGGAGGGATGGCGGGTGGCGTATGTTTTCAATCTGGAGCCGCAAATCGCGTCTGACTTTGAGCTTGGCAATTACTATACCTCGACCAATCCAGCCGCACCGTTTCTGTATGTGTTGATTATGGAGAAGCTGGCTTCGGACAAGCGGCACAAGCTGATCAACACCCGCTATGCCATCGAGGGTCGCCACGGGCATGTGACGGAGGAGCGGATGCTGGGCAGCGCAGACGAGCTGGGCCGGGTGCTGGATGAGGTGTTCGGCGTCGTGCCGCCGGTTCCGGTGGGCGAGCTGTTCGCGCGGATTTCGGGGTAGGATTGGGTTGCAGGGAGCGTGCCGTGGCCACAGTTCCAGTTCCTCGTTGTGATAAATTATGTTTTGAAAAACGCGTATGCAGAGCGAAAATTTTTGGACATGATGCGGGCCTGGAGATGGAATTTTAGCAGGAGAGCGGGATGGTTGCGCGCAATTTGATTTGGACCGCTGCTGGGACTGCCGATATTGGCCTCGCGGGCAATTACAACGACACCACGGACAGTCTTAATCCCGCAGCCTCGGGACCCAACAGTGCGGACACGCTGAACTTCGGACCTGGTGGCGGCACCCTGACGGGGACGGCAAGCGCGCTCTTTGCGTATTTCGACGGCGTATGGACGTTGAGTGGCGTCAATCTGACCCTGGGCCAGGATCTGTACACGGGGTCGACGAACAACACGACGCTTACCCTTCAGAATGCCTCCACCGTTGACGTCACCTATGTGGGAACGGCGCGTGTCGATCCAGTTGCCGTTGGGGCTGGGCTGAGTGCCTCGCTGGTCGTGAACGGTGCCAATACGAAGTATATCAGTGCCTATTTGTATGATGGCTATGCCGGAAGTGGCTTTGTTACGGTTGAGGCTGGTGGTGCCATCAACATCACG
>CAIJTR010000211.1 GCA_903823665.1 uncultured Rhodospirillales bacterium
GCCATGGATGTAGATCGAACCGGCTCCGGCAAGTGCTCCAACAGACAGCGTGCTCGCTGAACTTAGGCCGTTGGTATAGGAGCCGACCGAGACATAACCGGTGTTCGTCAGCGTGCCCGCGATGGTGAATTGTGAGCCGCCCTCACTGGTGTAGCCGTCATTGTCGAGGCCGAGGATGCTGGTGTTGGTGAGATCGCCGGACAGCCCGATGCTGCCGCCATTGACCAGCCCAAGGTTACCGTCCAGCTCAACCAGACCCACCAGCGCCGAGTTGGTCGTGGCGCTCCCCGCATCGGAAATGCGCGCATTCGCACCGTTCAGCAGTAACCTGACCCCAGCCGCGATGGTGCCGATCTGGCCGGACCCGAATTGCAGCAGCGCGTCGCCGTCCAGCGTCACGTTCGCTTCGACAAGAGTGGAAGGTGCCGCAGCGGCAACGATCATCGAGGCTTGGTTCGGCGTCGCACCATAGCTGCCATGGATGTAGATCGAACCGGCTCCGGCAAGCGCTCCAACAGACAGCGTGCTCGCCGAACTTAGGCCGTTGGTATAGGAGCCGACCGAGACATAACCGGTGTTCGTCAGCGTGCCGCCAATGCTGATCCGCGAGCCGCCCTCGCTGCTGTAGCCATCACTGTCGATGCCCAAGCCGTTGGTATTGTTGAGGTTGCCGGAAACCCCGATGCTGCCGCCATTGACCAGGCGCAGCGTGCCGTCCAACTCCGCCAAGCCCACCAGTGCGGAATTGGTCGTGGTGCTCCCGGCATCAGCGATGCGCGCATTCGCCCCATTGAGCAGCAACGTCACGCCAGCCGCGATGGTGCCGATCTGGCCGGAGCCGAATTGCAGCAGCGCGTCGCCGTCGAGCGTCACGTTGGCGGCGATCAGGCTCGATGGTGCCGGAGCTGCAACGATCATCGAAGCCTGGTGCGGCGTGGCCCCATAGCTGCCGTGGATGTAGATGGAACCGGCACCGGCAAGCGCGCCCACCGACAGCGTGCTCGCCGAACTTAGGCCGTTGGTGTAGGAGCCGACCGAGACATAACCGGTGTTGGTCAGCGTGCCCGCCACCGTGACGGTGGAACCGCCCTCACTGCTATAGCCGTCGCTGTCGATCCCAAGCCCGCCGGCGATCGCGATATCGCCGCCAAACGCGTCCGCCCCGCCCGGATCAACAATGCGCAAAAACGCCGAACTATCGCCGATAATGAGCGAACCCGCATACACGGCTGTGTCCAGTGTGACCGTATAGCTCCCGGCCACACTGATCGACGCAACGTCCAAGATGCCAGGAACAATGCCCGAATCCCAGGCTATCGGATCACTCCACTTGCCGGAATTCGGCTGTGCCCAATTGATCATAATACGATGCCCCATCCGCGCGGCCACGCCGTGATCTCGCTTCGACCTCCAAGCTGCGAAACGTGAGGGACGTTAACCTGTTGCGACAAGTTAATCGTATTTGTCGTGACATTTCATCACAAACTAATAAATATTTTTAGAAATTAATATTTCCTAGAACATGAAGTTTTTTGATTTTAAAAACGGTTTTCGATACAAGATCAATTAGGTGATAAGCGTCTCACCCATCAGATTTACGTCGATAATCTCGCCGGTCAGCTCAAGATAAAAATACAGTCCCAGCCGCTCCTGCATCCCTGACGTCGCCTCAGCCAACGCACTAGGTGCGAAGGCCGCAAGCCTGATGGCCTCGCCGTTTCCTAGCATCCCCGCACTTGTCTCAATAGTTTCAACGTAGTGCCGGTCACCGCCATGATGGATTTCAATCCACGGATGCAGCGGTGGTAGCCCTGTGGCTTGCGGCCCAGTCTCAAGGGTCAGCTGCAGCACAAGGATATCGCGGGCGCGAATAATCGCCGGGTCAAGCCGGTAACGCAGCATGAAACGCTCCGGTCCGTGCCTCAGAAACGGCGACCCATCCGCCCGGCACACCCGTAGCCGGCGGCAGACACGCCCCGCGCCATCCTTCTGGCTCGACACCACCAACCGCAGTCCAGGCTCGCTGACATACGCAAAAAGCGCATCAGCCCCTGGCAGCGCCGCCTCCTGGATATCAAATCCATCCGGAACCGACCGAACATCAACATGCTGTTCGGCAATATCCGCGCCGACCGGCATCCGAATAATCTCACCAGCCATACGCCGAAGCAAAGGTTCCGCACCGCAAGCTTCGCCCAATATCTGGTGCCAGAAGTAGAGCGAGCGGGCGAGCATCGGCCGGTTGCCCGTCCGCGCCAGAGAGTCGAACAGTTCGGTCATACGGATACCTCTGGCCGGGTTCGCCGCGCCGGCCCACTCAACTCCACCCGGTCCAGCAACGCTGCAAACCGATCAGGTGCGACAACGAACGCTGACTGCACAAACGAGCCGATACTGGTGCCAAACATCACCACCACGGCGTGCCCACGTGCCGAGGCAGCGTGCAGAGCGGGGTAGGGCAGGGCAGCATCGCCATCACGATGCAACAAGCCAAGCGTTGCCTGCGTCGCCAGGCACGCCCAGCCAAGCAGCGAGCCTGGCCCAACCACAACGCGCGCTGCACTAAGCGCCGTTACCATCTCACCCAACGCCGATTCAGCCACGTTGACGATCTGATAGCCACGATCCCGCGCCATCGCCTGCAAATCCGCCCCGTTTACGATTGGTGCCGTCTGCTCATCCACCAGCAGCACCTTGCCCGACGGACGGGCGCGGCTGAACGATACAAATCCGGCCCGCCCGGCACTCGCGGCGTAACGGTTCCAAAACCGGTCAAAGCCCGCGGCCCGTTGTGCCCCGGTGCTGCTGCAGCCCGGGCTTGCCAGCAACAACCGCCGATACAACACGCCATCAAACTCATGCTTGATCTGCGACCGCTCAAACCCGCTCTGCAAAAGACTGTCGATCACCCACCCCGCGGTGTCCGGATGACCGGGCCGCGCGGGAACAAGCACATCAATTTCACTGACCGCCAGCCTTTCGAGATCACACAACTCGAACACAAGCTGCAAGTTGGGCCAACTCGCCATCATATGATCAAGCGGCCCGGCATTGGGCGTCATCAAAAAAGTCGGTCGCGCCGCCAGTGCTCCCACCGGTGCCTTGGCCTGTTCGACAAACCAGCCATCATCTCCAGCGCCGCAAGACGCCAGGAAATCCCGCATCGATTCTGGCGAAAGCCCAGACGCGTCGGCCTCGGGCAGCGCCTGCGGATCAATCACCACCGGACCACGCTGCGGCACAACAAACAGCGTTCCATTCCGGCGCGAGATGGTGGCGGCGCTGATATCGAGCAAATAATCAAAGCCAGTCGTTGCCTGAAACGGACGCGCTTGCATCGCAGCGAAACTGGCACCGGCCAGTGTGGCAGGCGCATCACCCAACAACGTGATCGGCAAACCAGAACCTGGCTTCGCCCGGTCTGCGGGAAGCCGCACCTCCAACCCACCCTGCGCCACACTGCGCTGCGCCCGCGACTTGTCATTCCACGTCTCGGCCCGCAACCGGCGAACCCGTCCGCGCGCTGCATCAACCACCGCCATTGGCGAACGCTGCGACACGTCTTGGAAGCACACAATCACGTCGCTCACGGCCTCGATGCCCGCTGCCCCCTCAGCCGCCGTGCTGCACGGCACAACCGCCACACATCGCGCTGGCCACGCCGGCAGCCGGCCGAGCATCGCTTCCAACGCCGTCTGCGGCATGCGAATGATTGCGCGCGTCGATGTCGTCAGCCACGGGTCGAGCTGCTTCATCGCAGCTTCAATACCCTGAAAATCCTCAACCCACGCCGACAGCGTCGCAATCTGCTGGATCGGAAGGCTCTGCTCCAGCAATGCGGCCAGATCCGCATGCGGTAGCGCCACCACCGGATCGGCACCGGCCAACCTCACCGTCGCGGTCGCACTTGCCGCATGCCAGGCCAAAATTGCCTGCGTGTGATCAGAGCCGAACAACATGCTCGCGGGTCTGCCGGTCATGCGCATGTCAACATGAAACGCACCACTCTCAGGCGCACTGGACCGCGCAAGATGGTGTGAGGCGATATCGAACGTATCGGCGTGAAAGCCATGTCCAATATCCGTCACGGCACCATGGTAGAGGGCGGCCAAATGCCGGTCGATCAATCGAAGCCTGCTTCCCGGCATCGCCCATCCGGCAGCAGGCCCAGCATCCTGCGGAAACCGCAGCAGATCGAACAACCCAAACCAGCCCATCTGCCTCGTCACAAAATGGCTTTCTCTCAAGTGGGAGGATGGGTTGCCCAGCACGATTGGAGGTCCGGGCCGGAATCGAACCGGCATTGACGGATTTGCAATCCGCTACATCACCACTCTGTCACCGGACCGCCGAGCGGCTCGCTGTCATCTTATCAAGCGACAGGCGCATTCAGGTCAAGCGCATCAACGTTGAACCTGCGATGCGACTTGGCGCATCGCAATGCAGCCCACGCGATGCGACTTGGCGCATCGCAATGCAGCCCACGCGATGCGACTTGGCGCATCGCAATGCAGCCCAC